>CALQIT020000057.1 GCA_943330705.2 Streptomyces griseus
AAGGTGTCCCTAGGCATAGATATTCCTGAGTATGACTCAGAAGGTCGTTTTGTTGTTACCGAATTTGAGCACTTTATTTTGTATAATATGTATTTTCCAAATGGTGGCTCAGGGGATGAGCGCCATCAATTTAAACAGCGGTTTTTAAAGGACTTCAATACCCATGTCCAATTGCAGATAAAAAACGGTAAATCCATTGTCGTTGTTGGCGACTACAATGTGGCTCATCATGAAATCGATGTCTATGATCCGGTAAGACTTTCTTCACAGTCTGGGTTTCTACCCGAAGAAAGAGAATGGCTGACTTCGTTTCTCGATTTGGGGTTTGTCGATACTTTTCGTCATTTTCACCCGGGAGTGAAGGATCGCTATTCCTGGTGGTCGTATCGGGAGATGGCCAGATTGGGAAACCGCGGTTGGCGGATTGATTTCATCTGCATCACGAAAGATTTGCTAAAAAACCTTAAGTCCGCAGATATTTTAGATCAAGTCGAAGGTTCTGATCACTGCCCGGTTGTGGCAGAATTCGAGTTTCAATAATGTTTAAGTTATTGTTTATCGCATACCCATTTTTGGAACTCTACATTGTCGTTAAATTTATTGATCACTACAGCTTTTCTGATTTCTTTTTTCTGACTTTGTCCTCAGGCATTTTAGGTTTAATTATTATGAGTTTGCAGGGCCGAGCCACTCTAGCGGCGCTGCAAAAGAGTCTAGCTGGCGGACAATTTCCAAAAAGTGAAATTCTACATCGAGCCCTGATCATGCTTGGTGGCTTGCTGATATTTTTTCCTGGGATCGTCAACGACGTCTTTGGCATTTTTTTAATTCTTCCAGGATTTCGCCACCTCATTGCCATTTTTCTAAAGCTTAAACTTTCATCCGCGGCACTTCGCGGTTCGGCGAAAATTTTTAATTCCGGCTTTTACGCCTATTCCTCTGGTTCAGTGCGTTCCGACCCCTCGGTAGAAAGGGATGCGACCGTGATTGATGTCACGCCAACTGAGATTATCCATACTAAGAAAATCGAATAAGTTCATTCTCCTTTCAGCCGGAAAACAGAGAAATGCTTTATCACTTTAAAATTGAATTATCAGATATCGATCGAGGAATTTACCAGTCGTTGGACTTTCGTATTGCCCAACATCCGTCGGAAACAGCCGCTTACTTGCTTTGCCGTGTTTTGGCCTATGCCTTAAGTTACCAAAAGGGTCTTGAGTTTAGCCCGGCAGGACTTGGTGATCCAGATGGCCCAGCCTTGCAAGCCATTGGATCTCATTCTACCTATGATTTGTGGATCGAGATCGGCAATCCGGCTGCCCGCAAGCTACACAAAGCCAGCAAGGCAGCACGTCAGGTCCAAGTTTACACCTACAAGAACCCAACGTTGCTGGTCGCAGAAATCAATGCAGAAAAGGTTCACCGCGCCGACGATATTCAGATCTTCGCAATCGATCCCAAATTTTTGCAAAAACTAGAAGATCAATTGCAGAAGAATAACCGCTGGTCGATTGTATTCCAGCAAGGAACTCTAGACATCGACACGGGACTTGGTAAAGAATCTCTGACGACAGAAGTTTCGTTAATCCGCCGAATATAGCTTCAATCCAACAAATTTACGCAAGAGACCGTCTCGTTCGGGTAGGCAGGTCTTTCCAGATATCCGGTATATCCAATAACCGCAGCACGATAAGCCAGGCCCACAGGCAACTTGGGGATGATAGATTCCGCAGGAATCTTCGCAATCTCCCCCCTCCAGCCCTTAAAGAGTTCATTCAAAGGAAGGCGAAAGTTCGTCTTGACTGATTTAGGATCTCATCCAAATATAGCCAAGTACTTGATTTTATGTGGATTTATCAGATTCTATACAGGCCTGATCGCATAGACCAACTCGCACTCCATGGCTTCGGCGGCGTTTGCAAGTGTCGCTAATGTGATGGATTTTGAATACGCGGCCTTGCTGATGGGGAATGAAAGCTTTTATCCGGTCATGTAGAAATGGGCCCAGAGCTGTCTCATCCTCCTTTCCACTAGAGTTCTTTCACAGCACGCTCAGTAATACTGCAATCTATATATTGCAGTATTACTGAGGGGCAAAAATATGAGTAAATCCGTCAAGAGCGCGTCACTTTTTAAACTTATTGGCAGAAAAAATTTGAAGCCGCAGTTCTATTTCAACTTTTACTGCAGCTCAAAAAAATCACAGACAAATTCTCGGGGACGCTTTGGGATTTGTTAAGATCAATGCGCTCAGCCCAAACTCGAAAATGCCTTGCTGATATCCGAGGATCTTACGGCGTGAAACTGAATCAAATAAGCCGGTCAGGCCTGGTTTCTATATGCGGTGTCAGTACTCATTTAATCAAACTTCCAGATACATGGTCAGGTTATCTGAAACTTCGCCATTGGCTAAAATAAAAGCCTTTGGGAATATTCCAGCTTTTTTAAAGCCAAGATTTTCATACATTTTTTCTTGAATCAAAAGTGCGACTCTGTGCAAAGCATTTTAATTTTTTTCGACATTGCTGGCGTTGAAGAATTTTTTACTTTTTTGGTTGTAGTACTCTTTGAAATGCGATTGAAACATTCTTTGTCCCAGAAACGAGGACTTTACCGTCCAATAGTTGACATTGACCGTAATTGCGGCGACCGCAAGTCTTGAGTTTTCCCCAATGGCGTAGCCGACAAACCAATCGGTTTTTCCGGCAGGGTTATTTCCCGTCAACGATCCTGTTTTGCCACCCATTTCCAAGTCATTGAATTTTCTATTTTTAGTCAGTGCGCGAAATGATTTTCGCGAGGTGCCGCGAGTGATGGTGTCTTCCATCAGGATTTTCAGTTCTTCAGCGCCGGCCGGGGTCATCGTGGTTGCGGCGTTCACGGGTTCGGCTTGAAAGACAATGTTGCCCTGCTGGTCTTTGATTCGGTCAATAATATAGGGAACTTTCATCGTTCCAAGCTCGGCGACTGAGGCCGCAATCATCGCACCTTGGATCGGGCTCATGGTGGTTACTTTATTAAATCCTGACGCAATTTCTGAAAGATGAAAGTTTTTTTCTTTGGGAATATCGGTAAAGCCAACATCGACTGGCATATCGCTTTGGATCAGTCTGTTAAAGCCAAAGCGGATTGCATATTCATGCAAATCGTCAGGTTGTAAAATATTTAAAGCGATTTTACCAAAGACCGTATTTATCGATCGGGCGAAAGCGTCGCGCAAGGTGATTTCTCGGGTCCAGCGATTGACCACATCGCCCATAACATTTTTTTTATACAAAGTATGATTGCCGCCATTGTACATAATCAGCGTATCTGGGGATAAATTATATTTATCCAGTGCCGCTGTTGCTGTGACAATTTTAAAAATGGAGGCCGCAGGAAAAGTCGCGCGTAAGGCTAAATTTCCCAGGTCTTTCCCGCGATTTTGTTGGCTTGCCATGGCTAGAATCCGACCAGTTGTGGTGTCAAGGACAACGATGGCGCCGTAATCCGGTTTGTACTGCTTCAGAAGTTTGTCGGCCTCTTTTTGCAACTCTGAATCGATAGTGTATTCGATGTTTGCATCGACCACTTTACCGTCAATGGTCAGGGTTGCTTTCGGCAGCAAAAGGTTGGATTGAAAATTTTGCCCCAATTCACTTGAAAGATGCCGGCGGGTCTCGGCGATAGTCGTTAGCTTTCGAATTTCTTTTTTCTCGGGGGTTTCGCGCAATTGCCAAAGAAAACCTAGACCTGCCACGAAAATGCAGGTTGTGCCAATTAGGGATGCTTTTCTAAGATTCTTTTTTACGGCCATTCTTTCTATTATGAATTAAGAAAACCAATTGATTCAACTTTTTACCGACAAATGTCGCGAAAAAGCCTTTGTTCGTCTGTCTTTGTCGGCCTAGGATATCCAGATTACAGCGATTGGACTTGCTTATGAAGACCAAAGACAAAATTGCTCAGACTTCCATCGAGTTATTCAATCGAAGCGGAGTCGTAGCTATAACGACAAATCATATCGCCAAAGAACTGAACATCAGTCCAGGTAATCTCTATTTTCACTTTGCCAATAAAGAAGAAATTATTCGACAAATCTTCAATCAATTCTGCAAAGAAATGTATGCTTTATGGCGAACAAAAAAGGGCAACAAGTTAGTCCACCCCCTAAATTTGCTTGATCGCAATTATGAACTGTTTTGGCGTTATCGATTTTTTCATCGCGAGATGTACTATCTAAGACGCAAGGACTCGGTATTGGCTGGTTTGTTCAAAGCCCACAACTTGAAAATGATGAAAATGATGACGATTTTGTATAAGCGTTGGCTAAAGGCAGGTTGGATGACGCCCATTCAAACCCCTGATGAAATTAATTTTTTGGTAAATGTTTTGTTAGCCACAGCAGCGACATTTTTGCATTTTTTTGAAAGTGCCGAAAAGCAACCGACTCGGGTCAATATCGATACCGGCAAACGCTATATCGCTAGGCTAATTGTGCATAATACTCAGGGCGAGATGCGCAGTGATTTTGACTCCTATATTGCTGGACCCACTTCAAGTCCAAAGTAATGCATCATATAAAACACAGTGTGCTGCATTGACCCACTACAGTCCCTCAGGTTTATTTGAGTTATCGAAAAAAGAAGGAGTTCTTTATGTCTCAGTTGTTAAGTATTGATGGAATTTTTTATGTCACTCGGTGGTTACATTATTTCTTTGGAATCGTGTGGATTGGACATCTTTACTATTTCAACTTTACTCAAGGTTCGTTTATGGCGGAAGCCGACTCAGGAACCAAATCCGGAGTTTTAACCAAATTACTTCCGCGGGCTTTGTATTGGTTTCGCTGGGGTGCCATGTGGACGATGGTGACTGGGTTGATAATGCTAAGTTTGTTGGCACATCGAAATCCTGGATATTTTGGAACAGGCCCTGGGTTTGCGATCTCGTTGGGCTCGGTGCTAGCTTTGTCAATGTGGGCGAATGTGTGGTTCATCATTTGGCCAAAACAACAGGTTGTTATGCGTTCAGCAGCTCAGGTTGCTCAAGGTGGTGCTGCATTGCCTGAAGCTGCCGGTGCTGGTGCAAAAGCATTATTAGCTTCGCGGACGAACACGATGTTTTCTATTCCGATGTTGTTTTACATGGGTGCTGCTTCCCACCTTCCCCCGCCCGTAACCCCCGATTCAAAAGTGGGTGTGGCCGCCCTAGTTTTGGCACTGATTTATGCGGGATTGCAGTACAATGGAATGAAGGGAAAGCTGGGACCTTTGCAAACCGTCAAGGGAGTGATTAGCTGTGGTTTTGGTTTGGTTGCTGTAATATGGATCGTGATGGCTTTGTTCATCTAAAGCAGCCCCAGCAAAGGAATGTATTTATGAGACCGCAAATATTAGCAATGATGACATTAGCTTTGATATTTGTGGTCTCGTGTACTGAAAAAAAATCTACAGATTCTTCTGCGGCAACAATGACCATGACAGCCGAGCAGTTAATTGCAAGAGGCAAGGCTGTTTATGAAACGTCATGCAGTGCTTGCCACGGCGTTGATGCAAAACAAGATGGAGTCACCGGCCCTGCCATTGCGGATTCTAGCCTTGAGCTTTTAACAGCCAGAGTTTTGCGCGGCGACTACCCCGTAGGCTATTCCAGCAAAAGGCCGACCAAAATCATGATCGCACTTCCGCATCTTGAGAAAGAAATACCAGCTATCTTTGCATATCTTTCAAGTTTGAAGCCCTAGACCAAGCGGGCACAGGCCTTTTTTTTCGCAAAACTAGGCTTAGGACGCATCGCTTTTTGCCCAGCACTCTTAGATAATTTAAGTTGTGAAGATTTGCATATTTATTTCCATTTGCTGGATTTTGGCATCAGATGCCTTGGCGATTTGCGTTTCAAGCAAAGAAGCCTCTTTATATAAGGAGGCCTCTGCAAAGTCGCAAGTGGTTGCAAAGGCGCCCCGCTATACTCCTTTGAAATGGACCGGGAATAAAAAATTAGGATTCTTTGAAGTCTATTCCCGAGATAGAAAAAAATCCTGGATTCGTCTTTCGCAAATTTCGCCCAAGCTTATTTGTTTGCAGGTAAAGGTTAAGCGCAGCCAATTGTTTGATGGTCCCGGAAAAAATTTTGCAAAGGCCGAGATCAATGCAGTTTTGGGTGATTCTTTTCGCGACCTTGGCGGGGAAGATGGCTGGACTTTGGTAGAGGATCGGGAAGGGCATCGGGCTTGGATTAATTTGGATCATACCTGGAAACCCGCACAGCTCATGCGTATGAGCTTCGAGCAATAAGACATGCGGTCTCAGGCTATGGTGTTTTTCGTCTGGTCTTTGGTCTGAAATTGGTCCCAATAGTTAGAATCCATCAACCAACTTTGTGGGTCTAAGTGTCACAGGATGGAAGCATTAAAAACTGTCGAATCCTGTTCTGTTTTGCCATTGCGATTTGAATTTGGGAGCAATTTATCTGTATGCGTTTTTAATAATATGAAACAGAATCGTATAGTTAAACTCTTTTAAGGTTCTGTAAGATTTTTCTTGCAAATCGATTTGCAAGTGCATTTAATACGGTAGTTCCAAAATGGAACCTAACGCCTAAAAGCTCAGGAGAGCTGGGTGTTAAAGGGGCCAACGCCACCGGATTTGATCCAGGCGTGAACCTGAATGAGTACGGATTGCGAATGAGTAGGAATAACTAAGGAGGGGCGACAATGGCACAACTTTCAGGGAACCTGATTCAAGAGTGTAAAATGAAATTGCTTGAGGCAAAGGCTGAAATTCTAAATCGTGTGAAGGAATCTAGAAACGATTTGAATAATGATGACCGCGGTGGTGATGAAGCAGATCAAACCATGCGAGTTCTTGCTGAAGCCGAAACCCTAACTTTGCATGAAAGAATGCGCTACCAGTTGATGGAAATCGAAGGTGCATTGGCAAGAATTGAAAATGGATCCTACGGTACCTGTGAAGAAACTGAAGAAAGTATCGAGCCTGAGCGTCTTCGCGCTATTCCTTGGACTCGTCTGAGTATCGAAGGTGCTGAAATTCGTGAATCTGTAGATAAACGTTACGCTCGTAACGCCTAGTTTTTAATTTTCAATAGATTTAATTTTGTGGGCTAGGCGATGGATTGCCTTTGCCTTTGTCCTTGAGATTTGTAGTGAATTTTCCAATCCCATACATCGCAAGGCGCAAGCTAGTAATATTTCTGTAAACTCTTGATTCTTTTAAGAAATTGCCACAAATTTTTAGAACGTCATTTCTGACTCGGAGGTCATTTCATGAGGTTCTTGGCATTATTTTCGATTTGTACTTTTTTTGTAGGCTCGGCATTTTCTGCCGCGATAAATCCGAAAGCACCACAAGGTGGAACTTACACCTTCAATCTTGGTGCAGAGCCTGTAACCATTCACCCCATCACCTACTCTGACGTTTATGGTGCAAAAGTACAAACTTGGACAGTCGATTCGCTTGCCGAGCGGGATATCGATACTTATGAATGGGTACCCCGACTGGCTGAAAAATGGGAGATCGCAAAAGACGGTAATTCGTTTACCTTTTGGCTGCGCAAAAATGCCTTTTTCCATGATGGGACTCCGATCACGGCCGAGGACGTTAAATTCAGTTTTGATGCGATTTTTGAAGACAAATACAAGGCCGCTGCCAAAAGGCCCTATTATGAAAATCTTGCTAAAGTGGAAGTGATTGATTCACACACAGTTAAGTTCTATGTCAAAAGCCCGTATTTTCAGAATTTTGAATCAGCAGCAGGGCTATCTATCATTCCTAAACATGTTTATTCAGATGTTGAAAAGTCCAATAAAATGAATCGTGAAATTGTAGGCTCGGGGCCCTATGTCGTTTCTAAATTTGATAAGGGGCAGAAGATTGTCTTAAAGAAATTCGACAAGTGGTATGGCAACAGTGATCCTACGCAAAAGGGATCTTATAATTTTGATACGATCAATCTGCGTTTCGTCCAAGACGAAAACGTGGCTTTGGAAATGTTAAAAAAAGGTGAATTAGATTATAACCTATTAACTGCCGAACAATACTCGAAGCGAACCGAAGGCCCTCCGTTCGGAAAAACGGTTATTAAATATAAAGAACGAAGTAAATTGCCAAAAGGCTATGGTTTTATTGGTTGGAATATGAATAATATTCTTTTTAAGGACAAAAAAGTTCGTTTGGCGCTGTACCATCTTTTGAATCGTCGGGAGATGATCAAAAAATTTCGTTATGGACTTTCTGAACCAGCAACTGGCCCTTCAGACAAAGTATCGGAACATGCGTCTGACAAAGTGAAAGTCATCGAGTTTGACCCTAAAAAAGCACAAGTCCTTTTGACCGAAGCGGGATGGAAGGACTCTGACAAAAATGGCATTTTGGATAAGGAAATCGAAGGCAAGAAAACAGAACTTAAAATAACTTTGATTTTTCCGTCAAAAGACTTTGAAAAATATCTGACTATTTACAAAGAAGACCTTAAAAAAGCCGGGGTGGATCTCGAGCTTAAATTTTTAGAATGGACTTCATTTACAAAACTTTTAGACGAGCAAAACTTTGATGCTGTTTGTTTAGCCTGGTCTGGTGGCGTCGAGTGGGACCCGAAGCAGATCTGGCATTCAGCTTCAGCCGTCAAGGGTGGATCAAATTTTATTAGCTACAAAAACCCAGAAGTCGATAAATTGATCGACCTGGCCCGCGTCGAAATGGACAAAAGTAAGCGTATTCCAATGTTGAAAAAAGTCTATGAAGTCATTGCTGAAGATGTGCCCTATGCATTTCTATTTAATGATCCAAATTATTATTATGCAACTTCTTCGCGGATCAAAAAATTGAAAAACATATACAACTATGATTTTGGCGAAAGATACTGGTGGGTTGAATAGGCGGGGTTTGATTTTGTTAATATATATTTTTCGTCGTTTACTTTTAATGATACCAACTTTTTTTGGCATTACGTTGGTTTCATTTGTTATCATCAACTTAGCCCCCGGCAGTCCCATTGAACAAAAGCTACAGGCCATTCGTTTTGGCTCGGCCGGTGGTGGCGGGGACTCTGGATCGTCGTCGGGTAAAGCCAATAGCGGTGTAAATGCCGAAGTTATCGAGGCCCTCAAGAAACAGTACGGTTTTGATAAGCCAGTCCATGTTCGCTATTGGATCTGGCTAAAGAATCTTTCGCGTTTGGACTTTGGCGAAAGTTTTACTTACCAAGAACCTGTTTTAAACGTGATTACCTCAAAGTTTCCAGTTTCGCTGCAATTCGGAATCACGTCGCTGATTTTGACGTACTTAATTTGTATTCCGTTGGGAATGGCCAAAGCAGTCCGCGCCGGTTCCCGATTTGACGTCATCAGCGGATTATTTCTGTATGTTAGCTATGCTATTCCACCTTTAGTGTTAGGCATATTTTTGATAACTTTTTTTGCGGGTGGTAGTTATTTCAGTTGGTTTCCGGTCGGGATGCTTTATTCCGACAACTATGATTCTTTTTCTTTCACAGGAAAAATAGTCGATCGTATTCACCATTTTGTTTTGCCTTTGCTTTGCTACATGATGGGTGGTTTTACCGAGCTTACCATGTTGATGCGCAATTCAATGTTGGACGTGGTCAAGCAGGACTATATTCGCACGGCAAGGGCCAAGGGTCTGGATGAAAGAATTGTGCAGTATAAACATGCGCTTCGTAATGCCTTGATTCCGGTGGCAACAGGTCTTGGCGGTTTTTTCCGAGTTTTTTTGGCGGGATCACTGATCGTAGAGACCATGTTTCAGTTAGATGGAATTGGTCTTTTAAGTTACAAGTCGATTTTATCCAGAGATTACAATGTGATCATGGGCATGATTTTTCTATCATCTGTCTTTTTGGTGATCGGTCGATTATTTAGCGATATCGTCTATGTAATGATTGACCCAAGGATTGATTTCCAATGATGGAAAGATTTTTTATAAAAAATGAGCTAACCCGCAAGCGCTATCGAAAATTCAAGCGCAACAAGACTGCAATGGTTTCGTTATGGATCATGATACTAATTACCTTTTTTAGTTTTACCGCCGAGTTTTGGGCCAACAGTAAGCCGATAATCATGCATTATCGGGGTAAAACCTACTTACCAATTGTCGTCGAATATCACCCGACAGAATTTGCCCGCGAAGATATTTTTGTAATGGACTACCGGTCTTTAGAATTTCAAAAGGATGATTGGGCAGCTTGGCCGATTATTCAGTGGGATGCTTTTGAAAGTAACAAGTGGGCGACTGACTATCCGGCGCCTCCGTCGAAATACAATTGGTTTGGCACCGATGATCGGGGACGAGACGTGCTGACCCGTTTGATTTATGGTTTTCGCTATTCGATTGGTTATGCTTTTGGCACTTGGCTGTTTTCTTACCTCATTGGTGCGGTTCTGGGTTCAGTGATTGGCTATTTTGGCGGGCGCGCGGATCTTGTTGGCAATCGCTTTATCGAGCTAATTGAGATGACACCCCAATTGTTACTATTGATTACTTTAATTTCAATTTTTGAACCCAGCATGTGGTTACTGGTTGTATTCAGCGTTCTTTTTGATTGGACAGGAATTTATCATCAGATGCGCTCGCAGTTTTTACAGTTACGAAAACGCGAATATGTCGAGGCCGCAAGGGCCATTGGCGCTTCTGATTGGCGAATAATTACAAAACACATCTTCCCCAACGCTTTGACCCCATTGGTGACCTTTTCGCCATTTGCCATTGCTGCAAATATTTCGGGCCTGGCGCTATTGGATTATTTAGGCCTGGGCTTGCGCGCGCCAACGCCCAGTTGGGGCGAACTGATGGGACAGGCGCAAAAGTATTTTACCACCAGCGAGTGGCTGGTTTGGTATCCAAGTTTAGCCCTACTTATTACCATGGTGGCCTTGATAAATATTGGCCTTGCCGTCCGTGATGCCTTTGACGCCAAATCGTCAGTCTAAGAGTCAGTCTAAGAGTCTGGCTAGCGCATGCTCTTGGTCTGGTGGATGTTTGTTTTTATACCCGATCGGGTATAAATTATAACAATTTAAACAAATTATACCCGATCGGGTATGTTTCAACAAAAGTTATTTCATTTCATACCCGATCGGGTATAATAACTAACATGAGCGAGATAGCAGAATTTATAAAAACAAGAAGGAAGCAAGCTCACCTTACCCAGGAAGAATTGGCGAAGCGGGCCGGCGTAGGTTTACGATTTATACGCGAATTAGAAAATGACAAGGCGACTTTACGTCTGGATAAAGTGGATCAAATTTTACGACTTTTTGGCCATACTATAGGCCCGATCCCACTGAAAAGAGATCTTGAATAATGGCCGAAGGACGCAAACGAGGCAAAGTCTATGTCAATGAGGAGTTCGCAGGGATTATCGAACAACGAGAAGGGCTTTACTCATTCAGATATGATGGTGAGTACTTGAAGTCAGCAAATCCAAAACCTGTTAGCCTAACCCTACCCCTTCGTGCAAATTCCTATGAACAAAAAACTATGATTCCATTTTTTGACGGACTTATCCCTGAAGGCTGGTTATTAAATATTATTACTGACAATTGGAAAGTTAATAAAAATGATAGAATGGGCCTTTTATTACTTGCCTGTAAAGACTGTATTGGAAATGTAAGTATTGTTCCAGATACACCAGATACAGAAGTGCAATTATGAAGGAACACCAAAAATGTCTTGGATGCTACCAATCGCTAGATAGCGCTGAATACACAGATCACTATCATAAAAAATGTAGCAAAAAATTATTTGGTACAGAGAATCCACCCAAAGTCGACTTTGGCATCGATAAGCTCGAGGAAATGGCAAAGTCATCAATCTCAAATCATTTGGGACTGACGGGAGTTCAGAAAAAAATATCTGTGAACTTAGAAAAATATAAGGATGACCCAAGTCACAGACTAATGATTGTTGGATTGTGGGGGGACTTCATTCTTAAGCCGCCCACAGACAAATTTCCAGAAATATCTGTTGTTGAAGATGCGACAATGCATATGGCAGAGGCTGCAAAAATTACGACTGCAAAACATGGGCTTATTCATTTGAAGTCAGGGCAGCTCGCTTACATCACAAAACGCTTTGATCGAGAACAAAAGAAGGTAAAAATAGCGACAGAAGATTTCTGCCAACTTAGCGAGCTATTAACAGCTGACAAATATGAAACCTCGATAGAAAAGGCTGGAAAAGTGATATTAAAATACTCATCAAGTCCCGGTCTTGATGCGATTGCCTTTTTCGATATCAGTATATTTTCCTATTTGTCTGGTAATGCAGATATGCATCTGAAAAACTTTTCATTAGTTCGAAATAAATCGGATGAAATGCAACTCTCACCGGCCTATGATTTGCTAAGCACACGGATTCTACTAAAAGAAGATAAAGAGGAAATAGCCCTCACTGTTAATGGAAAAAAAATAAAACTTAAAAAAATAGACTTTGTAATGCTTGGCAAAAATTTGAAAATGACTGAGAAGTCGATTGCAAATAGCTTCACCCGAATTCTTGAATCAGTTCCGCAAATGAAAAACATTATCAAAAATAGCTTTATGTCGAATGATTCTAAAAAGAAATATCTAGAGCTATTGGCCAATAGAGCAAAGATATTGGCCGAATAGGGTGATCTAGCTTTAAGCTTCGGGATCCTCAAGGTAGGTGTAGCCTGAAAGGCCTTCTTCGTAATGTTTGATTAGAAGTTTGGCCTCTTGTTTGGTGATGGTTCCTTTTTGAATGCTTTCTTCTGCTGCTTGCCGAACATTGTCCACCATATTGTAGTGTCGATATTGAACGTAACTTAATACTTCAGTCACCGTATCACCAGGTACATAGTGGTCTAAGGTATATCCACTTTCATGAATAGAAACTGCGACGGCGTCGGTGTCGCCGAAAAGATTGTGCAAATCACCCAAAATTTCTTGGTAGGCGCCAGTTAGAAAGACACCCAAATAATAATGTTCTCCGGCTTTTAAATCGTGAACGTTCAGTGTTTTTTTCGATTTCCCGGTTTCAGTATCAATAAATTTTTCAAGCTTTCCATCAGAGTCACAGGTCAGATCAGCAAGTGTTGCTTCACGGCGGGGTTGCTCTGACAGGCGGTGAATCGGCATCACTGGAAAAACCTGCCCCACAGCCCACGAATCTGGAACTGATTGAAAGACAGAAAAATTACAGAAAAAAGTATCACAAAGCTCTTCTTTCAGGGCATTGACGATATCTTCGGTGTCTTCGCCTTGCTGGGCAAGGGCTACCATCTTGGTGGCAATTGCAAAGTACATACTTTCAGCCCAAGCACGCTGCGGAAGATTAAGCACTCCGTAGGTAAACAAAGAAAGAGTTTCATTTTTTGCCTGAAGTAAATCATTGAAACACTCGTTCAAATTATCTTGGGTCATCTTTTCATAAATATATTGTAAGTCTTGCATCAACGGGTGATCGGCTTTGGTCGCTGTGCGTGGCGGTTCTGGGCGGCGCAGGTCATTGACCCCCATAACGTTAAAAACCAAAATCGAGTGATGGGCCACAAGAAATCGTCCGGACTCTGTAACGATGTCAGGATGCGGGACACCCTTTTCATCGCAAAGACCTTGCAGCACAGAAACCACGTCGTTGGCATATTCTTGCTCAGAGTAATTTACCGATGAGTCCGAGCTGCCAGTGCCGTCGTAGTCAACGCCCAAGCCCCCACCTACATCGATAAAACGCAGGCCCGTGCAACCCTGAGCATGCAGCTCAGTGAAAAATCGCGCGCCCTCTTTAAGGGACGATTTAATACTTTGAATGGCTGGAACTTGCGATCCAATATGAAAATGTAAAAGTTCGACGCAATCGAGAAGGTCTTCTTTTTTCAAAACTTCAAGGCCATCCATGATTTCCACGGAAGTCAGTCCAAATTTTGAGCGCGCCCCGGAAGAGTCCACCCATTTGCCAGCACCTTGGGTATTGAGTTTGGCACGAATTCCAATATGTGGGCGAACATTGAATTTTTTGGCAGCATCAATGATCAGTTTTAATTCTTCATAGCGGTCGACCACAATAATTGTATGACGACCTAGTTTTTGCGAAAGGACTGCGGTTTCAATGTATTCGGTATCTTTGAATCCATTGCAGATCACCAATGCGTTCGGTGTATTCATCAGCGCCAACACTACCAGAAGTTCTGGCTTGCTACCGCACTCTAGGCCCATGCGTTTGTCTCTGCCATGCTTGACGAGTTCTTCAACCAAATGGCGCTGTTGATTGACCTTGATCGGATAAACACCACAGAACTGACCCTTGTAATTATGATCAGCAACAGCTTTGGCAAAACAGCCAGTGATCAAGTCGACACGGGATTTAATGATATCAGGAAAACGAATCATAATCGGCACGCGAATTCCGCGGTCCAATAGATCCTGGGTTAGCTCGTGCAGATCCACCGACGGGCCCGCCGCAGTTCCCTGCGGGGTTACAGAAACATTGCCATTTTGGTTAATGCGAAAATAGCCGTTGCCCCAAGAATTAATTCCGTAAAGATCAGCACTCTGTTCGGGTGTCCAGGCAGGGGTTGGCGCCAATTTAACATTTGCGTGGTTTAACTGGGGTTTTTGGCTGTCTTTAAGAATTTCCAAATTTTTACCTCTTGCCTAAGCTTTCACGATCAAATTTAAAATCTTTCCGGCCTTGTAAATTACTTTCGCCGGCTGATTCGCACCCAATGCACTGACAATAGCAGTAACTTTTAAGGCCATTTCGACCGCCAAAGCTTCTGTCGCATCCGGTGGGATATCAATGGTCCCGCGCATTTTGCCGTTGACCTGAACACCCATGGTGATGACGTCGTCAGAGCAAAGCGATTTATCATACTTAGGCCACGGTGCAAGAGAAACAAGACCCTTGCCGTCCAATTTTTGCCAGATTTCCTCGGCCAAATGGGGGCCAAATGGCATCATTAGCTGGGCCAGGGTTTTTAAGGCCACGGCAGACCGACTGTTGAGCTTATAAAGTTCATTGACCAAAATCATCATTGCCGAGATCGACGTGTTAAAGCTCATGGCTTCGATGTCCTCGGTCACCTTTTTGATGGTCTTGTGCATCAGCTTTTCAAGCTCGGGCGGCATGGGATCGTGGGTTGCAATGACTTTGCCGCTTTCGTCCGCCACCAGCCGCCAGATTCGATCTAAGAATCGGCGCACGCCTTCAATACCATTTGTTGCCCATGGTTTATCGCGGTCCAAAGGGCCCATGAAGCAAATATACATTCGCGTCGCATCTGCCCCAAAATTATTTTGCACTTCATCGGGGTTGATGACGTTGCCTCGGGATTTTGACATTTTTTCACCATCGGGACCGAGAATCATTCCCTGATGTGCTAACTTTTGAAAAGGCTCCTCGCTGCTAACCAGACCAATATCAAAAAGTACCTTATGCCAAAACCGCGCATACAGTAGATGGCCAACGGTGTGTTCGGATCCACCAACATAAAGATCAACCGGCATCCAATATTTTTCTGCCTGGGGCGAAAACGCGGCCTGATCATTATGCGGGTCAATATAGCGCAAGAAATACCAAGACGAACCCGCAGATCCCGGCATGGTATCGGTAATTCGCAAGCCCACGTCGTCATTTTCTTTGCCATGACCATTATCAGAGCCTTTATCATGACCCTTTTCATGATAGGTAACCCAATCTTTGACCCTTGCTAGTGGAGGCTCTCCGGATTCGGTAGGTTCGTAATCCGCGACCTCTGGAAGAACTACTGGAAGTTCGTTATAGGGAACGGCCTTCAATCCTGCATTTTTAAACTCCACCATCGGAAAGGGTTCACCCCAATATCTTTGGCGACTAAAAAGCCAGTCACGAAGTCGATACTGCACTTGGCGCTTACCCAATGATTTGGCTTCAATTTGCTCAATCATCTTGGATATGGCTTCAGCTTTATTTAGCCCATTGAGAAAATTTGAGTTTACTAGTTTACCTTCGCCGGTAAAAGGCAGGTCACCGCCTTCTAAAACCCGTGGAATTGAAAGTTCGAATTTTTGCGCAAATTCAAAATCCCGTTCGTCGTGAGCGGGAACAGCCATAATGGCGCCAGTTCCATAGTCCATCATGACATAGTCAGCGATCCAAATTGGAATTTTTTGTGCGCTAAAAGGATGAATGGCATAAGCACCCGTTGCGACGCCAGTTTTCTCAGTGGCCGCTTTGCGATCGACCTCCAGCTTTCTGGCCGTTATTTCCACATACTTATCCACTGCTGATTTTTGCGTCGCAATTGTGATTTTTTTAACCAGCGGATGTTCTGGGGCTAATACCATGAAACTTACGCCAAAAAGAGTATCTGGACGGGTGGTGAAAATTGAAAACGTTTGGTCACTGCCGTCAACTTGGAAACGAACGTCGGCACCTTCGGATTTTCCAATCCAGTTTCGTTGACCTTCTTTGGTTCGCTCGGGCCAGTTGATTTTATCAAGATCATTTAACAATCGTTCCGCATAGGCCGTAATCTTTAGGATCCACTGCTTCATTGGTTTACGAATGACGGGATGGCCGCCGCGCTCGGATTTTCCGTCAATGACCTCTTCGTTGGCTAAAACCGTTTTTAAAGCAGGGCACCAATTGACGGGGACTTCTTTTTGGTAAGCAAGTCCCTTTTCATAAAGCTTTAAGAAAATAAATTGAGTCCACTTGTAATACTTGGGATCACAGGTCGAGATTTCCCGCGACCAGTCATAGCTAAAACCGAAAGACTTCAGCTGGCGACGAAAGTTTTCAATGGCTTGGTTGGTGGTTATCGCAGGATGGATTCCTGTTTGAATTGCATACTGTTCTGCGGGAAGGCCAAAAGCATCGTAACCCATCGGGTGAAGAACATTAAATCCGTTGGCGCGCTTAAAGCGAGAAACAATGTCACCCGGAGTATAGGAAGCCACATGTCCGACATGCAGCCCAGAACCTGACGGGTACGGAAACATATTTAAGGCATAATATTTTGGTTTTGTTGAAATGTTTTCGGCTTTGAAGGCCTGGGTTTCGTCCCATTTTTTTTGCCACTTTGTATCGATTTCCAGATGTGGGTAGGACATATTTTTTGCTCTCCTGATTGATAAAACCGAAGATGCCATCTTTTGCTGAAGAGCTCAAGAAATGTCTAAATCAACCAAATTAGACTTATACAAAATTAGTCTTGTGCGACAAGGTCCTCGTTTGACTATGAAACCGGTCTTTTCTAATTTGATGCCAATCTTTGGCAACCAGTTCTTTGCAGGTGGATGGCGGTGTTATGAAAATTCAATTTTTGGGTGCGGCGGGAACTGTAACCGGCTCACGGTATTTGATATCCAGTGGCCCGTCTAAGGTTTTAGTCGATTGTGGCTTGTTTCAAGGCTTAAAGGCTTTACGACTTAAAAACCGAGAGCCCTTTCCAATCCCCCCTTCTGAACTTTCAGCCGTTCTTCTAACCCACGCACATCTGGATCATTCTGGATATATTCCCTTGTTGGTAAAAAATGGTTTTCGTGGACCCATTTATTGCACCTCCGCCACCAAGGACCTGTGCTCTTTACTTTTGCCGGACTCTGGCTATTTGCAAGAGGAAGAGGCCGAGTTTGCAAATCGCAAAGGATTTTCCAAGCACCATCCGGCACTTCCGCTTTACACAGAAAAAGAAGCTGAGTTTAGTCTGCAATTTTTAAAACCAGTTCCGTGGGCCCAGCGGCAAACTATTCCGGGCTTGGCTGGGCAGAATTTACAGTTTGAGTTTCATCCCGCGGGACATCTTTTTGGCGCCGCCAGCATTGTCATTTTTTCAGAAGGGCAATCCATTGCATTTTCGGGTGATATCGGCAGAAAAATCGATCCTTTGAATCGTTTGCCCAACTTTAGACAGGGCGCCAACACCTTGGTTGTTGAATCGACCTATGGCGATCGTAAACACGCAAGCCAAAATACGGAAGATCAGCTGGCTGAAATAATTCTAAAGACTTTCCAGCGTCAAGGCACACTGGTGATTCCTTCGTTTGCAGTGGGACGGGCTCAATTGGTCTTATACTACATTCACTGTTTAAGGGCTGCCGGAAAAATTCCTGAAATTCCGATCTATTTAAATAGCCCGATGGCAATCAAGGCCAATGATATTTTTTGTCGCCATTTCAAAGAGTCAAAGATGACTTTGGCGCAAGCGACGGCGATTTGTGCATTGGCCAAACCAATTTCTTCCGTGGAAGAATCCATAGCTTTGAATATGCGCAAAGATCCAATGATTATCATTGCAGCTAGCGGAATGGCAACAGGAGGCCGAGTTCTTCATCACCTTAAGGCCTTTGCCCCTGATCCTAAAAACACAATTCTATTTGTTGGTTTTCAGGCCTTAGGAACGCGCGGGGACTCGATGTTGAAAGGCAGCAAAGAAGTAAAGATTCACGGAGAATGGTGGCCCGTGCGCGCGGAAGTCGCAGAAATTTCATCGATGTCGGCCCATGCCGACGGTGACGAAGTTTTTGAATGGATTAAAGATTTTCAGCAATTGCCATCGACTGTCTATGTGACTCATGGCGAGCCCGCTGCGGCAGCGTTTTTTCGCGATCGATTGATTCGTGAACTGAAAATTGAGGCAATTTTGCCGAGCTTGGGAGAAGAAGTAATTCTGGAACCTTCGAAATCATAATTGCAAATGCTGGGCTTGATCCAGAAACCGTGGGGG
>CALQIT020000058.1 GCA_943330705.2 Streptomyces griseus
GAAAAAATATGAAAAAATCCGACAAGGGCGCGTCACTTTTTTTACTGCAGCTCAAAAAAATCACAGACAAATTCGCTCAGCCCTAACTCGAAAATGCCTTGCTGACATCAGCCCGACGGCTATCGCTGGAATGACCCATCCCGCGAGGATCTTAAGGCGTAAAACTGAATCAAATAAGCCGGTTATGCCTGAAACCTAGTAAAAATTTACCAAACTTTAGGATTTCAACCCCCTCTTCCTCCATTTCCTTGATTGTTTTTTGTCCTAATTCTAGATTCCAGGCCTTCACATATTCTTTAGTACGGGGGACATCGTGAAAGTCTTTGCAAATTCCATTGTTCTGATTTTTATCGCATTAACTTCATTTGCGGCCAAAGCGGACCAAATGACCTTGATCCACGAGCTACTAGGGTCTTTCGGCAGCAGCTGTTCAATTCAAGGCACCCAAAGCATTCGACTCAATGGGGCGGCCACTTCCCTACATTCGGCCCTTAAAAGTATGATCGACGACCAAAGCTGTCAAAATGTCCTTGGTGCCGCGGCCATGACAAGAAGCTCATTGGATCGACTGACCACTGTTGCTCCGGAATTTGATTTCTATGAAATTGAGTATCAAAAAAGCAAAGCCAAAAAGGATTCATTGGTCGCCGCTATCGCCACGGAACCTGAGTTATTAATCAAAAAGCAAATGCAAGAATCGCTACGCTCTGTTGAGCTTGATTTGGTTACCTATCGAAAGAGTCGCATCTTAGAACTAGCAAATCAAAAGAACTTCCGTATGTACGATGCCGCAAGTTCATTCCGCTCAGCAACAGATTCTTTGTTATCGATTTTGTCTGCCAACGAGCAATGCTTGCAACGAAATCCATCTGTCGCTAAAGCTTTGGGAAGTTTTGGCTTGGCTCTTTCGCAGTCTGCAACATTGGGGCTGCAGACCAGCGGCACTTCGATTCTGGGTGGGGCGGGAGTTTACTTAATCAGCAGGCTAACCCAATACGCGAAAGATGCAAAAAATGCTGCCCATCTGCGCGAAATTTCTGATCCGCTACTACCTTCTGCCCTTTCGTGTGCACTTGAAAATTTAAATGAAATCTACTGTGACAGTGAGAAGGTTGAAAGGCTTGCGACTTTTGTGCTATCCCCTGAATTTCAAGATTTGAAGAATGCAAGAAGCAGCCCCTTTGTCGCCTTAGAATTGCTTGAAAAATCAATCCCTGCCTTAGATGCAAGTTTAAACTTGATCCGCATCGGCGGTGATCCCTCATCGTCAGTTGATGGCCAGCAACGGAAGTCAATTCGTGGCCAAAAAGAAGACTTACAAAGCAGTAAACTAGTCTTGGTTGGATTTCTTGCCGATTTGAAGAAATCAATCAATGCCATTCCCGCATCCGCGACTGATAAAACTTTTCAAATTTTTCGTTTACAAAAAACTTTCATCAGTGATTTTTTGAGTGCAATTGGCATTTTTGACGATTCAGATTCCGGAAGTTCATCTTCTATCTGGGGCGCTCTGTACGAGATCTACTCAGGTTCAGCGGCTAGGTATTTTCTCATGGGCTTTGATCAATCCAAGTATACGGCCGAAGGCACCAGCAATCGAACCATTTTCAAAAAACTGGAACATCCACTCACCTATAACAGCAGCCCCCTTAGCCCATGGGTAAAGTACGCAAAAAGCGATGGAACAACTCACTTCACTGAAAATACCAATCTTTTTGAAAAAGAGGTTTTGGCTCGTTTTGAAAATTGGTATTTGCAGGCGCAGGGCCTGCTCGATACCAAGGTCAATCTGATATTCAGATTTGATAAGAAAGAAATTTTGGCCAGCTTTGATCGCCAGATGATTCGCGACCGAAAACTCACGCCCATGATTGCAATTCAAAGACTTTCAGAATTCCTCAAAAGCCCCGTGCACCTAAAATATTTGGGCCTCAAAGATCGAAAAATTGCCGAAGAAGTGGTTGCTGTTATCGATAATGGATTGATCGCAGAAATCAACTCGATTGATTTTAATTTGCCAGACTCGTGCCCGAGTTCTCCGCCAACAACCCAACCACCGCCAATACCACTATCGCCGCCAACACCACCAACACCGCCGGCTTGCTTTGATGAAGCGGCCAATCGAGTATTTGCAAGCATTCTAAAAAGCACTCGCTATGAAGATGAACCTCGATATTTGATCAATCGGATTTCGGTGCTGATTGAAGAGATCGTCAGCAAAGTTAGTATTGAGCTTTATCAAAATGGGAACGCCGATATGCTCTATGCATTGGCGTCCACGGATGTTGTGAAAGAGCTGCAATCATTTGCCGGCAAGCAGCGATCTACAGCTGATATGGCTTTTGATGCCCTCAAAGCCAAGGGTCAGGTTGTTGATCTTATTACTGGATTTGTTGAAGCCTATGCTTATCCAATTAAGCGAGCTCTGGAAGATGTCAGCGACCCACGCTCGAACAATCGAAGGATCGTCGAACGGGCCCACCTCTGTTTGCAACTTTTAGGACTTGATGGGGCGGCGCCGGGGCATCCGTTGAAACTCTTTGAAAAACTCAATTTGCGACTCTGTGAAGGCATTGGTTATCCAATTCGTCCCGGAATTCCAAATTCGCCGGTAGTGACCCGCGATGTTTTTGCAAAGAAAGTCGAAGATCGGATCTGTTCTCATCAAAATTGGCAAAGAAAGAAGTTACTGCTGGAAAAGGGACTTTGATTCACCGTCAGTAGGCCCATTTCAAGCCAAAGCAGTTCTGTAATACCATCTGCAGGGGATAGAAGATACAGACGGCCCTCCATTCTACCGAGGGCTGTCTTTTCAAAACGTCTGTGCGAGTGTTTTTTAATCGGCAAATCCATTTTTGAAAATCAGCGTGGCAATCGCAGGGTCTTTTTGCTATGGTCCCGGCATGTTGGTTTCCATTCCCAGATGCTATGATAGTCATGTTCATTTTTTGGCGACCGGTCAGGTTTTAGAAGGTCTGCACTTGGGAAGTCTTCGTAATCCAGTGGACGTTGCCAATATTGAAATAAAACCAAATTTCTTTCGTGGCGAATGGTTGGTTGGTTTTGGCTGGGATCAGCATCATTTTAAAAATCAAAAATGGCCCAGCAAAGACGAATTGGATCAGGCTTTTCCGGATTTTCCTGTAGCTTTTTCCCGTGCCGATGGCCACGCCGTGTGGGTAAATTCACAAGCATTGAGTTTAGCCGGTTATCTAAGCAATGAATCGGTTAATCGATTGGATCCCGATGGTGGAATGGTTCTGCGCGATTCTATGGGCCAGCCCACTGGTATTTTAATTGATAGTGCAAAGCTTGCGATCGACGCATTGATTCCTGCCTATTCTAAAAATCAAAACCGAGAGTTCTATCTTTCTGCACAAAAATATTTTTTGTCTCGAGGATTTACTCACCTGCGCGATATGACGGGAACTCTTGAACAGTGGGCTTTGCTTAAGGAACTTGATGAGTCTGGTCAGTTATCGCTTTACGTTGAAATGAACTTTGTAATTGAAAATCCTGGGGATCTGGATCGGGCCTTGCAAGAAGCGCAAACCGCTAGCAACCAAACAAAAGGTCATCTTCGCGTTGACGGACTAAAGATTTTTCTGGATGGCGCCTTGGGCTCGGAGGGAGCTTTTCTAAGCAAACCTTATGCGAACTCTGCAAACCGGGGGCTACTGATTTGGGATATGAAGGATTTTTCTGCGGCGGTGCAGGTTGCTTGGGCCCACAACTTTCCCATTTCTGTTCATTGCATTGGCGACCAGGCAGCCCACGAGGCCGCGCTGGTTTTTAAAAAATTGGCAAAGCAAAACATAACAGGAAAAATTTGCTTCGAACATGCCGAGCTCATGCGCCAAGAAACCGTCGATTTGCTTGTTGGCCTAGACGTAACGATGCATATGCAACCTTGCCATTACCTTAGCGATAGGGCTTGGCTAAAGGGAAAGGTTTCTGATCTGTTTGCTGATGCTTTTCCATGGCAAAGGTTTCAGCAAGCCGGCTTTAAATTGCAATGGGGAAGTGATAGTCCAATTGAAGCCGCCAGTGTTGAAAATAATCTCCAGGCTTTGCGTCTTAGCGCCAAAGATGGAATTCCGCCCTTAACAGGTGATCCGCTGTCTTTTCATTCCCACCCAGATCCCAGCTGGGGTATTAATAGTATTTCAAACTTCTCAATTAGTTCTTTAGACCCCAAGTGACTGAAATGTCCTTATTTTT
The DNA here is from genome assembly GCA_943330705.2 of Streptomyces griseus. Lineage (GTDB taxonomy): Bacteria > Bdellovibrionota > Bdellovibrionia > Bdellovibrionales > Bdellovibrionaceae > CALQIT02. The sequence goes on from CALQIT020000058.1 coordinate 4,222, forward strand.
TAGCCAAACTGCCGCAAGAACAAGGGCCGTGATCGACACGGGCCAAACCCACGAGTTCTGACTTGCAGGGGGATCTAAACGGGGCAGTTTTTGTAAGCCGTTAATTCGATAGGACGGAAATGGATTGATCTGAGCGGATAGGATCTTCTGACACTGGGCTGAGGCAAAAAATTCATATTCTGGTCCATCTTTTTCACTAAAGTTGAGTTCTGCCTTTTCGCAAGAGCCATCAGCCAACAGCTGAAAATCAGTAGTCTTAGTTTTTTCAAGTTCAGCAAAAGTCCCCACGACGGTTTTTTCCATATAGGTATTTGAGAGCAGAGCCCACTGATAGGTTTCAGTAAGTTTCAAAGAGCCAATCGAAGCAAAAGGTTCACCGTTCACAAAAAGTAAAACATCAGAAAAATCTTCTTTAGCCTGAAGCTGTCGCAGCCAGGATTCAACCCGCCTAATCTCAATTTGGGCTGATGGCGCGGCCCCAAGATGACCCTTTGGCGACAAGTCCAAAATTTTTACTTTGCCTTCAATTGTTCTAAGCAGACTTTTCCAATGATCCTGATTTTTTCGCAGAATAGCTTTTTGATTTAATGACTTCAGCAGCTCGCGAATTACTTCTTTGGCCTCGCTATGAAGCGGGCTTTGTAAGATGGCATTCAAGGCCTGTTCACAGGCAAGCTCTGCTGCTTTTGCGGAGTCGTATTGAAGCTCTAGACAGCGATCGACTAAAAAATTTGCTTGAGGATCGATCCCTTTAGCAAGAATTGATCTTGCGTATGAGACCCGGTTGGGGCTGGTTTCTAGATGCTGTCGATATTCAGCCTCGCTAGCATCAGAGGCTCGAATTACAGGTATTTCGCCAAAAGACTTCAATGAAGTTAAAATTGCAAAAGTGACAATAAAGAAACGCATATTTTCCTCCTGAACGCCGGTGTCGCAGATTAGTTGAAGTATTCGACAAATTTACGTTTTTGTTTGTGGGTCATAACCCGGGACTTCTGGTTGGAGTTTGGATTGAGGACCGTTGCAAAAAAAGGGCCCTCGGCCTGCAGAATTTTATGAGTTTCATCTTCTGGCACTAAAACTGCAAATTGCTGGGGATTGAGCGGGGCTCGAATCATCTTCAAGCGACTGCCAATTTTTTCGCCTCCTTTTTGTAATGAGCCCTTTGCTGTGAAGAGATCAACCAAGGCAAAGTCGCCGATCAAGCCACTAACGGGTTCGTAGTTGACCAGGTCAATGGGGACCAAAACAAAACCGGCGGGGATAAAAGTGTCTGCGGTCTGCACTGTTTTTTCGGAAAGTGAGTCTTCGTTTGTGGGCTTGCTATCTACCGAGGAAATAAGAATCGACAGCAAAGCCATCGCCAATAGACCGATAAGTAGATATTTACTTAAAGGCTGGCTCCACCAAGACTTTAAGTAGCGTTCAATGTTTTTCATAGGATCGCCCTTTCTCGAATCTGTTTTTTGGATGAAAGACTTGGGACCGTTGGCTGAGTTGATGCAAGGTCGTAAAAAGAACCATCAAAAAAAGACAAACGATTAAAGACTCGACAATGGCTTGTCCCTGATTGGTTTTGCGACCCATTTATGTTCCCTTTGTTCGATCGAGGCCGCACAGAACTCGATTTGCGTAAATTTCAAATGAGTCCAGTGCGAAAGCCATTGAGTTGGTAATACTGACATTTGCTTCTTCCAAATTAGCTGCGAGCTTTGTTGGCGATGAAATTCTCTATTGAGTTCGTAGGCCGGAGCGAGCTCGGCCAGCACATCCGGATGCACGGCCAAAATTCCAGCCGTACTTTTGACCGACCTAACTTCAACTTTTAGAAAGTGTTCCCATTTATTTTCTAAGGTCTTCACTTTTTTAAGAACTTTGGCCCGAGCGACGACGCTGCCTCTGGAAATGGCCAGATTTGCAGAAGTCACAAGCCCTCTTTGGACCTTATCCAAGGACAGCTGCTGGCGAATTACATTTTGATACCATTGCAAAGCGGCCTGAAAAGCCCCTGGATTTACACTTGCTGCTGCGGCGGCCATCGCTGCTAGTGCTAGCTGTTTTTCTGCCCTTAGCGCTTTAGCCAGGGGATTGAGAGCCAGCAGTTTTTGCAGCATATTGCCAGCGGTTTGCTGAGAATTCAGAAGCTCTCGTCGACAGGTGTGTGCAATGGATTCAGAGGTTTTCAGATGGGCGCCCCAATACCCCAATATCCCCATCATTGTAATTAGAAAGGGCAGTAGTGATAGCAGGAGAAAGCTAATGAATCCACCGCTACTGGCCAATGGGCACCAAGGGCAGCTTGATGGAATCTTTGATGGTCCAACCAATGCGAAAGGGTCCCTGCATTTGTAGACGAGTTTGCAGCAGATGCCGATTGTCTGAATTGTCATATTTTGTCTGTAGTAGATCGAAGCTTCTTTTTTTAAGCCCCGATTCAAAAGCTTGCTTACAGCTGGGGTGATGAAGGCCTTCTGAAATAGAGTTGCGGCAAATTAAGTATTCGTAAACCGTAACTTGAGCACCCCAGCGAATAAAAATCCAAAAGCCGAGTGCCATCAACCCCGAAAAAAAGAAAATAAAAAAGCTGGCGACAACAGTAGTTTCAATTAGGGCCTGGCCTTTGTTATTGAAAGGGCTAACGGCCTTGGCGTTTGCCATTCTTGTTCTCGTCGGCAAAGGTCGATTCAGTCATGAAGTTGCCCAAATTCTTTCTTTGATAGGCATCCTTGGCCAGCGAAACGGTTTCAACCTTTTCTTCGGTCTTTCCGCCCATGGAAGTGATCACGTAGGCAAAGCGACTGTTCAAGTTTTGCCCCATGGTGCTGACGACCACCAAGCTTCCGACCCCGACAAGTGCCACCAGAATTAGATATTCGACAAGACTTTGACCTTTTTGGCATTTGTTTTTACGATGATTCATAAAATCCCCTTTCGCATGCGAAAATGGATTTTGCAAATGAGATGCGAGTTTCAGGGAATAGATATAGTGGGAAGGGTCGGTTGGACTCCGACCTTCGGATGCAATGCTGACAAAAAGGAATTACCTTTTCTGTTTTCCTTTGGCTTTATCTGCTGGTTTTGCTTTGGCTGCTGACTTCACCAGTTTGGCCAAGGGCTTGGCGGCAGCCTTAACTGGGACCGCTTTAATTGGCTTGGCTGGAATTTTGGCTGGGGCAGATTTGGCCATCTTCTCGATTGGCTTGGCCGTTTTGAATTCGATCTTTGCAGTCGGTGTTTTATTGGCTTTTACCGTCGGAGTTTTTTCAACTTTAGTCTTCTGGATCTCGGCTTTGGCAGCTTCTTTTTTCTCTAGACGAGCTTGAAGTTTTTCAGCCATTTTTTTTGCTTTTCGAGCATTGATAATTCGTTCAAGAATTTCGTGAGCTTCTTTTTGCAGATCATTTTCGTAGCAAAAGCGATAGAAGCCTTCGATTTCAGGACTTTGACGAAACTTTTTGACGGATGTCGGAAGGCTATCTGATTGCACGAAATCAATTGAGCTGCCGTCTTTAGAGAGTTTAACTTTTTCTGCCATTGAAAACCTCCACTTTATCTAAGGCCTTAGATAAGGCCATTGAAACTCAGACTCTTTAAACTCAGACTCTTTAAACTCAGACTCTTTAAATTCAGATCATTGAAACTCAGGCCATTGAGATTCAGGCCATTGAGACTCAGATCCTTTAGGTTTGCGCCGGCCATAAAAAGCCAGGCAGAGCCAGTCTGGGCGGAAGTTAATGCAAAGCCTCAGGGCGGTCAAGCATTGAATTTGGCTCAGAAATTTGGGAAATTCAAAGGATGTTAATACTAGATGGAAAAGTAGTTTCTGAAGCTCGCCGTGCGGCCTTAAAAACGCGGATTCAAAAATTTCAGTCAAGTGTTGGCCGGCCTCCGCACTTGGTGGTGGTGTTGGTTGGCGAAAATGCGGCTAGCCAGGTTTATATCCGCAACAAGGTAAAGGCCTGTGAGTCCGTGGGCATGCGCTCGACACGCATTGATTTACCGTCCGCACTTTCTCAGGAAGCCTTAAACGCGACTTTGCTAAAATTAAACGGCGACGACGGCATTGATGGGATTCTTGTTCAGTTGCCTTTGCCTAGTGGGTTGCGGGAAGAACCAGTTCTAGAGCTCATTTCAAGCGCAAAAGATGCCGACGCATTTTCCTATCGATCCTTAGGCTATCTATGGGGAGGATACTCACGAACCGCGCCCTGTACCCCGCAAGGAGTAATGTCGATTCTTGAGTATTACAAAATCCCAATTGCAGGCCGCTACGCCGTGGTCGTGGGACGATCAAATATTGTTGGCAAGCCAATGGCGCATTTATTAACCATGGCCAACGCGACAGTGACGGTTTGCCATTCAAAAACTTTGGACTTACGCCGCTTTACGAAAGAGGCCGACATCGTGGTGGTGGCGGCAGGGCAGCCACGATTTTTGGGACGAGAAGATTTCAAGCAAGGTTCGATTATCATCGATGTCGGAATGCACGGCACAGGGACTAGCACAGGTCCGGGCACGGCCATAATTAAAGATCCTGGTCATGTTTCCGCTAAGGTTTTTGGCGATGTTCGTTTTGAAGAGCTTGAGGGGTGGGCTTTTGCGGCGACCCCGGTGCCGGGTGGGGTCGGACCGATGACGATCACCACTTTACTTGAAAACACCCTTTCCTTGGCAGAGAAAAGATTAAATCTCAAGTGAGAACCCTAACCTTGATTTTTATATGTCTGCAGGCCTTTTCTTCTTCGGCGGCGAAGCTTGAGTATTTAGGATCGACCAGCATTGCGCATAAGTTGAAATTTCAAAAAACAAAGATCGGCGGACTTTCGGGGTTGGTTTATAGTGCCGATGAAAAAAAGATTTGGGCGGTTAGTGATGATCGTGGGCAGTTTAATGAGCCTCGGATTTACGAATTTTCGGTAGAATGGAAAGGCGCTAAATTAAATATTGAACCCACTGGGGTTTTATTTCTGCAAAATAAAAATCAGAATTTAAAAATTTTTGATTTAGAGGGAATTGCACTTTTACCTTGGGGTAACTTTTTGCTCAGCAGCGAAGGTGACAATAATCATCGCCCTCGAATTAGACCTCAAGTTTTGGATGTAAAAAAAAATGGCACGATCATTCGCGAATATGCTTTGCCCGAGCATTTTTTGCCGGAATTGTCTGGAAAACAAAAAAATGGAATTCAAAATAATAAAGGTTTTGAAGGGCTAACCACTTCAGCCGATGGGCAAAGTTGGTATTTGGCAGCCCAGGCCCCGCTGCTTCAGGATATGGAAACAAATTTGATTCGAATTTTGCGCTACCGGATGCCAGAAGCTTGGATCATAAAAGCCGACCAGGAATTTGCTTACCCGCTGGATAAAGCTGAAAAAAATGGTGAAAAACTAAGCAAGAAGTTAGAAATTAACCCCGGAATTTCAGAAATTCTTGGGCTTGAAAGTGATAAGCTCTTGGTAATGGAGCGTTCTGTTGTCTTTGGTGGAAGCTTAGGGTTGCAATTTGCTATTAAGCTTTACCTTGCAGATTTAACCGGTGCTCAGGATACCTTAAAGTTAAATACCTTGAATGGAAGAAAAATAATCGAAGCTAAAAAACAACTGCTCTTTGATTTTGAAAAGCTGCGCAGCCAAGGCGATGGCATGCCGGGCTTGTCGATGGTGCAAAACTTTGAGGGCATGTGCTGGGGACCTCTGTTGCCAGATGGACGTAAAACGATTCTTTTTGTCAGTGACGATAATTTTAAGTCCGAGCTCAGCACCGATTTCGTGTTGATGGCTTTTACCCCTTAAGCTACTTTTCTGGAAAGCTAGGAATTTGCGATTAGGTTTTTGGGGATTGAAATTCCAAGGTTTGCCATTAAGGCAATGGTTTCGAAGCGGCTTAATTTAAATGTGCCCTGGTTTTTTAACCAACTGAGGTCGGAACAGCCCTTGTCGAAAGTTTTTTTTGCCATTTCCAATGGAAAAACACAGAAGAAGTAGAAGTCCTTTTGTTTTAGTGCGAATTCCTTGATGTAGAGATCCGCTGACTTAACATAGGTTGCAAACAATTCTTTGATTTCGGCAAAGCCATTTTCTAAGGTCGTGAACTCTGGCAATTGGGGATTCTGCTTTGGTGTATAGGCAAGGCCTGGCCAAAAACAGCGTCCTTCGCTCCAGTCATTATGAAAATCTTTAGCGATATTTACCAATTGCAAGGCTTTGCCAAATTCGACCGCGGTTTTTTTGAGTTCTGAGGCGCCATTTGTTAGTCCGTGAATCAATAGCCCGACGGTCCCGGCTACCGAATAGCAATAACTATCTAACTCTTGCAGGGTCCGGGGCTGTGGTTGGGCACCCGCCTGCTGCGATTGAACTTCCTTCTTCATACCAATCGCCATGTCCTGAAGACTTTCGCTAAAAACTTTACGCACTGAAAAAGGCAAACTATAGATCTCTGTAAAAATGCCCTCAGCCTCTAGAAGAAGGGTCTGTTCCCACTTTTTGATTTCTGAATAGGCCGAATAACTTTGATCCCGTTGGATTTTCCAATTATTTATTTTTTGCTGCCAAGACGCAGGATCTTCATTTCCTAGTTCAACTAAAAGTTCCGCACATAAGTCCAACGCCTTGATCCGCAGGTCTGGGCTGACGCTGAATGAGTCCTCATATGTATCCAAAATTCGACAAAGAAGGTATCCCAAGCAAAGTTGGGTTTTTAGGGGCTCGTGCAAAAGTTGAATGCCAATAGAAAAACTGCGGCTAGTTTCAGAAAGAAGTTCAAAGAGTCGAGGGCGGGTGATCTGCATGCTTGAGACGGTATCTTTTTTTGATCTTTTTTTACACTTTTTTCGTGGATTTATTAGTGATAGCTGTATTTATTTGATTCAACATGTTGGCTCGATGGCGGCAACATTGAACCACCGATACGTTCTCATCGTGAAAATTGTGCTCAAAAACTAAGTCTTCTGGTGGGTTTTTTGGGAATGGGGATGGAACGCTTGCCCAATCTCTGGGCAGTCTGCTAGTTTCCCGCGCCTATGGTAGTTTGGAAGTTAAACAAAGGTGCAGATCGTCGAATTCGGGGGGGACACCCCTGGATTTTCTCAAATGAACTCTCAGTCAGTCCAAAAGGCTTACGCCCAGGGACACCGGTGCTGTTACAGGACACTAAGGGTCAGTTTTTGGCCTACGGTTATGGTAATCCGAACTCGCTGATTAGCTTTCGAGCGTTAAGCTATAATGTGGAAGATCGCGATGCAAGCCACTCAGAGTTTATAGTTCGCAAGGTTCTTAAGGCCTGGTGGGTGCGAAAGGCATTGGGATATGGCGGCAGCTTTCGCATGGTCTACGGCGAAGGCGACTACTTGCCTGGACTAGTAATTGACCTCTATCACATCGAGCAAAATGGTAAACGCGGTCAGGTTTTGGCGGCGCAAATTTTAAGTGCCGGTATGGAAGAACTGCTGCGGGATCTAGAGCTTTTCTTTAAAAATCTAGTTGAAGATGGGGTTGAACAAAAACTGAGTGAGTATACTTGGGAACAGACCGCGGTTGTGATTCGCAACGATGTTAACGTGCGAAAGCTTGAGGGCCTTGAGTACCAAGAAGCTAAGTTGCTCAAGTCGATTGAGGGAATTGATCTTACTGATATTGATATTCTACTGGATCCACCGAAAGCTGGCGATGACCTGATCCCCATGGCGACAAATCTTGTGGACGGGCAAAAAACCGGATTCTTTCTTGATCAAGCCCATAATATTCAGGCGATTTGCGATGTGCTCGAGCGCATTGATGTTGATGATGGGATATTGCGTATTTTGGATCTCTGTTGTTATGTCGGGCAGTGGTCGACGAAGATCACCAGTGTCCTGAAACGACGTGGGATCAAAGTTGAAGTTACCGCCGTGGATGTTTCAGACCAGGCTTTGGCCTTTGCTAAGAAAAACATCGACCGCCAGGGTGCCGTAACGATTATTCGCAAGTTGGATGTCCTTCGTGATTTAGGGGCTTTGCCTGATCGGCATTTTGATGTCGTCATCGCAGATCCTCCAGCATTTATAAAAGCGAAAAAAGATGTTCCTACAGGTCGACATGCTTACTTAAAATTAAATACAGCAGCCTTTAAGTTAGTAAAGCGCGGCGGCCTGGTTGTTTCTTGCTCTTGCTCTGGCCTTTTTGCAGAGTCTGAATTGATTGAGACTCTGTCAAAAGCGGCTCGTCGTGGTGAAACGGAACCCCGGTGTCTGCTTAAAGGTGGGCACGGGCCCGATCATCCGGTGCTGATGTCCTTTTCTGAGGGCTTCTATTTGAAAATGTTTCTTCATCACGTCATCTAAGTCGCAGTTTAGGCGCGGGGCCCTTAAGCAAAGACTATTTTGCTTGAGAATCGAAATGCAAAACTGCTGCTAAATTTAGTTTTGCGATTTCAAGAGCGTAGTCGAAGTTCAGGGTCGCTGGTCTATCGCAGGCCTGGTGATAACACGGGGTCTTTGTTTGCCAGTCCTCTATGGTCAAGACGGTTGGGATTTTTCGCTCCAAAAATGGAACATGATCACTGCCCCAGGCACCCAAGGTTATTTTGGATTTAAGGCTGGTATAAGTTGCAGCTAATTCAGAGTACTTGATCGCCAGACTTTCGAATTGGCTATTGGTCTCTATTTCGACAAGGCCATTGCTATTGTAGGAAACCATGTCCATGTTGATTGCCGTAATAATATTTTTAAGAGTGCCTTCTTTTTCAAGTTTCTTTGCGTAGTGGGTCGACCCTAAAAGGCCATTCTCTTCCCCGTTGGTAATAAATATTCTTAAGGTTCGCTTGTGATTCTTGGCAGATAAAATTCGCGCCATTTCCAAGGTTACGGCGGTTCCACTAGCGTTGTCATCGGCCCCTGCAAAGTCCTTTCCGACGGAATCCAGATGGCCCATGACCAAAATAATTTCAGACGGGGTGACTTGGCCGGGTAAATCTGCAATCAACGAACAGCTGTCTTGCTGATAACAAACGGAAGATACCTGAAAGCCTAAGTTTTTTAGTCGATCTGAAATTTTATTCTTAGCATCGCGATTTTCTGGCGATCCCGCATTTCGGGCTTTGTAAGAGGAAAGCCAAACAATGTCATTTTTGATATTGCTTTGGCTTAATTTAGCGATTTCGCCGACGATTTCAGGGTTGGAGTTCGCCGGTCGTCCTTGGTTATCATTTGCTTGGTAGGTTCGTATGTCCAAATTCTTAATCGGTCTAAGAATTTCTTTGGCGGTCTTCCAGTAGGGATTTCCAGTGACTTTCACAATCCATAGTCGGTTCTGCTTGCTTACCGTTTCAATATTCGGAATTAGCAATTCCAAAATTTCTGGATGAGCGGTTATGACTTGATAGAGGTCCTTCTCGGGCAGGGACATTGCAAAAAGGAAGGGGCTTAGTGCTAACAGAATTATTTTTTTCATGATTCGATTATAACAGCTAGGCTGTTTTGATTTCGATATCAGGCTGCCGCGAGGTTTAAAAACTGGACCATGGACTTATTTTTTAGCTGCAAGGCCGCGAATTCGAAATTGCCCTGAACTTATTTTCCTCATTGAAAGCTTAATTTTTTTTGCTTATTGTTGCCCGATGAATGCAATATTTCGTTTTTTTGTCGTCAATTGGAAGTTTTCAATTCTTACAACTGTTTTCACATTGTTAATTGGGCTTTTGAGTCTTGGGCTGCTTCAGCGTGAAAGCTTTCCGCCGGTTAATTTTGCGGTTGTTTCTGTGCAAACCATATACCCGGGGGCTTCTCCTGAAGAGGTTCACGATAAGGTTACCAAGCAAATCGAGGATCAATTGCGCGGTCTTGAGGGGATTAAAGACGTTCGTTCGATTTCCCAAAGCGAATCCAGTGAAATTACTGTGCGAATTGACATTGATGGGGTCGACTCTGAGCAAGTCGTCGCGGATATTCAAAGAGCTGTTCAGCGGGCCAGTGCAAAATTGCCACCTGAAGTTATTGAAGCTCCGCGAGTTCTTGAGATCAACGCCAAAGAAATTCCAGTTTTAGAGGTTGCCTTGGTCGGCCCAAACGAAAATCGTCAGCGTGATAAATTGGCGGATCGCCTTAAAGAAATCATTGAAGACGTCAGCGGCGTTTCAAATGTTCGGTTGGTGGGATACCTCGACCGCGAATTGCAGGTGCTACTGGATCAGCAAAAACTAATTAAGTACGGTGTCGCCCTTTCCGAAGTCTATTCAAGCCTATCGCAACAAGTAAAGAATATTCCAAGTGGGTATTTGGACGATAAAAGTAGCATTGGCCTAGTCAGGGTTATTGGAAAAAGTCTGTCGCCAGAAAAAATTGAAAAGACGGGTGTGCGTTCGAATGATTCTGGGGTTCAAATTACCATTAAAGATATCGGTAATGTTGTCGAGGGTGGGGTTCGTCCCCGCGTTCTGACTCGGGTCAATGGTCAGGAAGCGACTCTTGTTGTGACCACAAAAAAAGCTGACGTCGATGCACTTGGGACGTTAAACGAAGTTCAAGTTCGAATTGACGATTTTACAAAACAACTACCGGCGAACTACCAATTGATTCGCTATAACGACGAAGGTGCACGCATCACTAATCGTCTAGATATTGTAAGTTTTAACGCCCTTTCCGGGATGCTGGTTGTCCTCTTGGTGCTTTTTCTTTTCCTGCCTGGGAAGGTCGGGCTGATGAGTTCACTTAGCTTGCCGATCTGTGCGTTAGGGTCAGTGGCATTTATGATTCTGGCTGGCGCCAATTTTAATATCATTACGATGATTGCGTTGATCATCTGTCTGGGAAATCTAGTTGATAATTCGGTGGTAATTTCAGAAAACTATACCAGTCTACGCGAAGCCGGTGTTCCCGCGCAAGACGCGGCTATTCAGTCGGCCCAACAATTCTGGGTGCCGTTTACGGCTTCAACAATTACAATTATCGCTGCATTTATTCCGATGTTGGTAACCCAAGGTGTAATGGGTCAGTTTATTCGTTGGATCCCAATCATCGTATCAATTGCCCTTGTTTTGAGTTTATTGGAGTCCCTAATTTTGCTTCCGGCCCGTTTGCAATTTATCAATCCGAAACCTAAATCCATTGATAGTCCGAAGTCCTGGTTTTCCAAATTTGAAATGTTTTTTGCTTTGGTCATCGGAAAAGTTGTGAAAAGAAAATACCTAACACTGGTGGCCATGCTAGCTCTTCTGTTTTCTGGCTGTGCTGTGACTGCGGTATTTAACCGGTTTGAACTTTTCCCGGCAGAAGGTATTGAGTATTATATCGGCCGATTTACGGCGCCGGCGCAGACAAGCATTTACCAAACCGACCGAATCGGGGCACAAATAGCTGAAGAAGTAAAAAATGTTATCTCACCGGAGGCACTTGCGTCGATTGTTGTGCGTAGTGGAATACAACAAACCGATCCCGCAGATCCAAGAGCAAAAGTCGGCGAAAACGTAGGCTTAGCATTGATTGCAATTAAGCCCAAAATCGCACCGTCCCTTGATATTAAGGAAACCTTAGCCAAGCTAAATCAAATAAAGAAGCCTAGCTCTTTAGAAAAATTAAATTTTGAACCGATCGAAAGTGGACCACCCGTGGGTAAGCCGTTGACCTTGACTCTGCGTTCTTCCGATTACGACCAGCTTAGTGCGATTCGTACGGAGCTACTAAAAGCTCTAGAGCCAATTCCTGGAATTATTGGACTTGAAGACGACGAACTTAATATGGGCGTTGAGTATCAATTCGTGCCTAAGGATGTGGCCCTTTCATATACCGGAATATCGGTTGAGCGCATTGGTTTGAACCTGCGGACCGCTTTAGCCGGCAGTGTCGCAGCTAAGCTGTCTGAAGATGGAAAAGATTTTGATTTAGTGGTTCGTTTTTCTGATACCAGCCGCAATCAAATTTCAGATCTGACGTCTTTGGAAATTCCCAGTCCCCGTGGTCCTTTGGTACCCCTGTTAGGCTTAGGGGAATTCAAAAAAGTAGCTTCTCCAATGGCGCAAAGAAATTTTGACTACCGAAGGGCTATTACGATCTCGGCGGAAGTTGACAATATTAAACTGACGTCAGCACAAGTTAACACTGTCGCACGTGAAAAGTTTAAGGGTTTGTCCGCTAAGTATCCTTCGGTCACAGCAAAGTTCGGCGGCGAAGAAGAAAGTACGAATGAGTCTTTAAGATCATTGGCGATCGCATTGGTGTTAGCAGTTTTTGGAATATTTGCGACTTTAGTTTTCACCTTCAGTAGTTTTTCTTTGCCGATTCTTGTTTTGTCGACGATCCCATTGGGTTTAGTTGGTGTACTATTTTCATTTACAATCATTCATCGACCTTTAAGTTTTTTAGCCTTTATCGGAATTGTGGGATTGACCGGAGTTGTCATTAATTCAGCAATTATTCTTGTCGACTATATTCGCGAATTGCGTGAACTAGAGCCAACTCGCCCGGTTGGAGAAATCCTAGTTCTGGCGTCGACCCGGCGGTTGCGCGCCGTACTTGCGACGGGCTTGACCACGGTCGTCGGTTTGTTGCCAACGGCCTTCGGCTGGGGTGGATACGATGCCGCTTTGGTTGATATTACCCTGGCCCTTTCTTGGGGTATGATTGTCGGCACCTTGCTAACCCTGCTTTGGATTCCAGCGGGTTACCTAATACTTGAAGCAATTAAGACTAAGTTCAGTAGTTTTCGCTCTTTGGCCAGCGGCAAAAGTTAGGCATCCTGCACTTTGAAGGTAGGGTCAGTGCGACCTATGGGAAAAGAGTTTGTCGGTTGATTTATATAGGAAAATAGCTGAATTTTAATACAAGGTCGTAGGGAACTTGCTGACTAAGCGAAATCACAAGTTGATTCGCCTTAAAAGCCCCCTTACCACCACGATTTTAAGTTTTTTAAATGGAGCTGATGTGGACGATTCTGTAAATAACAATCAACTAGCACCATTCATTATTGAATCTAATATTGATATTGCACCACTATTGATGGCTTTTGATCAATTTCATGAAGCCTTACAAATTGCTAAATCAGATTTAGAAAAAGCTGGCACCATTCAATATTTTGAATTTACTTATGAGCTGGCTTGGAAGACCTTAAAAAGGATTTTGGCTGGGCGAGGTAAGGACTTAAACAGCCCAAAGCCTGTGTTTCGCGAAGCAGCACTTGAAAAATTAATTGAAAACCCAGAGCTGTGGTTTGATTTCATCAAAGATCAAAATGATACGGTTCACTCTTACAATAAACTTATAGCCAATAATATTTTTAAAGACTTAGGTTTATTTGATGCTGAAATGATTAAGTTAATTGAAAAATTTAAATCACTTAAATGAAAACTATTCAGTTAGAGCCAAAGCATTTAGTAATAGTTAGCAACATTTTGAAAAAATATGGAGTTACTGCACATGTGTTTGGTTCAAGGACCAAAAATACGGCTAAAATTTTTTCAGATTTGGATCTATGTTTAAAAGTTAATTATGACAAATCCACAGTAAGGAAATTACAGGCTCCACGAGCGCATCTTAGTGCTTGATTGCGCAAATGAAAACAAAGGCTTATTCAACTCATGCCTGTTTGTAAAATCTATGAATCTTTTTCCTGAGCTGTTTGCAGTATAGGCATAATTTTGTCTTTAGGACGAATGCAACAAGTAGTTCCGTGCGCAATCGATAAAAAATACTGCCAAGGCAAAAGTCAGCGTGTTGAGAGAGAAATACTTCTGCACGACTTTTCGCCTTCAGTGAAAGCTGCGCGACTTATTCTTTCTTCTTCTACTTTCGTCGAAATCTCAGAATAGGACGAAAAACTTTCAATCAAATTGCTTAGCTTCGACAGCAAAGGAGGTCTCAGAACCCTTCAGACAATGATTTAGCTGGTATGTCTTTCGCAATTGTTAAAATTTGCCGAAATAGATTCAAATGGAACGGGAAAAAAATGGGTATCAAGTTGAAACAATTGAAAAACAAATGCTTTCTTATCTCGCTGCCACTGATCGCAGTAACGGCCATTGCATTTCAAAATTGCTCTAAATCAGATACCGAAAATCCCCCTCTGGCTTCTCCGGTGATTGATCCGGTCGCGGCACTTGAAGTAAATGAAGTGACGGAACAGGCTCCAATAACAACATCCTCTTCCACAACGATACCGAAAATTCCAAAGGTTACGATCCTTGATCCTGCGACTTTGTACTGGATTGGGACTCGCAGCAAGAATGTTGGATTTCTGGCCGATGATTTGGAAAACCTTGATGAGGTCCAAGTTTACATTGATGGCAAGGCCGTTGGAATCGCCGTGTCCCAGGCGCCCTTCGCTTTGAGTTTAACAAGAGCAAGTTTTGCAGCAGAGGGCCAACATCAATTACAGATTTTCGCGAAATATAAAAGCGGTCTGACCGTATTGTCTGATGC
>CALQIT020000059.1 GCA_943330705.2 Streptomyces griseus
AAATATTCAAATATCTTGCAAAGATGTTGAATATAAGTGGATTCCCGATGGTGCCGGCACTATTAAAATGCCGAGTGCTCGCAATTTGACGACTACAGTTTACTCCGATAAATACACAGTATCACCTAGCACAAATGGCAAATCTTATTCAAAATCAGAGCCTTGCGCCCAATTTAAACAGATCGCAGAAGTTGCCGAAACAGTTCGCGCTTTAAGTTGTGATGAACTCATCGCTTTCACTGGAACAGCGGACGATCTATGTCTTGGAACCATTGACGCTTTGAAATCTGCAAATCAAAATGCAGTGACAGTAGCGGCAACAGGTCAATTCTTCAATCTTTGCGAAGCCAGAAAAGGTCAGCAAGGTCAAAAATAATTCTGTCAGATCGTAATAGTCTTTGGTATCCCCGTTCTTTTCAAGACGGGGATACCAAATAGTTGAAAGGATTGATTTTATGTCCATTGGTTTCTTAGCGACTGTACTGATTTTTCTGGGATTAGTAGCCTGTACAGAAAGCACACCATCATTTAGTCCGGCACGACCCACGCCACAGGGCAAAGACACACTGACTGACACACTCAATGACATCAGAGACTTCGCTGATCTTTTTGCCAGAGGTGTCAGAACCAACAATGATCTCTTAAATGATCCAGCCCTTACTTCTGTAACTTCAGAGTTTGGACCGACGATCATCGATCTAAAAAATCTGCCATCGAAGTCAGAGCTTGCAATTGCTGATGTTAAACCTTGGTCGTCTTGGTGGTATCCAAAAAAAGATGGCTTCGTATTTACTAACAGAGATGGCTCTAATTCTTCTACTTTTGGAAAATACGATCTGGTTCGCAAAAAAAAAGACGGACAAGCAGCCTCAGCCCTAGACTTTGAACGCAAAAACCACAATGGCAATGGACCTAATTGGGAAGGTCTATGTGATGCATGGGCTTTAGCTGCTATTTCGAGCCCCGAACCAAAACGCGCAGTGACGATGCAAGTCGGTCGATCAGCGTCAAAGACTGTAACCTTCCAAATTTCTGATCTGAAAGCCTTGCTGCTAAAGTCTTTTGAAGCAGTGGATGATTCCTCATTTAAATATTATGGTCAAAAATTTACGGGCGATCGGCAGGGCTGGATTTACCCGGACATTTTCCCTGAGCAGCTTCATCGCTTTATCGAAATTCAACTTTTCCAAAATCGACAGGCCTTTGTCATGGATCACGATCCCGGAATCGAAGTATGGAATGTTCCCGTTTTTAAAGCCAATTACACAATGGCTGTGGTCCCCGATAATCCGAATGCAGTGTTTGTAAGAATTTGGCTATATTCTGCACAATCCACACAAAACAATGAACTCGACTTTGTTGGTACCAAGGAAGCAATTCGCGAATACAATTATGTCCTTGAAGGGGTCCGCGATAGCAACAATATCTTGACCGTCACGTCCGGCTATTGGGTCAAGGGTCCAAGTGGAATCGATTCTCGCAAGGATCATCCGGATTATCTACTTCGGATTCCCGATGCCATAAAGATTGTTCGCAAAAGTTGGAATCCCGAACTTGATATCAGCATTGTCGATGAAATTTTAAATCAATCCTACTAGATACTCCTGAAGGAGAACTCTTATGTTGAATTTTCTAAAAACTGTTTTTTCATTGATAGCTCTATTTTTGATTCTCGCAGAGCCTAGTCGCTCAAATTCCACTTTTCGCGTTATCCTCCCGACCGACGATCCAGGTATGATTTCTGGAGCCCAGCCCATGGAAAGAAATCTTACCTCCTTAGATTCGCAAGCTACAAAAAGTACGATCCTGGCTCTCAAGCCTTGGGCTAATGGCTACTGGGCAATGGAACTAGGACTTACAGGAAATCGCTACCGAGACCCTGGGTTCGCCGCAAAAGGAAGTTGGCCCAGTCGGTTTGAATATATTAAAAAAAACTCGCTGCAAAATGTTTTGCTGCAAACCGACAGCAAAAAAAGAGCTCGATTGATTGATCAGTTATCTCCGGCAGAAAAATATGACCTTCTGGTTGGGGACGCCGAGGCAACATTGACTTCAGCGCAATGGGCGGAAGGACAAAGATATTACCAAGACGGCACCTTGGCAAACTGGATGGGAATTTGTGAAGGTACAGCTGCAGCCAGCGTCATGTTCCCAGAACCCAAACGAAGTTTGGAACTTTTTTCTCCGCAAGGTGACAAAATCCAATTTCAGGAAACTGACATCAAAGGTTTAGCAGCACTTCTCTGGTCTTCGTACAATCTAACCGTTCCTGTTACAGGCACTCGCTGCAGCAGTAGAAATCCAGAAAGACGAAACGGCGTAGTTATTGATGAGAGTTGCTTTAACACCAATCCAGGCGCATTTCATATTGCTCTCCTGAACCTTCTCGGGAAGCGAAAACAGGTCCTATTTATGAATCGGGTGAGTAATCAAGAGGTTTGGAATGTACCCATCATTGCTTACAAAACCCAATACCATAGCCCAAACAAGAACCATGGAAACAAAGACTTACAACAAGCAGTACTTCCAATTGCGCAAGTGGATCAGGATGAGTTTACAAGTCTTCGCAGCGCTCAGACTGCTTTTGTCGTCGGCGTTCAAACCACGGTCAAATTCGGAACTGGAGTCATCACACAGGCCACTTACGACTATGATTTAGAAATGGATATCAATGGCATCATTATTGGTGGAGAATGGCACAGCAGTAGCCATCCTGACTTCCTTTGGACAGTTGAAAATGGTTTTCGACCGGTAACAATTGGTGACAATCAATTGGGGAATCAAGTTTGGAATGATACAAAAATTCCTGCCGAATGGCTTAGAGCCGCCCGCTTATCATCACAAAATAATCAACCGCTTGAATTGATCGTAAGCGAGCTTGTTCGTCGCTCTAGTAAATGATTTCCAAGGTCAGGACTCCTCAGAGTCCTCCCTGAACCAATAACATATAGTCCCAGAATATTCGTGCTAGCTAGGCCATTGGCAGTAGTTTTATTTACGAATGAAGTTCCGCCATTCGTAGAAATTGAGAGACCGCCAACGGTTCCCGCAAATATTTGAGCGGTCGCTCCGGATCCTAAGGCAAAAATGCGTTGAGGATCATCCGGAATCCCTTGTGGTTTGCCTTTGGTGGTAAAGGTGGATCCTCAGTATTTCACAGCCTGGAAGGCTTGATAGGTTAAAAACCGACCAAGCAAATCAGAGATTAGAGGACCATTTTTAGCTGGTGGACTGAAACGTCGTTCTGTCTCGCTATGTTTCCTATCATGGTGCTGATTGCCGGGCTCTAAGGGCAAGAAATTGTCCCCAACAGGCTGCTTGAGCCGGCGGTGTAGCTGCCTCCGCTGCAGGTTAGGCTAGACCCCACAGGAACGCTAAATAGGGCAGGGACTGTTAGGGCTTGGCCGTTCAACCGAAGGTGACCCTTGGTCACGGTGACCGTCTGAGTGGATCCACTTAGATTCAGATTCTGATTAAGGGTTACGGTGTCGGTAAAATTGGTTTTATTGATTACCATGTTGCCTTCCAAGGGAATTGAACCAGCAGCTATGCTTATTTGCTGAGCGGAAGCTCCAACCATTGTGACTTGAGTTGATCCACCTTCGGCGCAGCTTGCGGTCGACGCGCATTCGTAAATTATATTGCTGCTTAAGTTGATCTGCCCGCCATTTAGAGTTCCGTCGATAACTTTCAGCTCGCCTGCC
Source organism: Streptomyces griseus (assembly GCA_943330705.2). Taxonomy (GTDB): domain Bacteria; phylum Bdellovibrionota; class Bdellovibrionia; order Bdellovibrionales; family Bdellovibrionaceae; genus CALQIT02. Next base: position 3,705 of record CALQIT020000059.1, read on the forward strand.
AAGTTGAGAGTATCGCCAGAAGCGATCGTTACAACGCCCAAAGTATGTCCACCACAGGCGCCCGGATTGGTTTGGTTGGCCTTGATATGAAGATTATTTAGCGCCAGGCTGCTGTTAACGTCGATTACGTTCGTCACAGAATCCCCGCAGCTAGCCCAGATAGACCCGTCGAGCAACAAGGTCCCGCTATTGTGGGTAAAAGTTCCTGATGGCATTACGGTAAATCCATCAATTGCATCACCAACCAAATATCGATAAAAGCCAACTGCCATAGTGCCAGAAGGGGCTGTAAAAGACCCAGCTTGCAGCAAAAACTTGGAAAGATAAAGACTTGTTGTCCCGCCCGCAGGTCCAACAGATCCGCCGGTTTTGTTGATTTCTAAGACAGGACCGCGTGCTGCGCCCTGCGCGGTGTAGGTTTGTACTCCTGAACCAACCATTGCAACTCGAGTCGTTCCTTCGCCTTCAGCACAGACGAAAGCACTTGCACAACCAAGAACCAAATTCCCAGATAAGTTTAGAAGTCCCCCCATCATGGCGCCATCTTCGATGCTCAGGTTTCCTAGAATATTTATATTGGTCCCGGTAGCAAAGTTCACTGATCCCAAAAGAGTTGAATACCCGCAAGCGTTTGGGTTAATCTGGTCGGCAGCGATTGTTAAATTGAACAGATTCAGACCCGAGGGAACAAACACCATGCTGGTTACGGTGGACCCACAATTGGCGTAGGCTGCGCCATCAAATTTCAGGGTTCCGTTGTTATGATTGAACGTCGATCCAGTTAAAACTGTAAAACCATCGGTGGCGTCGCTTATGGTCCAGTCGGCCCTAAGGCCAATCTGCAGCGTTCCAGATGGGGCAGTGAAGGTTCCCGCAGTTAAAGTAAATTTAGTCAAACGCAGATCTGTAGTTCCTGCAGCAGCAGCCACCGAGCCACCGGTTTTGTTAATTTCAAGTTGGGGTCCTTTCGCGCCTGTTTCATAGATATAGCTTTGCACAGCCGTGCCTGACATAATAATTCGCGTGGTGCCGGCCTCGGCACAGACCGTTGCGGTCGAACAATTTAGCTCTAGATCACCGTATGCGTTGATCACTCCGGACTCCAGAGTTCCATCGTAGATATGAAGTTTTCCGAGGACATCTAAGACTGTTCCGGCAGCAAGATCCACCGAACCCAAGCTATGATAACCGCATGCTTCGGGATTGGTTTGGTTGGCATCAATTGTCAGGTTATTGAAGGTGACTCCTGTGGTTGCTGTAATCAAGTTCGTAACCTTTGAGCCGCAATTTGCCCAAACTGTTCCGTTAAACAGAACGGTTCCAGAATTGTGTGCAAAATTAGCTGGCGCAGAAACCAAAAAACCATCGGTAGCATTGCTACCTCCGTGCGCTAGTCCCACTTCTAAAGTTCCGCTTGGTGCGACAAACTGACCGCTAATAAGTTCAAGTTTATTCACTGCAAATGCCGTGGTGCCAGCGGCGGCAGAAAACGTACCTGATGATTTACTTAGTTTAATTGCAGGCGATTTGCCGCCAGCTTGAAAGGCGTAGGTCTGTGCTGCCGACCCCTTTGCTTCAATAATTGTCGAGCCCGCCCCTGCGCAAACAGAAGCGCCGGTGCATTCGACAGAAAGATTGCCATAAAGATCAACCGTGCCACCATCCAACTGTCCATCTTTTAATGAAAGTAAACCGTTCACTCGTATCGAGGTATTGGTGGCAAGAACAACGGCGGCCCAAGAGGCGCAGCCAGTTTGATTGGTATTTACAATAAAATTATTGAACTGAACACCAGGGGCATCGATAATCGCAGTGGTTTCCCCGCTGCAATTTCCAAAGATACTTCCGTTAAAGTTAATAGTTCCAGAGTTGTGCAAAAAGCTACCTGATCCAGAAACGGTGAAGCCATCAGTTACGTTCGAACTCAAACTACGAGTCATCGATAAAATACCGGAAGTTGAGGTGAAGGTTCCAGCGCTTAAAGAAAATTTTCCCATTGATATTGCAGCGGTGCTTGCCTGGAAACTTCCACCGGATTGATCCCAACCCGACGAGCTGACAGCGATTGTCGACGCCGCACCCTGGGTAATTGATCCCGTAAAATCAGAATTTATTTTTATTCCGCCGACGCTGATCGAACTATTGATCAGGACATTACAATTACTGCCGCAGACGTTTTCAAAGATTGCGACTTGGCTTGAGTTTGGCACAGCTCCGCCGAACCAGTTTCCGGCAGTTGAAAAATTACCGTTGCCAGTCGTGCCAACCCAAGTAAATGGACCAATAACCCTAACCGTGACCGTGGCTGTTGCATTGTTCCCATTACCATCGCCGGCGACATAGGTGAAGCTATCCTGCCCCGTAAAAGAGGCCCCTGGAACATAGCGAACGGTTTTATTTGGATTAATCGAAACAACCCCTGAAGCGCCCTGAGAAGTTGATAAAACTAAAAGAGCATCCCCATCAGAATCGCTATCGTTACTAAGAACTGAAATGTCGGCGGTTCCGTTCATCGCCAAAGTTGCGGAGTCCGCGCCCGCTGTGATAATACTTCGGTCCAATTCATATACAGCGAATGCGGTTGAACACGCAGACTTATTCCCCAACGGATCTTCCGATTGAGCGTATACGGAATAGATGGCATCAGCGGGAAGTGCTTTTGCTGTGAGTGTTAGACTTAAACCAAAAGTAGTCTGCTGCGCCAGCAACGAGCTTGCCCCGCAAGCGGAGTTAGAAAATATTTTAACAGTGTCGCCGACGACAAATGTCCCAGAAACTAAAAAGGCCGGAGTTGTCGACGAGCCAGGGGAAACAGACGGGGAGCTCAGGCTAATCGTTGCCGGCATTCCTGGGGGAGTTGTGTCTTTGTTCCAATCGTAGGTCTTCGCTTTTGAAAGTTCAATTTCGTTACCTTTGACCCCGGCAATACACATGCGCACTTGGCCATCAGGAACATTGGATAGGTCCACAAGGGAAGTTGAAATTGATTCGACAATTGTATAGCCAATCAAACTGCTACAAGAAATATTATCTTTAAGACCGACTTTGTAGGCGTAGCCAGTAAAACCCTTTGCCGAGACCTCAATTGTTACGCTGGCGTCTTTGGAGGAAACCTGCGGACTGCTGACTAAATCAATTGAGGGAACTTGATCTTGTCCCTCGGTTGGCGCCAAGACGTTCTCAATGTTGCCCTTTAAGGAGCAACCACTAATCAGCGGAGTCACCACAAAAAACAAAGCCAGAAGACGTGCAGAGATGTTTTTCATAGGTATCTATTCGGCAGACCATAGGCCCGACTTTAGTCCCTGTTCCTCCAAACAGCGATTCCGCATGACCCACTATGAAACACTTTTCGAAACCTCGCGAATTCCACAGGCAATACGAGGTCTTCGGCCATCGTTCTGAGTTCTAATTTGAGAAATTTTACTTTTAAGCCGGAGTGATGTCCCAGCTAAGCGCGCCGAAGCCTCAGAAATGCTCGTTTTCAGAACTTTGTTTTCAGAACTTGAAGTATGCCTTGATTAAAGTTATAACTTTTGTTATAACTATCTACGGAGGCTACGGATGTCTAGTATAAAGATCAGAAAGGTTGGAAACTCCCTCGGAGTTATCTTTCCCAAAGAAATTCAGGAAGCATTAAACATCACAGAGGGCGATGCTATTGACGTAACCGTGCTCGGCGGAAATAGAGTCGTTCTTGATTCCCATTTGCCACATCATAGTAATTGGACTTTCAAAGACGAAAAATTAAGTAGTGAAGATCAGAAGTGGCTTGATGCTGATTTAGAGGATGAGAATGACAAACCTCCTCGTTGGTGAAATCTGGAAAGTGAAGCTTTACCCTGTACGCGGTAGCGAGCAAGATGGCGTAAGGCCTTGTCTCGTTGTTAGCCCCAACTCAATGAATATGGCCCTTCAAACGATCATCGTTGTGCCCTTGACGACAGCAACTAAAGACTGGCCAACAAGGGTAAACGTGATCATCAACGGTATAAAAAGCCAAGCCTGCATCGAGCACATCAGATCCGTCTCAAAGGAACGCTTTGTTGAAAGATTTGGAGAGGTTTCAGAAGTTGAAATAGCCTCCGTCAGGAAGCATTTGCTTGCCGTCTTCTGTTCTTAGCTTCCGGCCGTTTTTAACGCCTGAAATATCTCAAGATGAGAAAATGAAGCTAAGCATTTACATGCATGTGCATGTTGATTTACACTGTTCGTGAGTATTCGGAGGAATGTATGCGGACTACAGTCGAATTGACAGAAGAACAGCGTGCTGAGCTTTTAAAACTCGCCGCCCAAAGGGGGATGAAGGGATTTTCTAGTTTAGTTCAAGAGGCTATTGATTCTTTTCTCGACCAACAAGCCTCACGAGCAAGCTTGATTGACGCTGCCTTAGCCATGAAGGGCTCTCTTGAAAATGACTCTGGCGATGAGTTCGAAGCAAGAACCAAGTCTATACGGAAAAACTGGCGATGAGCTTTGTTGCTGATACTGATGTGCTTATTGATTTTTTACGAAATCGCGGCGACGAAGCAACGCGCATCGAGCTTGAGCTCAAAACCGGGAGGCTTTGCACCACTGCAGTCTCAGCATTTGAACTCTGGGCAGGTGCAAATTCTGAAAAAGAAAAGGCTGCTGTAGATACTTTGTTAAAGGCCCTATCTGTTATCCCACTAGACGCCTCGGCCTCCAGCCTCGCTGGAGAAATCTTTCGAAATCTTGAATCAAAAGGTGAAACTATCGGCATGGCGGACTCACTCATCGCTGGGATTTGTCTACATCGAAACTCGATGCTTATTACAAGAAACAAAAAACACTTTAAACGAGTGCCGAATTTAAAAATTTCTGGCGAACACTTGTAGAGGCCAAGCAAAGGCAATCGGATACCTTCGCCCATCAGCACGTGAGTGTTTCAAAATTACTTCATCGACGTGCCGATATTCCAATCTTCGATGCTATTTGTATCGTGAAACAAATGTCCGGTCAGCTTAAAGCCGGTCATGGTTTTTGGGGTTACGGCGATTTCAGAACGGTAATAAAGTGGAATTACCGGAATATCGGCGGTGTATTCCTTTAGTATTTTCATGGTAATTGCTTTACGCTTTTCTGGTAAAAATTCTGTTTCAAACTGCTCAAGAAGTTTGTCTGTGGTTTTATTTGACCAACCAGGGTAGTTTTGGCCAGACCAAGATTTTTCTTTTGTCGGGATATTTTCAGTGTGTAGGGTCGAGCGTGAGGACTGATCTGGTACCGAAGTCCATGCATACATCGCAAGGCCTGAGTATTTTCGTTCTTTCATTGTGTCACCAAAAAAGACCCTAGCCGGTTCATTTTTAATGATGATCTCGACACCGACTGATTTCCACTGCCCTTGCAACATGGTTTGCACTTGCTCGCGATTTTTATTTCCGGCTGTGGTCATCAGTTGCAATGAAAGCTTTTGTCCATCTTTATACCGGTAGCCATCTTTTTCATTCAGGGACCATCCGGATTCTTGCAACAAACGTCCTGCTTCTTTTTTGTCAAACGGGTACAGGGATATTTTTGTTTTGTCCTCGGTGTAGTTTGGATCCAAGGGGGCCAGGTTATGAATTGCGGCTGCTTGCTTACCTTTAAACAGAGATTTCACCAACAGCTGTCGGTCGATGGCATGCACTAAAGCTTTTCGAACCCGCACATCTTTAAGAATCGGATTATCAAGATTGACGTCCAGATGCTCGTAGGTTGTTCCGGCTTGGAAATGAATATTGAAGGGCAGATTTTGCTTTTGAATTTTTTCTTCAAAGCCCAGGGCCTGATCAAAAGTCAGGCCCAAACTGCAAATCATGTCGATCGTTCCGGACATCAGGTTGGCTTCTAGGGTTCCGGTATTTGGAATATACTTAACAATTACTTTTTTGATATTTGGCTTTTTCCCATAAAAATTTGGATTTGGCGCAAAAGTAATGTGCGAGCCCAGCTTTAATTCGCTAACGACATAAGGGCCGTTGTAAAGCCCTGGGTTTGTCGGGTTTTTATTATAGTTAGAGTTCTGATCATAACCCTCTTTTTGAGAGCCATACTGTTTATAGACAGCTTCTTCGATGTGGCGGGGAATTGGTCGTGGCACTGTTTGGTAGTAATCAAACTTGGCTTTTTTATAAGTGATCACACATTTTTTTGGGGTCTTGGTATCCCAGTCAATTTTTTCAATATTCAAATAGCTTTCACGGGAAGCAATAGAAACATTTTCATTCAAGCCGATTTCCCATGCAAACTTAAAGGCGTCGCAGGTAACAGGGGTGCCGTCGCCCCATTTCGCATTTTCAATAATTTCAAAATTGGCAATCAGGCCGCGTTTTTCACCAGCGCCAGTATATTTGACCATTTTATTTTCTACAGTAGGAATTGTCTTTGCTAACTGCGGAAGCCACTTGCCATTGCTATCAAGATAAACCATCTCGCGATTGACCATATAGCCCATGTAGGTGGTCGCTGCCATAGTCATAATCAGTGGGTTCAAGTTCTCGAATTCTTGGGCAGTGCCAATTTTAAGTTCATCATTTGTTGGTCCGGCAGCCCCATGACCCGTGTTAAAAGCGAAAACAGTAGCAAGGACGACACAAAATTTCTTCATTTTTCCCCCTGTTAGAACCAAATGGAACCCACACGGAATATCAATACAGAAATCGTGCCAATTCAAGGGTGCAAAAGCGCACCTCTCGGCGCATCAAAGCTATTCTTTGGCGTAGTTAGTGGTGTCGGTAATTCCGTTTAAGGCCCTGAGCAAAGCCTCTGCTTGGACTTCGCGGGAAATCGAGATCGTCGCAAGAAACTGCCCGGCTTCGTCGGTCAGTGATGAGGACGCGATGTCGACCCGGATTTTTTCGCCAGTAAGTAGTCTTAGAATATCTTTTGGTGCAATGATTCCTGTCATCGCATTTTTAATATCAAAAACGATAAGTCGTTTTGTCGGAGACCTCATCAAGGCTGTCTTCTTCAAGAACCTTTGAAATGGGCTCAAGAATATCCCTGTGGGCATAAACTTTTTCATGTTTTGCGGACTCCAGATAATTGCGCAGCGATGCCCGGATCAAGCCAACCTCAAAAAGCAATCCAAGAACCTCGCCCATGGGGGTGACGACGGGGGCGAAGGTGTCATGATGTCTTTTGCGGTTTTCAAGATTGGACCTCTACTTTCATGCGGTTTGAAGCCAGTTCGATGCCCACAGTGCGAAGTTCAGTAAGGCACCGGTTGGTAACTAAGTCGCCAATTGTGTATTGCGCGCCATAATTATTAATAAAATAAATTAGCTTTAAGTTTATCCAAGATTCTGTGGTTTCGCTGATAAACGAGCTAGGTCCCGGCATGGGACGAACTCCTGAAATTTCACGGGTCGCATTTAAAACAGCGGACTTTGCCGCTTCGATGTCTGTGCCATAGGGCAAACGAAAACTTTGGCTGCGGACAAATGAATGCTGTCCGGAAAAGAAATTTGCTATTTGCGAACTTGCCAATGTGCGATTTGGAATGGTGATAATCTCATCGGTCCAGCCGACAATCACGGTCGCCCGCCAAGAGATCTCTCGCACTTGGCCGACGGTGCTCGGGCCACCGGTTTTAATTTCTAGCCAATCACCGATCTCAAAAGTTTTATCAAACTGTAACGAGATCCCGGCAAATAGATTGCCAAGAGTATCTTGCAGGGCAAGACCAAGGATTACTGATAGTGCTGCCGAGGTCGCTAAAAGTGGGCCCACTTGAATGCCAAAAATGTAGTTGGCAGTCAGTACACTCAAGACAAGGGAAAGAAGAAGTGAACCAATATTTACAATAAGCAGTGGCACGCCTTGGCCCATTGAACCCAAAAATAGATATTGCAGAATGCTAACCCCGGCGGTTTTAACAAAGACAACTAATGCCCAAAGGTAAGAAAGTAGTGCTAGGTAGGGTGTTATTCTGTGCTGATAGACGCCCTCGGCGGGATCTAGCAAAAGTTGAAAGCTTGCAAAAAACAGCGACATCAAAATGAAGTGTCGAAGGATGCTATTGTAGCGACTTTTTAAATTGCGATGGCGTTCTTCAGAAACTGCTTTCAGAAAGAAGCGATAAAACAGCCAGCTGACCATGACCAACGAGGAAATGATCAAATAGGGTTCAATTCCCAGAATTGCATATAGATTTTTTGCGCTGATCAGTTTTTCAAGCATTTATCTCAATTCTATATCAATTTCGAAAGCTGCAGGGTTATGTAATAGATTGCAACGTTGATCATTTCTTCAGGCAGATCTTCGTTGCTACTAAATAGATAGTTTTTAAAGGCAACCGATTCCTTTAAGTTAATACTATACATCGTATTGCTTGGCGGCATTGTTCCGTGCGGCGAGATATAGGGTTCGACCCGATTATTTCGGTAGCTCAGGCCGACGGTGCTAGATCGTAGGGCGGGGGCCCCGGCCGCAAGGTCTTCCAGAACCATCTTTAGCGTTTCCATCTTCAGATCGTGATAGTTTTTAAAGCTATCCTTAAAATTTGAATCGACATAGATGGCCACAAATTCAGCCCCTTTGGCGACCAAGGGCTTTTCGATCATCGCGGCATTTGCTTTCATGAGCATCGCCAGTTCTAGGCAGCTGGGGTAGATCGAAAGAAACTTTGGTTTGGTTTTTGCCATAGCCTATTGTGCGATCAGAGGAAAAATAAGAGAAGGATTTGTCGGCCCAGCTAGACCAAAGCTGAGCGGCATTCGCTGGTCATAGGTGTTGAAGCTGTTGAAGCTAAAGTGTTTCAATATGATTACCGATGTCTATTCTGAAATACTTAAGGAGATCTTTATGAATTTTAAGAAATTGCGACTGTTCATGGTCTATCTACTTTCATTTCTATTGGGCTTTGAACCCGCCGTTTTAGCAGCAAAGAGCGAAGAAACAAATTGGAAAAAAGTTGTAGCGGACTCTGGCCTAAGCAAGAAAGACCTTAAGCTTGCAGATTTCTACGCAAAAAACTGGCAACTGTTTCCGCGAATTTTACAGGCAGATATCGAAGAGGTTTTGCGCAACGACCCTGACACGATGATGCCAGCAATCGATTTCAATAAAGTCGGTGCGCCTGGCGGGGGGCAAAATCTGCAGGCTTCTTTCTCTGTGGACGGCCGAGCAATTTCCATGACCCTGGTCAGCTCCGATCAAACCTTGCGCCTGAACGATCAAAAGATTTCCTACGAGGACCTTTACAACGGAATTCCCGCCATACAAAAATTTGAAAAAGGATTGAATCTTGGAGTCACTTTGGGAACTCAGGTACAAAAGGGTGACTTTAGGCTTATTCTAATCGCCCATGAAGACCTGATGAAGCTTTCTGCAGAGGACCGCACCGACTATCTTAACGGGATTCGCGACCTTGTCGTCACCTCGCAAAAAGTCTTTTCCACACGAGAATTCAAAGGCCCTCAGACCTCGAGTCACTGGCTATTTCGCACTTTGATCGAAAGTGCGCAAGCTGTTTACGAAGTTGGAAAAGCCTGTGTGGTGGCAGGACATGTTAGCACCTATGCAGCCTATCAGCGTGATGATGAACCTTCCTTAAAAGAGCTGCGATGCGGAGGCAATAATCCTGGAGAAATCGCAAAATTACGAGATGACTGCGCTCAAGGAGAAATTCGCTGTAACAATCGAATTTACGGCAAAGATTTACAGACTGGGCGTGGGCTTTGTGTAAGCAAGATCAATGCGACTGAAAGCTGCGAAGCTTTCGTCACCAAATCTGAATGGAAGCCAACAAAATCTGACTGGCAGGCCTTTGCAAGCGAAAGCTCCAATCAATTGAGCATTGTCGAAAATGAGTGTGTGGCTTTAAGCGAAACTGTTGATGCCGCGGTCAACGATTTAGAAGCTTATGAACGCAAAGAGAAAAACAGTAAAGTGCCTGCGGCAACCGGAGCCGCCAAGAGTAAGAAGCGGGCCGAAATTGAATTGATGAAAGAAGCCCGGGAATCGTGCCGGCAAACTCACCATCGAATTGATTGGATCAATGGTCAGCTCGGAACCCCGAATTTAATTTGTACGGCCTCGGCAAGCCCTGCTTCCGTGGTTACGATTGCACCAGCGGCAACTGCAGCCTCCGCCGCGGCGGCCCCAGCCGAACGATCAAATGCGAGTGCTGATGTGCGCCCTCCAGCTCCAGTGAGCCCTAGCACAAAGACCGCAGTTTCGGGCGGCTTAAATCCTACGGGGCAATCGGCAGCACGGCCAGCTGACGGAACAGTCCCAGTAGGCTGGGATCATCTTACGCCTGAAGAAAAAGACGCTTACAAGCCACCTAGCGATCAGTCATCAGCTGCAGGCGCAGCCGGTAATGGTGCGGGAACGGTAGCGCGATCAAGTGGTGGTCCTCCAGGCCCAGCAAAGGGGCCAATCGGACCTGGCGGAGCTAGTAGCTCGCCGAATGGCGGTGCCGCAGCAAATCCAGCGGGTGCAAATCCAGCAAGTGGTCACGTCTGCCAACGCCCTCTAGTTGGCGGCGATCCAACAGCACTTGCCGCTGCGGATGGCAAAAGCGTTGAAGCCGCAAAAGCTTCGTCTAGTTCAAGAACTTACTATCGAACAGAAAAAAGGGTCTACGCAAAAAAAACATTGGGTTGGAAAACCTGGGCGGCGATTGGCGCCGCGGCGGTTGGAGTTGGACTTTTGGTGGCCTGGATGGCGGGTGGTTTTAGCAAGAAGAAAAAAAGCGCCCGGGTCAATGACGATGGGGTTTCTGCTCCGGATGCTCGACTGCGGGGTCCAAACCTAAAAAGGTCAGAGCAAATTGTTCGTTAAGCTGATGCGCTAACGGAGGACTAGAAATGAGTTTAGAAATCCCGCGCCACAAGCACGAATCGGACCGAGTTCTTTTTGAAGCCCCGATGCATTTTAATTTTCATCGAGGGCCGCGAAACCGGGGACCAGCGGCGATTATTTTTTGGTCCTGGTCGGCAGCGGTCATTGATGCAGGCTTCATTGTTGGCTTTAGTCTTTTGATATTATTTGCCACGTCGGTCTTCGGACACTTAGCCTTTTCTCAGCTTATTCTTTTCATGCAAAGTAACCGGCTGCAGGTGACAGTTTGGGTTGGTGTGGGCTTTTCCTTTACCTATATGCTGATGTTGCGCTCGTTTTTGGGCTTTTCATTGGGCGAGTGGGCTTGTGGCCTTCGTCTGGGCAGTTTGCGGCAAAGATTGAGCTCCCTTTATGTGATCCAGGTCTTGTTCCGAACGACTCTAGTTTTTGCCACAGGAATCGTTTTGCTTCCAGTGCTTTCACTTCTGCTGAAGCGGGATACCGCCGGACAGATTTCGGGACTGAGGATTCTTTCGGTCAAGTAAGTTTCCAGAAGGATAGAATTTCAAAGTGTGGCGTATGGGCAAATTGGTCCAAAATATTGATATTCTGAATTTGATATCCAAGGTTCTCGATTCTCATTGAATCCTGAATAAAACTATCAAGATAGCAGGACATATAGAAAAAGTACTTCGGCCTTTTTTGCTTTTCAATATTTTGCAGTGGCTGCAAAAAATCCATCAATCCAGATCGCGGTGGGTTCACAGCGATACTATCAAACTGAGAAAAGTCGACTTGGCATTTATGTTGAAAGTTTCCCTGTAAGATCTTGATTCGTTTTGCTAAAAGCGGATGATCATTGAGTGTTCGCAGCAAGCCTTGGCAGGCCAGCTGATCAAACTCACACGCAGTGATAGTTCGCCCATCAGCCGCTAAGGGAAAAGTAAGTGTTCCAATGCCCGAGCCAAATTCAATGATTTTTTCTACCGAGGCGACCTGATGATAGGCCTCGACAATTTGTGCAATGGCTTGATTGGCTTGGCTTCCGGTTTGTGTAAAACTTCCGACACAGGAAAAAAGAGGTAGCACCTGGTCGTTGACGTAGGTTTGCGTCCAGGGCTTTAGTTCAGGATCTTGAAGTTTTAGTAGGTCATTTTTAAGCCCTAGACTTTTACGTTTTTGCCCGATTTCGACAAAAGCAAAAGTGCGCAACGAAGTTAAAAAATCTTTTTCGTCCAATAGGGATTTTACATCCTGGTTTGCAAAGTCCAGCCAGATCCCATTTTTACCGGTGGGCCCATGCCGAAGCCGAAGCGATCCCTTTATTTTTGGCCAAGCTAAGGCTTTTACCTGGCTCAGCCAACTTTGCAGGGGCGGGGTAAACAATGGACAATGCTTCAGCGCAAAAACATGAGGGTCATGTTTTTGGTAAAACCCAATTTTTCCGTTTTCAAGGGTCAGGTCCGCGCGGTCGCGAAAATGCTTTAGTCCAAGATCCTTATATTCAATCTCAGGTAATTTAGTGCTTAGGGATTTGCGCCAAGCCGCACTCAAAGCTTCAATTTTCATTTGTTCTTGGGTTTGGTATGGAATTTCAATCCAAGCGCAGCTTCCGCAGATTTTGCTATGTTCGCAATCCAAGATTGTTGTGGCCCCGATGTTCAAAATGGGGCCTCAATGTTTGGACAGTACTTGCCTAGAAAAATCACGAGCTCCGGGTCTGTCATGGTCCAGCGAATATCACCTTTTGCTGTGAACGAAAAAAGCTGGGTGTTTTTGACCAAGCAACGCTGGCCTTTTGCATCGATGAAGACTGACTTCTGATCCACTTTTGCCGTCGGATCTTGGCCTAAGGCAAAGCCCGCATCTAATATCAGTCCTGGGAATTGCAAAATCTCGACGCCACCTTGGTTATCAGGACGTATCTGGGGATCTACAGTCAGCTGTCCTCTGGTCAGGCCAGAAAGCAGACCCGTGTTCAGATCAAAGGATAAACTATCTTGGTCGCTGAATTGGACATAAACAGACTGTGAATCAGGGTTTAATTGAGGCAAGCTAACCCGTGGAAAAAAATAGTAAACTCGGGCCCCTGTGTGGGTTGAATTAGGCCCTTCGCCTAAAGAATTAAAAACCAATAGTTTTCCCTGGCTTGAGATCAAGTAAGAGCGATAGGTGATGTCATTAAATATCAGCGGTAAAACCGAGACAACGCAATCACCGGATGAGTTTTCGTAGCGCTGGGCTTGTAGCGCAGAATTGCGAAAAAACTGAGGTCCACATTCAGCGCTTGAGTCAGCTAGACAAAAAGCGGGGAATACGGCCAGAAAGAAAGTCAAAACAGAGTTGTGGATCATCGTTGCAAAATTCCCAGCCTAAAAAAGATGAAGGAAAAAGTCCCTGATAAGTTATATTATGTAACTCATCAGGGATGGCGATTCTAGTTAGCGCGGTAATAAACCCTTTTGAGTTCATCAAAATGAGTTTGCTGTAGGTGGCCTTTTCGCGAACACATCAGATTTTCTAAGTCCAGCTGGTAATTCACCATGGAGCTTATTCGCGTGTCATAGAATTCAATATAGCAGTCCGGAAAGCCCGCAACATGACCGAATTCATGACGAATTGTCCATCCTGGCTCGTAGTCTTCAAGGGAGGTATTTGCATCCATTGTGATGGTATTTCCACCCAAACCATTTACGTGGGGGGTCACGCCTGGAGTAAACTCGACATGGATGTCAGCGCTGGATTGAAAATTCAAATGTAACTGCCAGCCCTTCCATTTCCACTCATCTTGGATGTTGCTTTGAAGCCAATTTTGAATATCAAGACTTCCCGGTGTTTTAAATGGAATGAATAGATCATTTGGCTGGCTAGAATTCCACACGAAATCAGAGCGGCTCGAGCCGATGACAAAGTAGTCTTTCCATAAAGACTCAGCGGTTTTAAAGTAGGAATTAAAAAACTGTGGAACTTGATTGGCTTGAACCGAACTTTTTAGCAAGGCAGCGCAATTCGCATTTAAACCCAACTTATTAATACACAAAAGTTCAAGATGAGCCTTCATTCGGGTTTGGTCCGCGGCCGGAAGCTGAGAAAAACCCTTCAGTTTAGATTCAAGATCCGTTTCTCGAGCCAGAAAGTAGTAGCCACGCAAATCGTTTTTTCGGTACCCGGCG
>CALQIT020000060.1 GCA_943330705.2 Streptomyces griseus
AGCAAGTGACTGAAGTTCCAACGGCCACATCATTCACTTTCAATGAAATTGTGGAGCCACTGACGTTGCAAGTTCCTGTCACTGTGAAGGTCGCCGAGTTATTGCTAGATGTAATATTTGAATTATTCGCAGGAGTAGTGACGCCCAATGAGGGTGTTACATTGGCATTGGTAATCCAATCACTAATCATCATTAGTTCATCAGAACTAAGATACGGGCCCCCCTTCGGCATGCGATCACCGGAGGGTGGAGTGGCTGAAAGCTTTTGAAACAAGACTGAATTTTCGGGGTCGCCGGGGGAAATCAATCCAGCGGAAATCATTTGCGATTGGCTGGTGACAAAATTGAACCCCGCTGGGGCGGTAGCGCCTGAGTGGCATTTGACACAGCGGTCTTCAAACAGTGTCTTGATATTTGAGGGGAGAGATGTGGAATTTGAATTTTTCCTCTCTTTCGAGTCACAACCAAGCAAACTTGCCACCAGCAACGTCGCTACTGCCAATACGATTTTTTCCCCATTTGATTGCATAATTTAACCTACCTTTATTTTTTCATTGCTAAAATTTTTTCGACATCCGTAATAATTTTTTTCTGGGACGAAAGGCTTACTGATCCACGCCGTGACACTGGCAATAAATTTGGTTAAAAGCAATATCTGTTCCTGGTTGTCAGACACAATATTCCTTAAGTCTTGGCGCATGAAATTCATCCGCGAGTAGTTATTTCAGCTAACTCTTTCGGCTTTTTTAAAAAAAACTTTAAAAAAAACTTTAGCTGTCGATTCAACGATTACGAATTGCCCAGAAATCAATGTTACCGAAACGGCCCAAAATGAGAATCCGAATATCCAGCCCCAGGCTCATTGCCCGGTAAATGATGTTACCGATGCTAGCCTTAAGTCTTTGAAGTCACAAGGAGGTGATGAGGTGAAAGGGGCCAGCAAATGGGATTATGTGCGACAAATGAGCGAGCGTTACCAGCAGGCATGTCGCAAAGAGAAGCGTCTTATTTTGGACGAATTGGAAAAAAAAAGAATTGGAAAAAAATCTTGCGATCCACAGAAAAAGCGCGATCAGGGTGTTGAGCAACGTGCAGGCAAAGCGACCAAAAGAGACCAAAAGAGACTCGCGGTCGCAGGCGCCAGTACAATGATTTTGTGATCCAGCACCTTAGACTCTTCTTCGCAAGATGGTCCATTTTTTTATCAGGTCCACCTTGGCAGCAAAGACTACAGCGCAGAAAAAAACTGCCGCGTTTTACCATTCTCTAAATTTTGTCAGGAAGTGGGTTTGGTTTAGAGATCGGAAGCCGGCCCGCTAGAACACCAAGCTAGGACGTTACTCCCTCAACCAATTCTCAATCTTAAGCTGCAGGACCCGGCCAAAGTGTTCTGTATTATTGGTCACGACAGTGAGTCCCCGAGATAAGGCATGAGCTGCAATTAAGAGATCCAAAGCGCCAATCATCTTCCCTTGATCCTTCAAATCCTTTCGAATGGCTCCATGAAACGCGGCGTCCTCAGCCGTAAATGGCAAAATTACAATTGGAGCAAACATCTTTTGCAAACTCATCAGACGCTGCTCTGGCTTGGAGCTACCCATGACCCATGAGTTGAGTTCCGCCCATGTGATGGAAGAAATCGCAATATCACCCGCATAAATTTGCTCAAATCTTTTCCGCATGAGGTGAGGCGTTTTGATGATGTAACTGCAAGTGTCCGTATCTAACAAATACTTCATTTTTCAAATGCCCGCTTCGCTTGCTGCTGGTCTCGCGCCATAGGACCAAGGTCCGCATGTGCCAGTTCCTCAGCACCTTCAAACACGACAGCCCATGGGTCATTGAGAGGGTACAAAAGAACGGCGTTGCCGACTCTGCCAATACCAATCTCACTTCCTTCAAAACGGAATTCTTTCGGCAGGCGAACTGCTTGGCTTCGACCATTCTGAAATAGCTTTGCTGTTGATGACTGGGTCTCGTTCTGAGACACAGAGCTTCCAAGTTTTTGCTTCCGGGCTAAGGCTTTTGCTTTAGGCATAACTTATTCCTCCGAGATATATACCGTAGTATATATCAATTCTATCCCAAAGGGAATCCCCCGAGCTACAAATGAAGTTCATTATATAGCCCTTCAGCTCTGTCGTTGAAAGTTAGCAAAGTCAGTCTTAAGTCCTGCGGCAAAGATCTAGGATTGTTGTTCTTGTTGGGATTCTTGCAAAGAATCCAACGGGCATCGAATAAGCTTAAGAATCTAGCCCCCGGGGAGGCCTGTTTAAAAAACAAGGTAAGCTGTCTAAAACGGAGAAGTTCTTTTACGAGAAAGACGTTTTAGGTCGGGACGTCAAGTATGACGACATCGAAGATTGAATTAGGAATTAGGAATTAGGAGCTCGAGTCAAAAGCGAGAGAGGCTTTATGCGAATAGAATTTTTGGCTGCCATTGCCTTGCTAGCCTGTAAAGACAAGTCGGGCCAGATTGCTCAACCGTTTACAGAAAATTTGAATCAGCGGATTCTGCAAACTACAAACTTTGCAATTGCTGCATCAACTTTGGCACAGTCGAGAGATCATTTTTTCCAGTTTTAATAATTCGGAACGCATCTGCCTGGCGAAGCTTACCGGCAGCCATTTTTTCGCAGATTCGACTTTCCAATCCGTCGGTAATTAAATAGACCGATTCATGCTGGGGCCACAAATTCGACGGGTCGTTACTACCGCCCGCGCACAACGGCACGTAGTGGTCAATTTTGAATTTTGTTCGTTCCATTTTGCCTATTTGAAACCCAAGCTGCTCATCATACTCTTGAATAATATGATATTTGAGGCTCGTATCAACTTCCCGGTTACAGTATTTTATTTTTTCGGGGTAGCGGAGTTCGGTCGGATTGGTGCAGACAGCACCCGGGGTCAATTGTGGGTTTGGTCCAATCGGAAAACCAGCATTTTTGCCCGATTGAGCAAAAACAGCCGTCGAAGCCAATAGCACCAATACACCAAGAACACGCTTAACAGTTCTCATCGAGCCTCCGAAATAGTCAGACATTGAGGTGTCTAGTAGAAACGCTGAACCAATTTTCAGCTTATACTTAGGGGACCCCATCGTGTTATCAATTCACCAAATCTTAAGCAAGACCTATTTTACGCAGACCAATAAACAGCTATTGCCAGGGGTAGCAATTTGCGGCATTTACCATTGGTTATGAGTACTTATTTCATTGCGGGCCTAATCTTAACATCCTGCATTTCCGCGGCCAGCGAACCCGAATTTATTGAAATTGAGGTAACGGCGCCCAGATTAGAGGCTGCGCAGACGGTTGGTTCGCGAAGCTATAACTTGTCATCACGGCAGCGGATCGACCCCCTTGGCGGCGTTGCGGGTCTTATGCCTCTAAAGGCGGGACCTGCGGCTCAGTTTCAAAGTCTATTTCTATGGGGTGCGAATTCCGAAAGTGTTTTGGTCTTGCTTGACGGTGTTCCGTTAAATGATCCGACGTCGCCGTCTGGTGGGTTTGATTTTTCGCAATTGGACTGGAGTTTAATTGAACAGGTAACTGTGATTCCCCATGGTGGGGCTGTGGAGTTTGGCTCGCAGGCTTTATCTGGAGTTTTGTCTCTTAAATCCCGGCGCTCCAGATCCGCCATGGGAAATTTTGCATTGGGATCTGACGACTTTAAAAAGGTTGGCCTGAGCTTTCCGTGGAAAGCTGGTCGCGGACAAGGCTTTGCAAGTTTGATTGGCAGCCAGAGTTTAGGATTCTCTAGCGCCGATAAAAATGATGGCAACCAAGAGCTTGATGGATTCGAAAGGTGGAGTTCCCTTATCAACTGGCAAACCGAACTTGTTGACGATTCAATCTTGCAGTCAGGGTTCTGGGTAACAAAGGGTAAAAATGAATACGACCGATCCGGGGGGGCCCTGGGGGATGACCCAAATGCCAGATCTCAGCAACAGTTTTTGACTTACTATTTGCGCTATTCTTATTTTGTCGGGAATAGGACCCGTTGGACCGCGGGTTTAAATGGTTTATTGGCCCAGCGAAAAGAAGAAAACTTAAGGGACTTGTCAGATTCGAACGAGTTTTGGGCCAGTTACGGGGCGATGACAAATCAAGTTCATCTTGATTTACAGACGCAACTGGCTTCCGAGGTTTCATTAAAATCGGGAGTTGCGGTCAAGTCTCAAACGCAGTTCTACAGCGAAAGTGGAACCTTTGGTGAAAGTACCGACAGTTGGCGTGGCGAAGAATCCAGCATCTTTGTTTTGCCAAAAGTACGCGGGGAATATTTTGAGCTGTCTGCCGGGGCTCGGGCCAGTTGCCGGGGCGGGGCTTGCCAGTGGATTCAAGAGGCGGCTTCGGTATGGCTGTGGCCAGAAATTCATCCTTAC
Source organism: Streptomyces griseus (assembly GCA_943330705.2). GTDB lineage: Bacteria > Bdellovibrionota > Bdellovibrionia > Bdellovibrionales > Bdellovibrionaceae > CALQIT02. The sequence continues at coordinate 4,388 of CALQIT020000060.1, forward strand.
GTGCGCCTGGCCGAGGGCCTTAAATACCCGACCCTGTATCAAACCTATTCCCAGTTTGGGCAGCGGGATTTACGACCCGAACGGATGTTGTCTTCCTCCCTTGGCGCAGATTTCAAGAAATGGCAATGGCAGTGGAATCTAAATGTTTTTCAAAATCTAATGCAAGATCAGATTCAATTTTCAACTGGAAAATACAGCAATTTAGCCAAGGCAAAAATTTTAGGCGGCGGGATTTCAGCAGAGAATCCATCGGGTCTGAGTTTTAAGTATGATTACTTAGAGGCCAAGGACGAGGTCACTGGCTTGCGCTTGTTGCGACGGCCGCAACATTTTCTGTATTTATCTCAGGTTTTTTCGCTGGCTTCGGCATGGCAATTGGGGCCACAGCTGCAGTGGCGGTCCGAGCGTGAAGACCTTAATTCGACGTCGGCACGGGTGATTTTGCCTGCTTACGATCGTTTGGATCTTCAGCTGCTATGGCTTAGAAGTGATAAAGAAAGTTTTACCTTTCGCATAGAAAATGTAGCAGAACGGAATTACCAAGATGTTTGGGGTTACGGAACGGGTGGACGTCAGTTCATGTTAGAGTGGCAGTGCAAAGATCTATAATCAAAAAATACATTTTTTTGTCGTTTACTTTGCACCTGATCGTGCTGGCCTTCTTTGCCGTTCAACCTTCCGCACGTTTGATTGAATTTGCCGTAGTAACCGCCAGCGAAAAACCAGATAATAATTCCAATTCGAAATCCGCAAATCAAGGCATTGAAAAAATGACCGGAAAAATGACCGGAAAAATGACCGGAAAAATGACCGGAGCAGCATCCGGTACCGCGTCCGAAGCAGCATCCGGTACCGCGTCCGAAGCAGCAGCACCTATTGGGACCTCAGGACCGCTTGGGACTGTGGGAAAGGGCGTGGCCACCGGTATGGGTTTAGCCGCAGACTCGGTTGTGGCAACAAACTCAGCAGTGACTGGGCAAATGGAAAAAGTTATATCAATTGAGTATCCTTTGGTGTCCCGGGAGCTGGGTGAAGAGGGGACTGTCATTCTAGAAATTTCGGGCAATGAGCTTCGGATGATTCAGTCGAGTGGTTTTGCTCGCTTGGACCAAGCTGCTGTTTTGGGGACTCAGGTTTTAAAACAAATGCTCCGGCAAGCAGAAGCTCCCCGGCGGTTGTCAGTGCAATTCAGGCTATCGGAAGCTGTCATCGCCAAGTTTTTACAGTGAAATTTATAGGCAAAAACACTATCTTTTTTACAACTGCCTAAGATCACTCGTATTTATTGGGGCAGTAAGTCGCATTTGATCTATTGCGTCATCAGGGTGCATTAGTGTACAATCCGTTCACCTTAAAAAATTAAAACGTGGGAGGAACTTCATAATGAATAACATCTTGGATGTCGACGATTTGAAAAAGCAACCAATTGCAGCTGCACCGAAGGCCGTGTCAGTGCGGGAAGAAGAAGACGATTTTGAAGAAGAATCTGATGAACTTGGTGGCGGACGTCTAGATATGTTTGCCGGTCCGGATATGGATAAATCCACTGAGCGTATTGTCATAGGCGAAGAAGTCGAAGATTCTTTGGATCTTGATACAGTCGACAATATTCTAGAGCTGCCAGAAGGCCAATTTCCAAAGTTCACATTGGCAAAAAATAAAGCTCGGTTCCTGAGAATGGTAAGCTGGTATCGGCAAAAAGAAGAATGGATTGAAGTTGCTCCGGTCAGCGGCGTTACCAAGCTATTTAAGCAGCAGACTAAAGAGCTAGAAGGTATCCGCTCGAGCAAGCTGGACTACGAAATGGAGCTTGAGACTGGAACCTTGACCCCTTCTCAACGGTCTTACCGCAAGGATGAGTTGAAAATGTGCCGTGTTCAAGAAAAAATGGCAGTTCACCTTATTGCAAAGCTTCAGTTGAAAATTAAGTCAGGTCGTAGATAAGATCTAATTAAGATGCAAAAAATGTCGTTAACAAAAGGACTCAGTTGGGTCCTTTTGTTTTTTATGTCCATCCCAGTTTATTCGGTCCCAGTTTATGCTGATTTTTACCAACAGCAAGTTCAACCCGTTATCGCCCGCGGTACAGATCAAGCCTCGCTAAAGATTTTTTTAGCGGGCACCATGGCCACACTGGTCGCTCGTCCCAACGACGATAGCATTCGTGAACAATGGGTAGATCATCAGAAAATGGATAAAGACGCTGCCCGTTTTGGGGATCTACTTGGAACGGGCCTTCCTGGCTTAGGGATTGCGTTTAGTCAGTATTTTTTCTTTGATCAACAAGGTGGAATAAATCATCTGCGTGCTTTAATTTCTACCGACTTGGTGACGCAATCAATGAAGCTTGCATTTGGTCGCAATCGCCCAGGAACTAGCCATAGTCACAAATCATTTCCCTCGGGACACACTTCGACGGCCTTTGCCAGCGCGACGGCTCTGTCAATGACTTACGGTTGGAAGGCTGCGGTGATCGCCTATCCACTGGCGGCTTGGACTGGCGCTTCCCGCCTGGCCGATGATGCCCACTGGTTCAGTGATATCGTGGCTGGGGCCTTTGTCGGAGTCTGGTGGGCCCGTGCCAGCGTTTTTCCGCCAGAGGTCAATCAGGAGACCAATCAGGAGGTCAATCAGAAAGCGAATTCAGCACGCAATCAAGCATCCGCTTGGAATTGGTGTCCAATTGTTACTTCCCAATATCTTGGCGCTAATTTTGACATTCGATTCTGAAACTTTCCAGGCCTGACCGGCTTATATGATTCAGTTTCACGCTGTAAGATCCTCGCGGGATGGGTCATTGCAGCGACAGCCGTCGGGCTGATGTCAGCAAGGCATTTTCGAGTTAGGGCTGAGCGAATCTATCTGTAGCCCAGCGTGGCTTCCACATCCCAGCAAGAGCCAAGCCGCAATACAAAGCAAGAAATTAGAGCATTGGTTAGCTCCCAGGTTAAAAAATGACGTGCCCTTGTCGGATTTATTCATATTTTTGCTCCTCCGTTAGATTGCAATATATACATTGCAAACTAACGGAGCGTGCTGCAAAAGGAATTATGAAGAATGCGAAGGAAAAGGATCGATCACATTAGCGACACTTGCAAACGCCGCCGAAGCCATGGAGTGCGAGTTGGTCTATGCGATCAGGCCTGGAAACTTTCTGTGAAAAGAAATTGGCCCAAGGTGCTAAAAATTAGTTGGTTACCGGTGCTTTTTTAGGACTTGCTGGGGGCATGCTGTCAGGTGCCGCCGGTTCAGCTGGTAGAAGACTATCGTAATTGTTTGGGATTTTTTCTGTCGCCGATACCAAGCGACCGCCTGCACCCCGTGACTGATTTGCAACGGCGGTGTTCTGATCAATCTTACTATTGCTGGCAGAACCACTGCTAACAGAAAAACCCAGAAGTCTAAGATTAACATTTTTAAGATCTGCCTGAGTGTTCTGAATCGTAGTTAAACCAATCTTTTTGAAGTCCTTAATGACCTGTATCTGCCTTGCAGGATTAGTGCTGGAAGCATTAGAGCTGGAAGGTTTAAATTCAGAAATATTCAGACTTAAAATGAATCCATCTGCGATATTTTTAGCAAGTAAATCCCGATCCGCGGATTTAGCGAATTCCAAAATTAAAGCGGAACGGTTAGAGTCATTCAAAATAATTCTTAACCGGTTTTGTTCGGCAGTGCTTCGTGCGCCGGTTTTGTCAGTGCTTCGTGCGCCGGTTTTGGCAGTATTTTTTAGGTCTTCAGTGGTGTCTACGGTGCCTATCAGTTCATTTGGGTTTAAAGTTCGTCCAACAAAAGACGACGCAGGACCAAGTAAGATAGTTGCCGGTTTCGAAGTTAGTTTCGATGTCGGCTTTGAGGCGTTTGCAATGTCCGATCCCATGGCCGCAGGGCTAATGATTGCAGCAGCAATTAGCGTGGCAAGAAATTTGGAAAACATGAGGCTGTCAAACTGACGAGGTAAATTCATATGCTGCATATCAAAAATCCTCCACTTGGGTAGGGTACCATTGGCCCGCAAAATCCATCGAGGTCTACTTTCGTCTGTCTCAAAATTAAACACTTTGGTCCGTATTTTTTTCTCATCTCGAAGATAGCGCGTTTGAAAATGATACAAAATATATTTTCTACTTCCCCTTAATTTCTCACATTGACTCGCCGATAGGGTCTTTGTGAGTCGAAGCGTGAGTCAGCGATGTCTCGTTGACCTCAGGTTGAGACAGATAAGTTTTAAATTGAAACCGTATCACACGTTTGCAGAGGAGGTATTCAGTGCCACGTACAACGGTCTATATCGTAGGGGATGACTTTGACACCAATGAAAAGGTCAAAGCCACCTTAGCCAGCTATGGCGTTAATGTTCAAACCTATGGCTCTGGCCAATGGAGAGATGGGATTGAAAACCCCTACTTTCGTAGCCAATTGCTAAGTGGAGTTCCCTCGTTGTCAGCTGGCTCAAGCCCGGTTGAGAATCGGGGAAATGTACTTCCATTTCCTGGTGTTGTACAAGCGACAGGTGCAGCGAACAATGCCAACGTTCAAACAATGGATCAGTTGGAAAGCAAAGCCATCGAGAACGCGATTCTGCAATTTTGTGGAAACTTGACGGAAGCAGCTCGAGCGTTGGGTATAGGCCGAGCGACACTTTATCGAAAAGTGAAGCAATACCAAATTGATCCTTCTATTGCTCGCAAAAAACGCGCAGCTTAAACTGATCAAAAAAATCTAGACCTAAACTTCAGCGCAGGCCGAAAAGCCTGCGTTGTTGCGTCGTAGTCGTCCTCTTGTCTGCAAGACTTTGGTCGTCAAATTCCAGACTCGACTATGAATAAGCGTCTCAACTTGAGAAAATAGTACGAGACAAAAGTTTGCTGTCTAACATCGATTGACACTTGCACAGTTGGTAGACGCTCCCTTGAATTATATGCGTCCCCAACTTGGCACCTCATTCGCATCTCAGATTTGGTGTTAGGTCATTCTTAAGTCATCAACCGTCAGGAGAACTTGAATATGAAGAACGTCATTAGCCTGCCTAGTCGAAAAATGAAGGGGACCGATGGTCTGCAGAAATCAGAAGCAAAGCAAGTGCTTCTATCCTTGTCTGTTATCTGTCTCATTGTTTCGGCAGTGATGATCAATGATTCTACGGTTCGCAGTCAAAGGCCTATCTATATTATATCGGACAATCAATTGGATACTGAAAAACTAAATCGCGCCATTGCTAGTGCCGAAAATTCCACATCATTTCGCGATATCGAGTGGGAGCACAAACTAGCAAGGCAACTTGCCAAAGAAAATACGACAGCAAAAATGCCAAATGCGACTACAGACACCATTACAGACACCACTACCGAGCGCGCTCCATCCAGTGTTGGTTCTGCGGTTTTAAAAATTGATGAGCTTCGCTATGGGGCCTTGGCTGGAAAGTACAGCATGGTGAACGAAGCGCAAAATCCAAAACTATTTTCACGCATTGAATACGTGGCCAGCAATGACGTTGCCGATCGGCCAATCTTTTTAGATCGAAAGTCGTTCTTGAAGAACTACAAAGAGTTGCTGTCAGTGGCTTTCGAGAAGTTTGAGCTGATTGACAAAGACAAGTTGGCCGGCAAAGAAGTTTACCGTCTATTTGATGCAAACTCGCACCCGGTTGGTGAAGCCTCCTTTGAGCTGGATACCGACGAGCGGTTGATATCGATGAGCATCATAAGCCGCGAAGCCTTGTTGAATAAATAGGTCTGGTCGAGTTTTCCGAATAAGCAAAAATTATGGCGCCATGGCCCTTTATCGACATGTCTTTCGATCCGATAGAGATAGCAATGGTATTTCAAGATTTATCTGAAGTCTCAAGGCTTTCCCGGGATCCTGAACTTAAAGTTCCGGCGGTCAATGATCGTATGATTGCGGTCATGATCGATATTGTTCTATTTATCCCTATTTTTACAATCTTACTTTCCGAGCTTTTTAAAAAATTACAAGTTCGCTATTACTTGGACTCGGCAGGATCAAAAGAGTTTGCCGTTTTACTACTAGTCAGCGTGGCATTTGTCCTCGTGATCACCGTACTTCTGCAAACAATTTTTTTAATTTACTTTCGTGCGACGCCTGGAAAATATTTAATGAAAATGCAGGTCGTCGATTTTCAGCGGCCGCAGGCAAGAGTATCGGTGACGCAAGCCTTTCTGCGCAGCAGTCTATGGGCTGTAGAGTGGCTGTTTGTAGGGATCCCGTTTATCGAAGTTCTTAGTGATCCTTTACGCCGCCCACTGCATGATCGAGCGGCCGAGACCATGGTCGTGACATTAAAAATCGAAGGCGATCGGGGTCCACAAATTTTGGAGACTCGCGTGGTTCGCCAATTTCTATTGGCCGTTAGCTTTTTCGCTTTGTTGTGGGGTATTTTGCTGGTCGGTGAATTTTATAAAAAAGCGGTTCAAGGTGAATTCAAAAAGGCAGAACTGGTCGCAAATAATAATCTTTGTGAATCGGTGACCGCAGCGGTCGCTGACGGCCCGCGAATGGACCGAGCAATGGCTTTATTTTTGGCAGGTGAAGTGACCGAGGAGTGTCTTAAACAAGAGGCTGATTTCGCACTTTGGAGTGCTCTTGAAGAATCAAAGGCCATGGCCTATTTGGCAAAGATGCTGTCGGCAAAAGGCGATGTGCAGACCAATCAACAGTATCTGGAAAGAATATGTCAACCGGGTGCAGATACAGAGCCCTGCGAAATTGCTAAGTCTTTGTCTGAAGAAAGCCCTGAATTGAATCCAAAGTGGAAAAGTGAATCCGGAAAAATTCTTTTATTGATAACCGAGCTTCGTTCGGGGAAGTACCCTCAGGTTGTGGCCGATATCGCCTACTTTTCAAAGTTAGCTGGCTATCAAGAATATTTACAGAAAATTCGGGTCAAGACATTGTGGTCGATGAACGAACATGAAAAAGCAATTGGTGCCTACGAGGTTGCTAGGGAAGTTCTAAGCTCTGGAAATCGACTTGATCTGTCTTCATGGGTTTGTCAGGAAGAACTCGATGAAGATTGTTCGCCGGATATTCGATCGACTTCGTGCCGAGATGTGATCAGTCAGGTCGCCACGCTCAGCCAACGCTTACCTGTTGAAACTGCTTTGGCGATCTTGCAAGAACGAGAATGCCGAGGATCTTCCGATAGCGAGCGAGTTCTATTTTCCGGAACCTACGCGGCCTACCCTGAGCTTCAGGAGTTAGCGCAGGCACTAGCAAAAGATTCAGTTCACACTCGGGCGACCCGATTGGAAAAGTTCAAGGACTTAGCCAGCAATGATCAACTGCGCCCTGCTATTCGTGAAAAAGCATTATTGGGCTGGGTGTCCGTCGCGAACAAAACGAATGAGCTGCAAGGGGCCCTGGATCTTTGGAAGAAGAACCAGAATCAATCATGGAGTTGGGTCAAGGTGGGTTCGAAGATTTTAAAAAAGTCGATGGAATTAAAAAGCTGGGCTTCGGGGGTGGAAGTTGCCGATGCTTTAGGTACCCCGTTAGCAAAGCAGTATGGTTTGGAAACCGTGAGGGCGACCCTCTACTATCAAGCCGGTGAGTCCAAAAAAGCATGGTTGATTGTTAAAGATCTTTTGTCGACCACCCGGTCTCCGGCGAATGCGGATGATTTTGAATTTATCAAAAAGGATTTAAACAAGAAGTTCGGGAAGGGTTTGTGATCATCCCCTGGCTGCGTGGAGTGCTTTCTTGGAAAGTGGCACCAGTGACCTGGGCGATCATTTTGACCAATGTGCTTATTTTTTTGACCTCGTTAGATCAACGAGTTCCGCATCTTGATTTCAGCGAGGCCAGCGAGATTGTGCGCTCTGGGCAGCTTTATTTTCAATTCAAAAATCCTGGAAAAAATCACTTGAGTTTGAGTCTAGAGGAAAATGAGTGGCTTGTCATGGGGTCGGAAGCCTTGCGTGATCCTAGGTTTGTAAAAGAGGCCAGCGATTTTGCCTTTGTCGGTGATCAAGTTGAAATCAATAGATGGAAGGTTAAGCTTTCTGACTTTCGCCATGCGATGGGATTAAGACAAACTTCGATGTTTGGATTGTCAGTTGAAAATCAGGGCCCGTTAAGCTGGATCACCTATCAATTTACCCATGCTGGTCTTTTACATCTATTTGGAAACATGTTGATGCTGTTAATTTTCGGCGCGGCTGTCGAGCTGAAAATGGGCGGTTTTATTTTGGTCGCAGTCCATATTCTGGGTGGAATTTTTGGTGGATTTGGATTTTTTATTCTAAGCCCTGCTAGCTTATTGCCGATGGTAGGCGCCAGTGGATCTATTAGTGCCATAATGGCATTTTATACGGCCTCAGAACGTAAAAAACGAGTTCCCTGTTTCTATTTTATTGCTCCGATAGACGGCTTGCTTGGGCAAATTCATTTACCAACTTGGATGCTCTATCCGCTTTGCTTTTTGCCTGATCTTGCAGGATACCTGAGCACCCCCGCGGAACTGGGTGGGGGAGTTGCCTATTCGGCGCATATTGGTGGGGCAGTTTTTGGACTTGCCTTGGGCTTTTTTTGGCGATTTAAATTAAAGCAGTTCGAATTCAGAACCGACACCGCCATGCTTGAGACCCTAAAGACAGCTCCGTCAAACGACATTGCAAGTTAAGTCGGAATACCTATTCATCTAAACTTCTTCGGCAGGCGCAAAGCCCCTGCGCATGGTGTTTTCAGTGACGCACTTTGGTTCGGTGAATTGCTTCAGATAATCTGGTCCGCCAGTTTTGCTGCCAACTCCAGACATTTTAAATCCGCCAAAGGGATGGCGATCGACCATTGCTCCGGTAATGCCACGATTGATATAAAGATTGCCACATTCAAAGTTCTCTCGAACTTTTTCAATATTGGCAGGGCTGCGGGAAAAAAGTCCACCAGTAAGCGCATACTCAGTGCCGTTTGCAATTTCCAAGGCATGATCGATATCTTTTGCCCGCAACAGCGCTAGCACAGGGCCAAAGACTTCATCCTGGGCAAGCTTAGCCTGAGGATCTAAAACTTCAAAAATTGTCGGAGGCACAAAATATCCACCGGCCAAGCTAGGTCCTTGATACAGAAGTTTATGAACTTTTTTAGCTTCTTCGATGGTGTTTTGAATTCGCGAAAAAGCTTCGAGGTCGATGACTGGACCTAAATAACTAGCTGGATCGTCCGCAGCACCAAGATGGATACTTTTAGCAGCTTCGACCAGTCGCTCTTTTAGTTTATCATAGACTTCATCCAGAATGATGACCCGTGAGCAGGCGGAACACTTCTGTCCGGAAAAACCAAACGCCGAATAGAGAACCGCGTCGACAGCTTCGTCAAGATCAGCATCATTATCAATAATAATTGCATTTTTGCCGCCCATTTCAATAATGCAGCGTTTGACGTGCTGTTGTCCGGGCTTGTGTTTTGCGGCCTCTGCAAGAATATGTAGGCCAACTGATTTTGAACCGGTAAAAGCAATGGTTGTGATGCCTGGATGTTGAACCAAATATTCGCCAACTTCTTCGCCAAGGCCAGGTAAGTTATTTATCACTCCAGAAGGAAAACCAGCTTCCTTCATAAGTTCCATCAGGCCGAAGGCGATGATTGAGCTTTGCTCGGCTGGTTTCATAATTACGGTGTTACCTGTAACCACCGCAGCGGCGGCCATGCCAGCAAGAATAGCCAACGGAAAATTCCACGGAGCAATCACCAAAGAGACCCCGCGTGCTTGATAAATATAGTGCGAGGCCTCGCCGGGAATATTGCCAACCTTTAGAGGTTTGCAAAGTTCTCGCATGTGCCGGGCGTAATAGCGGCAGAAATCAATGGCTTCAGCAACATCGCCGTCGGCTTCGGCCCATGGTTTTCCGACTTCGTGCACTTGTGTGGCAATTAACTTAAAGCGATCTCGCACCATCAATTCAGCAAGGCGATCCAATAGATCGCAGCGCTGCAAGGGACTTGTTTTTTTCCAGGTCTTGAAGGCATTTTCTGCGGCTTGATAGGCGGCCTCGGCGTCTTCTTTCGAGGCCAAGCAAATTTGCCCAACCACTAACTCGGACTTCGAGGGGCAGGGTCTGCTAAGGGTCTGCGCGGTTCTGATATCTTTGCCGCCAATGTGCAAGGGATAGATTTTACCAAATTGGCGACGACTTTCTTCTAAGGCCAGCATGGTCGACTTGCGGACTTCACTTAACGCAAAATCTTTAAGCGCTTCATTGTAAAAGCGATCTTCAGTTTTTACCGACTGCGACGACCCGACCAGCCCCAAGTTTGGATCTTTCAAAAGAGCATCTGAACTTTTATTTTCGGCAAACTTGCCTCGCAGCCAAGACTCGTTCGAGGTGTTTTCCAACAAGCGGCGAACCAGATAGGCCATGCCAGGAATAAGTTCTCCGACCGGCGCGTACTCACGAACTCGGTATCCCATATCGACCAAGGATTTTTTAATGGGGTCGGCCATCCCATAAAGCATTTGAATTTCAATCCCAGCTTTGGGGACTCCATATTTTTCTGCCATCACAAGGCACGCCGCAATGGTTCGAACATTGTGCGAGGCAAATGCTGGTCGGATAAATTGAAAATTCTGCAAAAGATATTCGCCACAGGCTTCAAAGTTGGCGTCGCTTTCAGCCTTGTTTGTATAGACAGGAATGCTCCATCGGCGCTGTTCGGCTTCAATCGTTTCTGAATCCCAGTAAGCTCCTTTGACCAAGCGAACGGTAAAAGCGGTGCCGCGTTCTTGAGAAAAGCGGACTAGATCTTTGATGTCGTCAAGCGAGTCACGCAGGTAGGCTTGAATCACACATCCGAAATGTCGATAGCCACGAAACTCTGGCTCAAGCAGAAGTTCTTTCCAAAGCTCAAGTGTAAGTTGTTTGACGGCGTATTGTTCCATATCCAAATTTATAAAAACGCCATTATCTTTGGCCGTTTTTAGAATTGGACGCAGACGTTCTTTTAAAACGGATTTGGTTTTTTCCCAGGCCATGTCGTTGACCTGTGAATACAAGGCCGTCAGTTTGACACTGACATTCACTTTCGGCAGAGGTCCTTCGTGATCGCGGTCAATCTGTGGAATTTCTTCCCAGCGGACTGAGTCCGTGGCTAGCCAGGTGATCAGCTCTAAATATCTAGATTGATATTGAAGGGCTTCTTTTTCACTTAGGGTTGCTTCACCAAGAATATCGACGGTAAAAGTAATTTTATTCTTCCGAGCTTTTTTTAGGACCGGCAAAGCTTCGCTTGGATTTTCTCCGGTGATAAACATTTTTGCCATTTGTGTGACGTTTTTGCGAATGGCTCCTGCCATTAATCCCGGGGCCAATGAACCTAAGCCTAAGCCAACATTGAAAACCGACGGCAGTTCGCCACCGGTTTTGGCAAAATATTCTTTCAGGTGGCGTGCGACTTCGTTGCCTGAGTTTAGAGCTGGCAGCACATCGACAAAACGAAACATTTGAGTTTTAAATTGCTCATTTTTCATCGACCAATCCATGATCGAGCCATACCACCAATCTTTGTTAAAGATCGAAGCCTTGCTTTGGCCTTCCATGCGCTTAAGAATCTCTTCGCCACGTGCGCGAATTTGTGTCTGCAGATCGGACATCTGTGCTCTCCCGAATGAAAAATGAAGCCGCCGGATACTCTAACCCAGCCTGAAAAAACTCAAGAGTAAACTTTTTAAAGCACTAAAGCATCTGGGGGCGGCTATATGACCCGCCACGAGTGGGTGAGTTGCCCCTCAATTTCAGCCCTGAGAGTATCGCCACGCTGCATTGCGCCAACACCCTTTGGAGTTCCTGTAAGAATTAAGTCCCCAGGGCAAACGGGGAAATGATGCTTAATGTATTCAACTAAAACATCCGGCTTGAAAATCATCTGCGCGGTCGTGCCTTCTTGGCGAAGCTCATCGTTAACCCAAAGTCGAATATTCAGATCGGCAATTTCTTCGAAACGACGGATCGTAAAAAACGAAGAGATCGGGCAAGATCCGTGAAATGACTTTGCCAAAGTCCAAGGTGTTCCATTTTTTTTTGCGGCAGTTTGAAGTTTTCTTTCCGTTAGATCAAGGGCAATTGCGCCTTCAATGATGTGCAGGTGTGAACTGAATTTTAAGGCTAGCTCAACCTCGTGGTGAACTTCGGTCGCCCATTCGGGAATGGCAATTTCATTGCTATTAATGGTGGCGCAGCTGCCGGCTTTTAAAAAAATCATTGGGTGAACTGGGATCTCGTTACCTAATTCTTGAGCATGCTCTGCGTAGTTGCGTCCGACGCCCCAGATATTGCGAATAATCATCGGGTAAGTTCTCCTGCTTTAATAAAGTGCCAAAGTTCATCGTGAACTTCAAATTGAATGAATTGACCGGGTGCCCATATTTGAAAACGGGATTGTAAAAGATCGACGTCGCATGGGATTTTCAAAAGAGCCTCTTCGATCCAATCCAAATGACTGCACAGGAATGTCGATTGAGGTCCAAAAGAATCCAGCGAAGTTAGATTGATGAAGCGCTGAACTCGTTGCACGAATTTTGTTATTGGTTCGGAGTTCCGTCGCTCGTCCAGTTCGGGCAAGATTTGCAGCGGCAGATTGAGTTGGGTGGCTGTGGGTAGAAATGTTTGCTGGGTTCTGATTTTCGGCGATACAAAAAGTCTTTGAGGGGCAGGAAGTTGGTTGGCTTGAATAATTTTAAGTAAAGACTGCGCCTGCTGAAAGCCACGGGCTGTTAGGCCCGGATTTTCGAGCCCCGTATTTTCTCTTTCGGCGTGGCGAAACAAGGTGACAAACATAGTCTTCGACTATAGCGTTCTTTTCCTATTTATGAAGGTCAATCGCTTTGTAACAAACGATTTTAGTGTCCGTATATCCGCAGTTAATGCTACGGCCGCTGTTGCTGAGATGCAGAAAGTCCAAGGCTGCTTGCCTCTGGCTACGATGGGGGTAGGGCGGTCCATGGTAGGCGCTC
>CALQIT020000061.1 GCA_943330705.2 Streptomyces griseus
GGCATCCTTGCCCTCAGGCGGCCTGAATACGGCATCCTGCCGGGCCGAGCCCGCGGCCAAGGAATTTAGCCACAAAACCCCCACGGTTTCTGGATGGCTTGGGGAAAATTATGGAGGAGTCCTGATTGTCTTTTGCTTGGCTTCTGCTTATGAGTTTCGGCAGAGGGGCCAGGGTTTTTCAAAATCTTTGCAATTCGAAAAGAGGAGAATCTGCTGCAGCTGCGGCGTGGCTTAACGATTTGTAAAATTCACGATTTGTAAACTTGGGACAAAAGGTTTTATTTAAAGAGACAATTTTTCCCATTTTTTATTTGAAATTGAACTTTGATGCAATTTGAGCTAGGCATGGCATTTGTAAAGAACGGCGTAGAGTTTGTCTACGCTAATGAAATCTAAGTCATATTGGGGGTATTCAATGAATCGGTTATTTTCAGCGCTACTGGCCTTATTCCTTTTATCGGCACCATTCTTTGCATCGGCTAGAAGTGGGCCAATTAAAGTTTGGGCATCTTTTCAGAAAATTTATGTTCCGGGTGGTTATGACTCAAACGATCGTGTCGAGATCGTCGGTGAAGGGCGATTTAAGAACTCTTGTTTCCGCCTGGCAGAAACTAAAGTTCAAATTGACGCTCAAAATAAGAAAATCTATTTGTCGCCAGTGGCCTACGAATACAGCGGCGATTGCTTGCAAGTTACCGTCGGGTTTGAAAAAAATATCGATGTTGGGATTCTTGGTGCTGGAACTTGGGAAGTTATACAGGGCTCGGGTCCCACCAAATTAGGTGCAATCAGCATCAGAGAGACCGTTGGCAAGAATGCTGATGACTATTTGTATGCGCCGGTGTCGCAAGCTTTTTACCACCAACAAGGAGCGATCAGCAAGATCGTAGTATCAGGTGATTTTCCTAGTGATTGTTTCAAGCTTGAGCAAGTTAAAATGACTGTTGAGCCGTCCGTTTTGGTTTTGCAGCCGGTCGTTCAATTTGAAAGCCGAGTCGATTGCAAAGAAGGAAAATTTCCGTTCGTTCGCGAAATCGTTGTCAATGCTGTTCCCGCTGGCCGATATCTTTTGCATGTTAGGTCTTTGAATGGAAATTCTGTGAACTCACTTGTGGATATTAACTAGGTTAAATTACCTTAAACTAATTGGCGGAGGATTTTATGTCGGATTTTGCTGTTTGGTTGGATTCTGAAAAAGCTCAAATATTTAATTTGAAAACCACAGGCATTGAAAAATCTCATCTTGAGCGGGGTGGGGCTGATCCTAAAAGTCACTCTTCGGCTGAGCATTTTTTCCATGAGTTGGCGCTGAAGTTAAAGAACGCGAATCATATATTATTGATGGGTCCTGGTTTGGCGAAGAATCATTTTAAGACCCATCTTGAAAAGCATCACCATGAGGGGATTGCAAAAAAAATAATCGGTGTTGAAAACAGCGATCACCCCACTGACAATCAAATTTTGGCAACGGTCAGAAAATTTTTTGTGAAGTACGATCTTTTCAATAGCCCTATTATCCCTGGATAAGGGCTGGTGCTAGCTTTTGGAAGCTCTTCTTTGGTCAAGAAAGTCGGCAAATTGAGCTGATTTTTGGCTAGTTTTTATGGTCTCAGACCTTGGCCCTCTCGCGCTGATTGATTCTAGGCTGTAAACTTAAACAATGGCGATAGAACCTCGGTTGAGGCATTTACTAATTGTGGACGACGATCCTGATAGTCTAGAAATTATCGGCGAGGCCCTCAGTTGGGAAGGCTACAATGTTCGCAAGGCCTCCTCTGGTGAAGAGGTCTACACCCTTTTGGAAGCCTGGCAGCCAGATCTGATTCTAATGGACGTCAATATGCCGGGAATGAATGGTATGAACGTGCTTCAGGATTTGCGCCGTGAACGCGAAAGCTATGTTTCAGTGATGTTTATTTCAGGCAGCACTGGCACCGAGGCTGTCATTCAAGGGCTTGATTCCGGAGCTGATGACTACATTCCAAAACCCTTTGATCCACTTGAGCTTCTGGCTCGGGTTCGAACTCAGCTTCGAATCAAAGATTTGAATGATCAGCTACGGGAAGCCAATGGAAAGCTGAAAGAGTTGATTGAAATTGATGATTTAACGGGGCTTTTCAATATGCGTTCGGTTTATCATCGCCTTGAAAGCGAGATCGAGCGGGGGCGTCGCTTCGGTCGGCAAATCTGTATTGTGATGATGGATATGGATAATTTTAAATTGGTTAATGATGGCCATGATCACCTTTTTGGTAGTCATGTTCTTAGTGAAGTCGGCAAGATCATTCGCCAAAGCATTCGCTCAATTGATTTGGGCGCCCGCTACGGTGGCGACGAGTATTTGGTAATGTTGACCGAGACCGCCAAAGACGGGGCCCTTCAATTCTGTGAAAGGCTTCGCGAGTCCATAGCCAACTATGATTTTAAAAATGATCGGGATCAGATTCGTCTGACGGCTTCCATTGGATTTGCGATCACAAATCCGAAAGATAAAACAATCGATGCCCGCGGTTTGGTTCGAACTGCCGATCACGCCTTGTACGAAGCAAAACGCAGCGGTCGAAATTGTGTAAAATATATTGAAATTCAACCTCCGGAAGAGGGTTCTGGCCAAATAATCAATGTTGAAGGCCCTTCGATTCCAGCAGTGCCCCTAACTAGGAAAAAAAGAGTCGGTTAGATTCCTGGTTTGACCTGATGGGTGGGACACTATTAAAAGGGGTAATGCAAAGCTCTACCCTGATGCCAGCTAAAAGCGACCAAATAGCGATTCGTGCCGCCTGGATTTCACTATTTGTCAGCCTGTTCGTATTGGGTTTGAAGTATAGCGCCTATTTGCAAACCAAATCTGTTGCCATTCTTTCTGATGCGACAGAAAGCATCGTCAACGTCATAGCCGCTTTTATTGCCCTTTTAGTGATGAAGCATGTCGCCGAGCCTGCCGATAAAGAGCATCCATACGGCCATGGCAAGCTTGAATATTTTTCTGCTGCCTTTGAAGGCGGTCTGATTGCTTTTGCCTCTATTGCAATTATATACGCGTCTTCAAAGGCTTTGTTTGCCACGCCTGAGCTGAAACAAATCGATATGGGGGTAGGGATTATTTCTATTGCCTCGGTGTTAAATGTTTTTCTGGCAATCTATTTAAAGAAGGTCGGTCGTGAGCACAAATCCGAAGCACTTTTAGCTAGCGGAACCCACGTGCTTACTGACGTTTGGACCAGTGTCGGTATTTTAGCGGCCTTGGTTCTAGTTCATTTTACAAATTGGTGGTGGCTGGATCCTGTGGTTGCCATTCTTGTCGGAATGCAACTTGCCAGAACTGGATACCAAATCGTTCGTAAGTCCATGGGTGGACTTTTAGACGAAGTTGAACCACAGGCTTTGCACGAGCTCACCCAGACCCTGAACAAAAATCGTCGCCCTGGGTTTATAGATATCCATCAATTAAGAATTATTCGCTCGGGCCGATTTCATCACATTGATGCTCACCTTGTGGTGCCCGAGTTTTGGGACGTCAGTCACACCCACGAGCAAGCCCAAGTTTTTGAGGATCAAGTGATTCAGTCCTATCCCTATGATGGCGAGATGGCATTTCACTTGGATCCCTGTGGTCGTAAGTATTGCGAGTTTTGTGACTTGCATCAGTGTCAGATTCGCCAAGGCGTTTTTGCTGGATTGAAGAAATTTACTCTTCAATCTGTAACTGGGGCGCCAGCTGTTAGTATTTTGCAGTCAGAAAAAATTACTGAAGGCCGACAATGAGCGAAAAAAATAATTCTTCTTCTGAAGAAAGACCCAATCAACGGCCAAGAATCAGTCTGACCAGCAGCATTCCGATTCACAATTATTATACGCAAGCTATCGACGGCGAATTTCGTGATTATTCTTTCAATGAAGAAAGAGCGCCGCTTAATCAAGGGAAATGGCGATCTGAGGTTTTCAAAATCAGCGCTGAGTATCCAATTGATCTAGAAATTGGAACCGGGAACGGGACTCATTTTCAGCATCGGGCTCTGACTTCGCCAGAGCGTGGCATTGTCGGGGTTGAGCTTAAATATAAGCCACTTATTCAGTCTATTCGTGGTGCCCTTCGTAAAGGGGCTAAGAATGCTCGGATTTGCAGATATCATGCAATGAATATTGATTTGTTGTTCGCTAAGAATGAAATCAATGATGTCTATATTCATTTTCCCGATCCTTGGGTGACCCCGCGCAAGCCGCGCAATCGCTTTGTTTGCAAACGAGTGTTGGATTGGCTTTGGGAAATTCAACAGCCTGATTCTAAGCTGGATTTTAAAACCGATTCACGAGAATATTTTTTATGGGCAATGGAGCAGATTCGTGAAACTAAATACAAGATTGAATTTGAAACGCTAAATCTTCATGCAAGCCCCATGGCGGCTGATAATTTTGCCACACAATTCGAAAATATTTTTACTCGCCAGGGGATTGAAATTAACTTTGTGCGCCTAAGAAAGACGTAGTTTTCATGCCGTTTGTACGTTTTGTAAAGCCCCAGATGAAAGATTTTGAAGTTGATCTGGGCGCTAATTTAATGAAGTCATTGTTAAAACAAAAAATTCCGGTGGCGTCCTCCTGCTTAGGGGACGGCGTATGTGCGAAATGTAAAATTCAAATTCTGCAAGGGCAGCAGTTTCTATCGCAAGAAAATTCGACAGAGGTCTTTCTTAAAGAAAAAAATTCTTTGCCAGCTCATTTTCGAATTTCATGCCAGACCGAAGTATTAGGGGATATCACGATCGATGCGGGGTACTGGTGATGCCGGCGGCAGATTGTTGGCTGTTGCTTGGGGCAAGTCGGGGATTGGGCCGGTCTTTTTTCGATCTATTGAAAGATGACCCTAGCAATAAAATAGTTTCAGTTTCGCGCAAAGAGTTTTCATGTGATCAATGGCTGAAAATGGATTTTGCAAAAGTTGAAGAATGGCCCCAATTTATAAAAACTTTGCAGGATTGTAAACCCACTCGTTTGGTCTACTTTGCTGGTGGTGGGCCCCACGGTCAGTTTTCAAGTCAAAAATTTAAATCCCATCAATGGGCATTTCGTGTAAATTTTGAATTTCCGGCATTTTTGCTGCACTCTATATTATCGCATAACGCCGATTTTGGTCAGCTTAAGCAATTGTGTTTCATCGGTTCGTCCATTGCGGAAAGCCAGCCGGATCCTTTGGCTAGCTCGTATGCGGCCGCCAAGCACGCTCTGCGCGGGTTGGTGACTTCGGTGCAAGCCGAACTCAATCTGAATCCTAAGATTTTGGATCTGCAGCTTTACAGTCCGGGTTACATGCAAACTGATTTACTGCCTGAGGGGTCTTGGCCCCGTAGCCAGGGCCTTGCACAACCTCCTGATTTGGTGGCCGCAGATCTATTGCTGGTTCTTGAGTCAACCTTGATTTAAATCGATCTGCGCCTTATCGATGGCCGCGTTGCGCGAAGGCCTAGTCTTTCGAACTCGTAGAATGACGAACGAAGTGCGACAGTGGTAGCTTTGGCTTCGTTTTGCGGATTATTTTTGTCAGGAGTTGAAAATGAGTAAAATCGAAAATGTAATCATAATTGGTTCTGGTCCCGCTGGATTGACAGCTGCAATATATGCGGCCAGAGCACGCATGGAGCCCCTGATGATCGAAGGCGATGAGGCCGGCGGTCAGTTGATGATTACCAGTGAGGTTGAAAACTATCCTGGCTTTGAACACGGAATTACCGGCCCTGAGTTGATGGAAATTCAGCGCAAACAAGCGGCGCGATTTGGCACTCGTTTCATCACTAAAAATGCAACCAAAGTTGATTTGTCTGAAAGACCATTCAAAGTGTGGATCGGCAATGACCTACATCTTGCAAAAACAATTATTGTGGCCACTGGTGCAAAAGCAAAGTATCTGGGACTAGAATCTGAAAAGAAATATGCGAATCGCGGAGTTTCAGCTTGCGCTACTTGCGACGGAGCATTCTTCAGAAATGTTGAAGTTGCTGTCGTCGGTGGTGGTGATACAGCAATGGAAGAAGCTAATTTTCTAACTCGCTTTGCAACCAAAGTTTATGTGATTCACCGTCGGGATTCTTTTCGTGCTTCAAAAATTATGGCAGAAAGGGTTTTAGCGAATCCGAAAATCCAACCGGTTTGGAACAGCGAAGTGCTAGAAGTTTTGGGAAATGAAAAACACGTTACAGGTCTAGTTTTGCAAGATACCAAGACGGGTCAGAAAAGAAACCTAGACGTTCAAGGGCTATTTCTGGCTATTGGTCATAGGCCAACCACAGATCTTTTTAAAGAATTTATTACTTTGGATGAAACTGGGTATATTAAGACTAATCCAGGTTCGACCTATACTAACATTGCTGGTGTTTTTGCATGTGGGGATGTTCAGGATCACGTCTATCGACAAGCGGTGACTGCGGCCGGAACTGGATGTATGTCTGCAATTGATGCAGAACGATGGCTGGAGGCCAATCACTGATGCAAAAGAAGAAAATTAATGCCAAGGATCTGATCGATAAGATTGAAAAAATAACTAAATCGCGAATGGCCAGCGGCGAAGTCGTGCAGTTAGATAATTTTCGTGATCTTAAAAAAAAGATCGATCCGAAAACAATTCTTGTTATCGAAGATGATGAAACCATGCGCTCGGCAATGAAGCGCATTTTTGAAATGGACGGTTTCATCGTCAAGATGGCTGCTGATAGTACCGAATTGTCAAAAGTTCTTGAGGACTCTGGCCCAGACTTGATTCTGCTTGATATCGGCCTTCCGTGGATCAATGGTTTCGAGCTAGCCGAGCTTCTGAAAGCGCACAAAGACCTTAAGAAAATTCCTTTGGTGTTTGTTTCCGGAAAAACCAGCGAAGAAGACATTAAAAAAGCATTCGCTATCGGTGCTGATGATTTTGTTAAAAAGCCCTTCGAAATCGAAAAGTTAAAGAAGACGGTGGCGACCCTACTAAAAATCGGCGACACCAAGTAGTCAGATCTAAATAGTTAAGATCTTTCAGGGGTCTTTCCGTTTTGCACTGGGCCTGCTTTTCTAAAAGATTAATTGCACGTCAAAGACCAAGTGGAATTTGCACCAGAACAATTGGACGGCGCGTTTGCAATACCCGATTGCAGGTAATAGAACGATGTCATCGCAAAAGCAGCATCAGTTTGATTTACAGTTTGGGTACACTTCCCGATGCAATTGGCGGTGGGGCAAGAACTAACTATCGTTCCAGGACTTACGCATGTCGTAGTTCCAGAGCCAGTTGCCGCTACGGCTCCAACAATTTTCCCGCAAACCGAACTCGTAGGGTAGTTGCAATAGACAGCCAAAGCCTGAGTTCCCGGTCCACTGGCTAAAGGGGCCGCCGGAGCTGTTGCAGGCGCACTATCAGAGGACTTCTGGCAGGCGGTCAGAAAAAGAGCGGATGTCATAACTAAGCCAATTCCAAAATTTAAAAGCGATTTCATAATTCCCCCAGAATATTAAACGAGCTGCCGTGACGTTTTCACAGGTCGCGGTATACTTGGAAGCAATTGCAAAGCAGAAGGCAATCCTAAGTTGTTGAGTTAAG
Organism: Streptomyces griseus; assembly: GCA_943330705.2. GTDB lineage: Bacteria > Bdellovibrionota > Bdellovibrionia > Bdellovibrionales > Bdellovibrionaceae > CALQIT02. Next base: position 7,571 of record CALQIT020000061.1, read on the forward strand.
TTGTGATTCCAAAAATGTTACGTCTATGTACTAGAGCCTCAAAATGAGACTTTTCAAAAAACAAATAAAAACCGTTAGTTAGCACGGGTCAGGATTTTTGAACGAACGAAGACTTCGACAGATATCAATCCTCGGAGTTTAGGTGTAGAAACTTAAACTCGATCTAACACTTCATGTGAGAAGTTTCAATTTCATCTGACAACCGGAAAGATTGGCCAATATTTGCAAAAAGAATTTTGCTTGGTACCGTAATATTATTTCGGTGATTTTATTGGTCGAGAAGGTTTAGAAAAAATGACTAGAATTGCGGTTCGAAAGGCAGGGGTTATAATCAACCGAGATTATTCCCGGTAAACATCTTTAAAGCATAAAATTTTTAGAATTTTTTCCTCATTATCGCTTGGGAAGCCACATCGCGGGACGAATTCATGTGTATCTTTAAAAGTACCAAACAATCGATCCCACCAAGTAATATCTGAAAAATTATATTTATGGACATCGATTTGATGATGGATGGAATGGTGCTCAGGTCGCTGAATAACATAGCCAAGCCAATGTGGTGTTTTTATATTTGCATGGTAGAAATACTCGCCTGTCGCTGCAAAAAATGCGTACCACGCACCTGCAGCGGCACTTCCACCGAAAACTGTATAGATAATAAATCCAATTAAAATTGAGTCAGCCGCAATTTCAACAGGATGCTTATAGAAGGAGGTAAGAACCTCAATTCTACGCGGGCTGTGGTGCAACTGATGAAAGGCTAACCAAAATCCATTTGCATGTCGAAGACGATGCCACCAATAAAAAATAAATGTACCGATGAACCAATAGAAAAATCCCTCAGCAGCCGGAGATTGCCAGTTTCCAATCTGGAAAAAAGTATGTGAACGGAAGTACTTATTCCAGGTGAAGCCTGCGACTGCAAGCATAGCAAGCTGGCAGATATTTATAAAAATCGCTCTCAAGTACCAACCTTTTGAATGAGCAAGCTCACGACCCGGATAAATTCGTTCCCAAATGAAAAAAATAACTGTTGATAAAACAATTAGAATGGACGGCAGAGTTTGATCGCTAAGATTCATGTGTAAACTTTAATTTAAGTACTCATTTAGTTTAAGTAGAAAAAAAGAGGCCCTGGACTTTGATCATCAATCAAAGCCATTCATTGCAGCACAGCGAACGAAAAGACTTAGTAAAGCTGACCTAAAATTGAAACGATATAACGTGCATCACCGAATACCTCGCCCAGCTATGGAATACGTGCCAACCTTCCTGCTAGTGTCAGACGAGTTCGAAACGCATATCCAAAATTGTAAGATCAGGTCCGAATTTTTACAGTTTGGGCCTCTGCGGCCTTTTTTTACAACGGTTCAGTGAATGAACAGTAGCTTGCCATTACATGTCTTACTCATTTGACCCTCCAGCGAGCGCCACGCCCTCGACCAAAAAGAATCACTTGTTTATCTTTTTTTAAGTCATTCAAGACTTTTTTAATCATTTGCACGCTAATATTGGGGCATTGTTGTTGGATTTCTCTTAAAGAAAAGCTTCCGACTTGCCTAAGTATAGCCACCTCTACAATTTCGCCCTTGCCTGAGATTAAACGACTGTGCTGTTCAATATTCTCAGCCATTTCTTTATAAGCCTGCCTTAAAATTGATAAGCAGAAGTTAATCCATGGTAATGAATCGTGCTTTTGATCATGCCAACCTTGTGATGAAATTTTCAGTGCTTCATAATACGATTCCTTATTTTCTTCGACGATTCGCTCTAGACTGACGTATTTACCTACATTGAATCCAGCTTGATAAAGCGACAAAAGAGTCAAGAGTCTAGAAACTCGTCCATTGCCATCGCGAAAAGGATGAATACATAGAAAGTCTAATATAAAAAGACTCGAAATAACCAAGACTGGTAGTTTTAAAATATTCATTTCGTTTTGATAGGATTCACAAAGATTTTTCACCGCAGAATTTGTATCCTTGGCGTTATTTTTCGTTTTCCAGAGACCTGCATCTCCAGCACCCTCTTGTGCTAATTTATGAAGTTGAGCAATGACTTTGGGATCCATTTCTAGGTTTGAATGCTTCGAGTGTATAATCTCAAGTGCTCGTCGATAACCCATGATTTCTTCTTCAGGACGACTGCGCGGCTTTGTCCTTCCTAAAACAAGGGGCTTTAGCCTATCACAGGATCTGCCTGAGTCATGCCTTGTTGCTTACGCAGGCGTTGCAAAAGGTGGCCCATTTCAGCAGAGCAACGAACGGCGACAGGAGGACTCTTTTTCTTCATTAGATATCCCTTTAAGAGGATATTATAAAACTATCCCTTTAAAGGGATATATTTTCCATACAATGGCCATGGGAAGCTTATTTCAAACTCGGTAGCATGAAGCAACATGCTCTGGCCGTTTGTTCTCTAGTTGGGGCACGCGAGACTTGCATTCTTCGGCGGCTTGCGGGCAGCGGGGGTGAAAATGACAACCTGGGGGTGGATCGATCGGGCTGGGGACATCACCATGCAGGATCACGCGATTTTCTTTGGCTCGCGGATCAGGAATCGGAATCGCAGAGAGCAATGCTTTGGTGTAAGGATGCTGGGGATGCAGGTAAAGCTCGCTGGCTTCGGCCAGTTCGACGATTTTTCCCAAATACATGACTGCAACCTGGGTTGATACGTGTTCTACGACCTTCAAATCGTGGGCGATAAAAATATAAGTCAGGCCCAGTTTCTGTTGCAGGTCCATCAGCAAGTTGATGACTTGTGCCTGAATTGAAACATCCAAAGCAGAGACCGGTTCGTCGCAAATAATTAATTCGGGGTCGACCGCAAGGGCCCTGGCGATGCCGACCCGCTGGCGTTGTCCACCTGAAAATTCATGGGGATAGCGATTTAGGGCCTCAGGTCGCAGTCCCACGGTTTCCAGTAACTGTGCCACCCGGTCCTTAAGGTCTTTTTCCGAGGCGCAAAGGCTGTGAATAATTAGGGGCTCTTCAATGATTGCGCCAATTGTCATGCGTGGGTTCAGGCTTGAATAAGGATCTTGAAAAATAATCTGCATCTTTCGTCGCAGAGCCCTAAGCTCTTCACCCTTAATCGTGGTGATATCTTGATTATTAAATATAATTTTCCCAGAGCTTGGATCTAGCAGGCGAATGAGGCACCGCCCAAGCGTCGATTTGCCACAGCCTGATTCGCCGACCAAACCAAGGGTTTCGCCTTTACGAATTTCAAATGAAATATCTTGAACTGCTTTTACGGCTGCGACCTGACGCCCCCAAAATCCGCCGTTGATGGGGAACTCTTTCACCAGATTTTGTACTTTTAAAAAACATTTCTCAGTGCTCATTTGCGAGTCCCAGAAAATAGTAGGGGATGATAACAAGCGACTTGATGGGCTGGGGACTGTGAATCGTTGGCAGTGGTCAGCTGAGGCAATTCAATGCTGCAGTTATTTTGTGCCTTTGTGCAACGGTCGTAAAAGCGACAGCCTTTGGGTAGGTTTGTTAGGCTGGGGACCAATCCTGGAATAGTATTTAGTCTTGCCATTTTTTTTCCAGTTTCAAAGTGGGGTATCGAGTCCAACAATCCCTTGGTATAGGGGTGCTGAGGGCGGTAAAAAATATCTTCTGCAGTTCCGTATTCAATAATTTTTCCGGCGTACATGATGGCGATGTCGTGGCACATTTCTGCAACAATTCCCAGATCATGAGTAATCAAGATCATGCCGGCATTGAATTCTTTTTGCAGTTTCCGCATCAGATCCAAAATCTGGGCTTGAATGGTGACATCCAGTGCAGTTGTGGGTTCGTCAGCGATTAACAGTCGGGGATTGCAGCTCATCGCCATTGCGATCATAACCCTTTGTCGCATTCCTCCGGAAAGCTGGTGTGGGTATTCATCAAATCTTTTTTCCGGAGAGGGAATACCCACTTTTTTTAACATATCGATAGCCCGTTCGCGCACCTGTTGACGATTTAGATCTTTTTGGTGCAGGCGAACAACTTCTTCAATTTGGTTGCCGCAAGTATAAACCGGGTTAAGTGAGCTCATGGGCTCTTGAAAAATCATCGCAATGTCATTTCCCCGAATTTTTCGCATTTCTTCATCCGACTTTTTTAATAGGTCTTGCGAGTCGAATAAAACTTCTCCGGAGACGATCTTTCCTGGTGCCTGGATCAGGCGCATAATGGACAAAGAGCTAACGGATTTACCACAACCGGATTCGCCGACGATACCTAGGGTTTTTCCCGCGGCGACGCTGAATGAAATATCATCGACGGCAAAAAAAGTACCTTCATCGTTTGAAAAAGAAGTTTTTAAATTACGAACTTGAAGCATCGTCTGCAAATTGAGGTCCTCTTCTCTAGTTTTAATTTATAGCTTTAATTGAAAGACCCTTCAAGGATGCAATAAGGGTCGGGAGGTCCGTATAGCTATCAAGAAAGGCCGTTGGCTTATATGGGGCAAGGGTCTCGTGGGTATTGTAGCCAAAGGTCACGGCGATAGACTTAACGCCTGCGGCATGGGCTGCCTGAATATCGGGGACACTATCGCCGATCATCAAAGTCTGTTCGGCCCGGCAGCCACATTTTTTCATGGCTTCTAACAATGGTCTAGGATGAGGTTTTCGATCGGCAAAAGATTCAAATCCATATATTTGCTGCCAATCAAATTTCGCCAGGCCTAGGCTATCAATTATTTTCATTGTCGGCTTCAAATTCTTATTTGTAACCATCGCGATATTCAAACTGCAGCTTTCTAAAAATGGTAGAACATCTGGATAGAGCTTGGCTTTTTCAGTACAAACTTCAAGATAGTATTCTTGGAATCGATCCAAAAGATTCTGAAAGCGTGGCGATTGAAGGTCTTCGTCTAGAAAAAAACCATGCAACAGTATTCTCAGGCCCGCGCCCAATCCGCGTATGATCTGTGGTAAATCTAGACCCGGTTTACCTTCCTCAGACAACAGACGGTTGGCCGCCTTGAGATAGTCTGGTGCCGAATCAACAAGGGTTCCATCAAGATCAAAAATTAAAAGTCTTATCATCTTCCGATAGACTATCTATGTTTTTCCGGTCTGGCACTAACCAAGTCCAGCGGATCGATTCATTGAACCCGCCACGCCACCTGGACCCTGTCTTTGACAATATTTAAGGTCCATGGCAATAACGTAGCATGAGAAATAGCGCAAGTTTTCCCATTGAGGCCGAGCAATATCTATCGGTATTGTTTGCCAGAGATCATTTAATCGATCCATCTTTTTCTGAACTGCTGGCAGACAGTCGAAAAATGTCGACTCAGTTGAATAAAACAGAAATCAGTGTCTCTGAAAACGAGGCCCGGATACTTTCAACATTGGTTGCCTCACATGAATGTAAAAAGTTTGTCGAGATTGGCACATTGACGGCCTATTCTGCTTTGTGGATTTTACGTGGATTGCCAGAGGGCGGAGAACTTTTCACTTTTGAAAAACAAGACAGTCACGCGCGGCAGGCGTTAGAAGTATTCAATCGGTTTCATCAATTGGCAGATCAAGGGGCCTTGGGTTTTCGCGGGAAAAGGGCCCACCTTTATGAAGGGGATGCAGAAGAAAATTTAAAAATCATTGAAGGACAAGGCCCCTTTGATGGGATTTTTATTGATGGTAACAAGTCAGCTTACGGCCGATATTTAGATTGGGCAGAAAGCAATCTGAAAAAGGGAGGAATCATTGTCGCTGACAATGTTTTTTTAAAAGGCGCTGTTTGGCAGCAGGGCTTAGGCCATACCAATTCAGTTTTTAGTGAAAAGCAAATTCGTGTGATGCAGGAATTCAATCAACGCCTTGCCGATAGTAAAAGCTATCAATCAGTGATTCTGCCAACCATTGAAGGTCTATTTTTCGCAATTAAGAAATTTTAAAAATAACGACAAGCCCTAAACTGAGGTCGAAATCTGTTGTAGAAATTGCTCTACCGCAGGGGTGTATTCAGACGCAAAATCTTTGAGTCCATTCAGATGACCGGCTTGCGGAATGCTAAGTTTTTGCCAATCCAATTGGGGGTGGGCCTCGAAGGCAGCATCGATCATTTGTGGTGTTATAAGGCGATCTTTCCAACCCCGGATACTTAGAATCCGAAATCCTTTTGGCAATAGCTTAAGATCTTTATCAAGGGTGCTGACAAAGTTTGGTTCCCAAAGTAAGGCGGCAACCGTTGCCGCGGCGGCCCTGAGGGGGAAAGTTCTTAGGGGTTTTTCGTACTTATAGAAGTTGACCATCGAGGCCCAAAGATTTCCCGAGGGACCTCCATCGCAGACCATACCCTTAATATCGGCAGCCCAGCGACGAGCCACCGCCTCAAAGGCACTCATTGATGGGTTCGAAAAAGAGTAGATGATCTTTTGCCCGGGCATCTCGCCAAGAAGGCGCTCGACTTGATCTGCCCAGACATGTTTTAAGCCAAAATCACCATGGGCGGAAAAAGGAAACTGCATCATCTTCATCGGACTGTCTTTGAGATCAAACAAGAGGCAGTCATAACCCAGCTGATTAACGAACTCAGCATGCCGGCGCAATGCCACTTTGTGGGCGCCATAAAAGGGCACGAAAAGAATTGTCTCTTGAAATTTTTTTAGCGGCGCCCGTGACCATTCCGCACCATAGGGAAGCTCTGATACTTTTTCAAACATAGAGGATTAACTTACTCGTTTGCAAGGCGGTGGGCTACAAGAAAAGAAAAAGGCCACCTTTTCAGGCAGCCCCAGCATTACAAAGATTGCGATACTTCAATTATTGCTCTTCGCAAGTATAGGTTTCGCAAGTCAAAGCTAAGATACCAATGTCCCCTTTGATTTCTTTGATTTCTCTGTGGGAAAGGCAACCGCGCTCTTTTGCAACTCGTTGCCCGTTCCAATAGAAACGACCACTTTCTTTTCCTGCAACACGGCCAACAGCACAAGCATCCGTGCGATTAGACAGGTCAGAAACGGCACTGAAAAACTGGTCTGCGGCCATATATTTCTGAGTTTCCTTTACATAGCAAGTTCCTTGCGGAACCACGTTGCAAGCATTCGCTGAAGTTGCAAAACCAAAAATAGCGACAGTCAAAGACATGATTACTGATTTCATAGAAACTCCTATATTTATTGATGTATCCATCAATTTAGTTAGTTTTAAGTTCATCAATTCCGGCGGATATTAAGACGGCCGCTTAACTTCTGAACCTGTTATTTTTCTGACAGGATAATTTTACCAATTCAGCTTTGTTTTTTATCTGCGCTTTATCTGCGCTTTATCTGTCCCTTATCTGGGTCCTATCCTGTGAATCAATAGGCCGATGCTGGATAGCGGCAAGGGTAGCTATGATGGCAATTTTACAATAGAAAATAGGACAGGCAATTGGGCAATACGAGAGCACCAGAGGATTTATGAAGATTTCCATTTTTGGTACGGGATATGTTGGGCTAGTGTCTGGTTTGGGCTTTGCCGAAATGGGCAACCAAGTCATTTGTGCCGACGTTGATTTGCAGAAAATTGAAAAGCTAAATCGGCAAGAGGCCCCTTTTTACGAGCCCGGTCTTGAAGAGCTTCTCCAACAAAATTCCAAATCAGGGCGAATCAGCTTTTCTGCTGATATCGAAAAAGCAGTTACCGAAAGCGACCTTCTTTTTATCGCGGTAGGAACCCCCGAGGACGAAGATGGGGCGTCCGATTTAAAATATGTTCTGCAAGTGGCCCGACAAATCGGGATTCATATGAATCGCGAAAAGCTTATTGTTAACAAGTCGACGGTGCCAGTGGGAACTATCAAGTTGATCCACGACGAAATTGCCAAGGCCCTGCACGAGCGTAAGCAAGTCATTGGATTCCAAGTCGTTTCAAATCCAGAATTCTTAAAAGAAGGATCAGCAATTTCAGATTGTTTGCGTCCCAACCGAATTGTCGTCGGCTGTGATGATCCCAAGTCAAAAGAAGTCATGACAAAACTTTATAAGCCATTCTTCCCCAAGGACAACCCAGGCCTAGTTTTCATGAATACGGCCTCGGCGGAAATGACAAAATATGCGGCCAACGCGATGCTGGCGACGCGTATTAGTTTTATGAACGAACTTTCCCAACTTTGTGAGCTTGTGGGTGCCGACATTGAAAGTATTCGCTGTGGTATCGGTTCTGACGAAAGAATTGGTCCTCATTTTCTTTATGCAGGCATTGGCTTTGGCGGGTCGTGCTTTCCTAAAGACGTCAAGGCTTTGCTTAAGACGGCGGAAAAAAAGGGAGTTTCTTTAGGTATTGTTCGCGAAGTGCTAAATGCGAACGAAAAGCAAAAGAAAAATTTTTTCGCCAAAGTAAAATCATTCTATAACGGAACTCTGTCGGGACTGCACTTTGCGGTATGGGGCCTTAGTTTTAAGCCCGGCACTGACGATTTGCGAGAATCCCCGGCTGTCGAAATGGTTCACTTTTTGTTGAAAAACGGGGCCCACGTCCATGTCCATGATCCGGTGGCGATGGAAAAAGGGCGACTTTTGTTTTCGCAAGATGCCGCGATCTATTTTGTAGATGATCCTTACAAAGCCGTTGAGGGGGCAGATGCCCTGATCGTCATCACTGAGTGGAAGTCCTTTAAAGAGCCTGATTTCGCCAGAATAAAATCTTTAATCAAAGAGCCGGTTATTTTTGACGGCCGAAATCTTTACAATTGTGCTGAAGTCGAAGCTTTAGGTTTTAAATATTTTAGCGTTGGCAGGAAAAGTTGAGTCAAAAAATTCCCATAACAGGAGCCCTAATTACGGGCGGCGGTGGTTTTTTAGGCTCACATTTAGCCGAGCAAATGGCTAAAGAAAAATTACCAGTAGTCTGTGTTGATAATTTTTGCACCGGCTTCCCTGCGAATCAAAATTATCTTGAAAAGACGTATCCTGAGAATATCCTTTTCTTTCGCCAGGATGTCTGTGCGGATTGGAAGTCCTGGGCTCAGGATATTCCAAAAAAATTTACATCTAGTCTAAGCCATGTTTTTCACTTTGCCTCGCCAGCTAGTCCGCCTCATTATCAACGAATTCCATTGGAAACTCTTTGGGTCAACTCAGTTGGGCTGAAAAATGCCCTGCAGTTTGCCGATCAATTCAAGGCTCGACTTACTTTTGCATCGACCTCTGAAGTCTATGGAAGTCCTTCGATTTCGCCACAGCCAGAATCCTATTGGGGAAATGTGAACTCCTTCGGGGCGCGGTCCTGTTACGATGAGGGCAAGCGATTCGGAGAAGCCCTGATCTTCAGCCACAACCAAGTTCACAATACGCAGCATGGACTTGTGCGCATTTTTAATACTTATGGACCACGTATGAATCCCGACGATGGAAGGGTTATCATTAATTTTTTGGTTCAAGCGCTAAAGGGTCAGGACTTAAGTATCTACGGGGCTGGACAGCAAACCAGATCCTTTTGTTTTGTCAGCGATTTGGTTCAAGGGATTTTAAAGTACTCGCAAACCAAACTGACCGAGCCCGTCAATCTTGGCAATGATCAGGAGTTTACCATCCTTGAGTTGGCGACAACGATCCAATTGATGTTCGTGGA
>CALQIT020000062.1 GCA_943330705.2 Streptomyces griseus
GATTTTGCTTTTCGCTAGTCAGGCGTTCGCTGAATTGGGTTTGAATTTTTTTAAGATCTTGATTTTGCTCTTCCAAGATATTCTTGCGGACATCGGTATGCTTTTTTTGCAGGCCGGCTACCTCTTCCCGGGATTTTTGTTCGGCTTTTTGCGAAAGCTCTTGTTGCTTGCGCAGAAAGTCTGATGTGGACTTGGCTTCTTTGTTTCGTAACGATTGCTCGCGATGGGTTAGAGCTTCAAGTTGTTTTTGTGTTCCTTCTTGTTTTTCTGCCAAATTTTGATCAAGTGCTTTGGTGTTGTTATCAGTATATTTCTTGTAATTGTTAATCTTACTGTCGGTGGCGATCTTTTCATTTTGCTGGCGTTCTTGCAGTTGCTGTTGAAGTTGCTCCAGGCTTTCGCTGCCACTTTTCTTAAGATGATTGATTGCCGCTTGATTGGTTTCTAGAATCTTTGATTTCTGCCCTTGGTGGTTCTCGCGCACGGATTGCAGATCAGATTCTTGATCCTCCAAAAGCTCGCGCCTTTTTCTCTGGTACTGCTTTTGTAGGTCGGCGATGTCCGCTGACTGACTTCTTTGTCGATCCGATATTTCTGAGGCCATAGTTATTCCTAGAATCATTGTATCAGAATGAGAAAATCAGCATAAAGATCGGGAACTCAAAGGCCTTAAATCTGGTCTTCGTGCTAGCTGTTTTAATGGGTCCGGGTCCGGGTTTCAAGCGCCTCAGGCGAACTCGACCATTGCTGAGGGCTGGTTTCGTCGGCAAGAATTGGAAGTAGCCAAAGGGCCCGCTATGGTTTGGTTGCCGGCGGCGAGGCAGGGGAGCGGGAGGGGGCTTGGGCACCGTCCGGCAGTTTTGGCAGCGCCTTTGGATTATCACATATTTTTTGTAATGAACCTGTTCGGCCGCGGCACATCCAGGTTTCGACATATTCAATTTTTTCGTCGGCGGCCAATGGGAAGTAGCCGCGGTATTGTTCGGGATCAAGGGTACTAGGGAAGTTCCGGATGGGTTCTCCGGTTTTTGCTTTAATTTGCAACAGAAAGGCCCGGTATTCGCCCTTCGCCATAGGCAAAAAAACAAAAAGCAATGCAGCGGCCAGAAAACGGATGTTCATCTTGTCTTCTCGGTTTAGCGGGATTTTTTATTGATAGTCAGGCGTGAATTTCTGAGCAGGCGAATTGTCAGAGATAGGCCCAAGCAGCAGCGGTACTTTCGTCTGGCTGCTTGGGCGCAAATAAATTTTTTTCAGATTATTCCGTTTCTATTTTTTAGCAGTGCCTTTGAGTTGCCCATTGGTAATATTTATCGCTTCATCCAAAAGATCTGTGATTGTGGTTCCAGCTCTGATTCCTGATTGGTTCATCGTGTCTTTGTGTTGAATTTCCAAGTGGGCCTCGGATAATTGTTTCGATGGTTTCAGGTTTTTAGCGATTTCTGATTTTTGCGATATTGCTGACTCAACGATAGACTTTCCACTTTGGTCTTTTCCCCGGCTGAATTCCAAAGTACGCATCTGTAGCGATAACACATTATCTTTAGCTTTAAGAATGGACTCTGGTACTAAAATCATCAGTTTTGCTATGTCGCTTGGTCCTTGAGAAAGATTGTTTTTAACAACAAAGTCGGTCTCGCCTTTGCTATTCTTTTCTAGGTCGACAGTCATTGTCACAAGATCGTCTTTAGAGTCCCTTTTTTGAATTTGGACTTTAATGTTAGTCAGCTCGTAGATTGCCGGTTCTAGGGCCCCGAGATGGACGCTTGCAATATATTTTTCTTCTTTCTCGTTCCCATCGACAGTAACCTTGTCGGCGGATTCCCAAAGTTGATTTGCTGTCATCTGCAAATTTGACGAAGGTCCGTAAAATTGTTGGGAAGAAAGATCACAATTAAGATCACCTGAACACTCTTTATCTTTTTTCGTAAGCGTCGCGGAAACAAGGACTCGAGCATCCGTACTTTGATGCAAAGACAGATAGGTCATTTGTTTACCCAATGGATCTTGTTCTTCGACTATTTTCACTGTTCCATTTGTATAAAGATTGATGGCTTTGTCGTTTTCAACTTTGGCTGTATTTGCCGGGTTGCCAGTGGCAGTTGTACCTACCTTCTTTTTTCGCACCGGGTTTTCAATGTCATTTGCCCTTTGGCAAGCAATGGAAACGGCAATGGTCGAACCGACGATCAGAGCTGAAATAGTTTTTTTCACGAAATCCTCCTGAGCTTTAAAAAGCTCGATTAGCACCAAAAAACGCAAATTCGTCTTTCCAGTGTCAAAAGTTTAGACATCTTTAGCCCTGAGATCCCAATAGAAGGGGTTTCAAAAGCAAGACGTCGTTTCAGCAATGTTAAAGTTCAAATAGAATGCCAGCGAATTCGAGTCACGAATTGACCGAATTAAATCACAGCAAATCGTACCGAAAAGGGGAGTTGATTTACGAAGCGGCCACTTTTGCAGCCGGGCTAGGTGAAGCAGTGCTTTATAGATATGTTTTTAGTGGGACTCGGTGTTGGCGGAGCGAACTGCATTTTCTACGATATGAAAATAGGTTCGAATGAGCATCTCATAGGATTCCGAATCCAACTGTCGCAAAAAATCCATTTTGTCGAAGTACGATTTCTTGCCGATCAACTCGGTCATCGAGTCTTGGACTTTTTTCATTTTACCAAAATCAAAGAAGTCTTTTTCACAATTGCCATCTTTGAGCGCTTTTGCGATGACCTCGTTATCAAATAAAATATGCACTCCTAGGGCTGAGTGTCTTAGTAGGGCCTCCATATTTTCCAAATTTTTTTCGACGATGGAGTTATGCTCTTTGTCGCTCGAGCTGTCTTTTCGATTATCCTGCGATCCTGTATTCGACAGATAGGCCTCCCGTTGGTGTACAAGCTACAATGGTCGGAAAGATTAGCAGTTCATTCAATCAATGACTTGCCTCATCATTGATTCTTTATTCTTGGGGCAATCTAGTGTTAAGCTCAAACCCAGTGAGGTGAGTCATCGCAAAGTCTAAAGTACCCAAGCAAAGTCATAAAAAGTTGAAACTCAAGGGCGTAAAGCTGCGACGCAAATTGAAAGAGATCGTAATTGATCGGGAAGCAGGTCTAGTTTTTAAGTCAGAAAAAGATTTGTATGCTCATTTTCGCCCGCAAATTGAGCAGCTCGAGCAGGAATATGTTTCCCATCTCAAAGAAGGGGACATATCGGAAGACCAGGTTGAGGGACTTGGCGATTTGCTTGAAGTCACCTTAGATGAACCTGCAGAGATCTGGCATGATGATCGGACTTTTAAACAGTTTCCGATTTTCCATTTTATTCGGCCGCTTGAAGATATCAATGCTTTCCACGTGGCTGTGACTTACGTATCAAATGATGACGAGCCCACGTTTATCTTCTTACACTTTGTTAGCCAAGACCTTGCCTTAGTCAGCCAATTTCGCCGGGGTGACCTGGTTTACGATAAAGCATTCGAAGAAGTTGGCTTTGGTGCCATCGACGGTGACGCCCTATCCGAAGGGGATCCGATGGCAATGGGTTTATTTTTGGCGATGTTAAAACTACGCGCAGAAAAAGACCTAGGCTTTGATAAATTTCAGCCCCTCGGCGAGCTCTATCGGGAAGATACGATCGAAAATGCGGATGAAATCTGGCGGGCCTCTGACAACACCGGCAATACTTTGGTGACCTTCATTAAACAATTTCCGGATGATGCAGAAACCGATTTATACTATATTGCAGTGACGACGGAAGAAGAAAGTTCATCCATGCATACCTTGATGTTTTCCTTTCCGACAAACGATGAATCGCTTGTGGATCGATATCGTCATGGGGAAAACCTGCATGCAGAGGAAGTTGTCCAAGAATCAAGTCATTGATTCATTTCTTGCGCGGGCCAAGGTGCTGCGCCCAGCGACTCTCAAAAGCAGAAGTCGCGAGTAAAGTTAAGATAGTCCGCTTGGCTAAAGCTTGAGCTTTGGGATTTCAAAGGATGCAGAGCTGAAAGTACAGCTGGCTTCACTGCCGTATAGTGATTTGGGTCAGCGAAAAATGGTGGCATCAACGCATCTTCTTTGCGTATTTCTTGGGCCGTCGAGGCTCCAGGAACTTGCAAAGAAACCCGGATCACTTGATAAATCATATCAGGATCGTTCAAGTAAACACGAATCGAAACGTTGTTATAAAAGGAGTTTGCTGAGGTTGCGTCGATTTTGGCAAAGGTTCCCATTTTTTTAACATCTTCGATATTGAATTTTGAATAGACCGAGTCTTGCCCTGAAATTAGATCCCAAGTGCCGGTAGCGCCCATTTTTTCAAAGCGAAACTCAAGCGGTTTAGATTCAATGTAGGTGTCACCAGCACTACTTGCTTTCCATTTGTAAAAACGAAGTTCTAGCTTTTGTGTTTGATAGATTGCGGGGATAGATTTAATTTTTACCCGCACGATATTTGGATTATTCATTCCGTTGACTTCCTTGTAAGGGGCCACGTTGAATTCCAAATCATTGCCGGTCACGGCGTCGCGGCTGCAAGCGGAAAGTGTTTTACCCTCGCTTGAGATTGTGGTGGTCGTTGTTTCGCTGGAAAGTCCGGCGACGCCACTTTTTTCATTAAAATTTTGCGTCCCGCAGCCAAGCATCAGAAAACCCAAAACAATAAATAATCCAAGTTTCATCCAGGTATTTTGCGTTCCCATATTTGCACCCTCCACCCACATAACAAAGCAATCGCGATGCCATATATCAACCTGAGACACCTAAATACATAAGTAATTTCAATAAGATAAAGCCAGCTCAGTGATTCAGTTTGAGACAAACAAAGGCCAAGGTGTCAGAATCTTAGAAGGTGACAAACTATGGCTTTACAGGCCCCCGCCTGAGGGCCAGGAAGGCCCGCCCCGCAGTTGGGGTACTTGGATAAAATTCCCGTGGCGACTGGATTAGGTTTCCCCAATTTCAGCCCAGGTAATGCCGTCGCCGCCTTGATCGGGCGACCCAGCCTTCCACTTTTTGACATAGACACTTCTGGAAAGATAAGCGCGAACAGCTTTCTTCAAAGTTTCGGTTCCGTGTCCGTGAACAATCTTTATTCGATCATCGGATTGGGTCGCGGCTCGGTCCAATTGAATTTCTAGTTCACCCAAAGCTTCTTCGGCTGTCATGCCCCTTAGATCAACTGTTTTTTCGCTTTGGTCCAAAGCCACGGCAAAACTTGCGGACTGTCGCAAAATTCGTGCGGTGGGATTGCCGGCTTTATCTGGTGGTTTTAAATCTTGCCAGGGTAAAGATAAACGAAGAGAGCCTGAAAGAACCATGACCTCGCCTTTGCTATTGGGCAGGCTTTGTACGACGGCGTCTTGATTTAGAGTTGCTACAAATACTTTACTTCCGGGTGGGAATCTTTTTGAAAAATCAGCCGCTGATGCTAAATTGCTGACCGGAGCTACCCCAGTTCTACTTTTTACGATTTCGGGAAGTTGATGTTTGATCTCTTGTAAGGTCATGTGCTTTTTAAAGGTCTGATCCACCTTCGTTTGGCTAATCAGTTCGTCAATTTTTTTAGTGGTTTCCCTTTGCAGACGGGCTAAAATATCTTCTTTGTCTTTTTGTAATTTTTCGCTCAGTTGCTGAAACCGTTCTTTTTCAAAGTGCGCTTTTTGCGTTTCCTTTTTTAAATGTTCCCTGAGAAAGCCGATATCCGATTTAAGTTTGTCGATTTCTTCCAGGCTAGACAGTCGGGCTCTGGTCTCGGGGGAGAGAAGCTCAATAGCGCGTTCAATGATTTTTTTGGGAATGCCAATTCGTTTGGCGGTTTGAATAGCCAGCGAGTCCCCTGGAATGCCCTGCAGAAATTGGTAGCTGGGGCGTCCGCTCTTTTCGTCGTACTCCATGCTTCCATTCAGAACTCGGTCGCTTTCTTTCCAGCCCGCTTTCAGTGGCCCTAAGTGTGAAGTGATTACTCCAAAAATTTGGTTGGCAGAAAAAGTTTCGATAAAACTACGTCCTAAAGAGCTACCTTCTTCCGGATCTGTCGAGCCACAGATTTCATCAATCAGAATTAAATTTTGAAAGCCATTCAGCCTTGTTGCTTGGTCTAAAATTTTCAAATGGGCAGCGAAGGTGCTAAGCTCTTGGCCAACACTTTGCGAATCGCCAATTGCCAGTAGGATCGTCTTAAAGAATGGCAAAAAAGAATTTTCACCAGCGCAAATTGGCAATCCACAACGGGCCATTTGCGCTGCCAAGCCAATTGATTTTAGTAAAACAGTTTTTCCACCAGCGTTCGGGCCTGATAAAAGCAGAATTGATTTTTCATGACTAAGATGCACAGAGTTTGCGACAACCAGCTTACTTCCAATAATCATTAAAGGATGTTTCACATCGTTTAACAAAATACCTTCATCAGAAAAGTCTACTGATTTGGCTTCAACTCGTAAGCTCCATTGGGCTTTTGCCAATGTTGAGTCGGCTTCTTCCATAACGTCTTTGGCCAGTGCAAAATTTTCCGATAGGCGGTGCAAATACAGAGAAAGGTCGGTTAATAGCCGTTCGATTTCGTCTTCAATCTCAACCTCGATCTGCCGCAATCGATTGTTCAGTGGGATGATGGTTCCAGGTTCCATATAAACTGTTTGTTTTGTCTGGCTTGATCCGTGAATGACGCCGTCAAGGCTGTGCTGCATTCCGCTGCGAACGGGTAGGACCCAGCGTCCTTCGCGGGTGGTAACATATTTGTCCTGCAGGATGTTTTCCATTTGATGGTTGTGCACCAAGCGATCCAAAGAGGTCTGAACCTGTCTTGCCAGATTTTCTTTTTCGCGAAAAAGGCGGAACAGAGTCTCGCTGGCATCGGAACGAATTTCCCCACGCGGGGTCAGAATTTGATCGATTGCAGATAGCGGTTCTTCTGTCGAAAAAAGGCTAAGGCGGATCTTTTCGGTCCAATTATTATTCAGACCGTCTACGGTTTCACGCAAGGCAAGGGCCTCGAGGCAAAAAGATCTGACATCTTTAATTTCTATTGCCTTAAGAACAGCTTTTTTTTTGATTCGCGTATGCCAGGGCTCATACAAGTCAAGGCTCTCGAAAGACGGGCGAACTCCGGTTTGCAGAATCTCGATGGCATCAAAAACTTCTTGCATGCCGATGCGGGCTTGTTCTGGGCTGGCAAGGGGGCCGAGTGCCTCTAATCGCAGCCTGCCGCTGGCGCTGGTGGCGAAGTTTTCAATATTTTTAACGACATCACGCCAGTCAATTTCTTTCACGAGGTCTCCTGAGGGTCAGCAGCACAATCACCAGAAATACAAAGATTGCCATAGAAAGCCAATCGCCAAATTGGGCAAAGAAAGTTTGCGTGGCTTGCTTTTTTAATTTTATCGCAAAAAGGCCCGCCCATTTCTGAAAAAGGGGTCCCCTTTCAAGTATGGTCCCGTCGGCAAGGACTGCCGCCGAAAATCCGGTATTTGTGCTGCGGACCAGTGGTCGACGGACTTCAACGGCCCTAGCCAATGTCATAATCATATGCTGCCTGGGTTCAAAGGTTGAACCAAACCAGGAATCGTTCGTCAAATTTACCATCAAATCGACCCCAAGTTGGGCGAGCTTGGCAGAAAATTCTGGATAAAGACTTTCATAGCAGATCTGAGGGCCGATTTTGATATCGCGAAAGGGCAGCGCGATCGGACCGGAGCCTTTACCAAAGCCGGTGCCGCCGGGGTTGTATTTAGCAAGCCACGGAAATTTGTCGACCAAAGGAAGGGTTTCACCAAATATTAACAAATATGTTTTACGGTAGGGTTGGGCAATGGCTTGTCCAAGCTCATCAAATAGAAAAAGAGCATTGTATTCCTTGCGCGGGCTAATTTCTGGCGGATCTTTGGAATACGCACCAACAAGAATCGGTTTTTTGATTGATTTGGTAAAATCCAGGAATTGGCTGACCAGCGAATTCGATGATTTATAGAAATCCAAAAACACAGGAAAGGCAGATTCCGGCCAGATAATCAGGTCGGTGTTTGGAAAGTCAGTCAGGGCCGTTTTTGTTAAATCAAAATATTCGTTGGCGATAATTGATTGGTAGCCACGCCCCTTTTCGGCATAAAGTTTTTCTAAATTTCCAATGTTTCCCTGAACGACTAAAGTTTGAACAATAGTATCTGTTTCTTGCCAGCTTTTCTGTTTGGCTAGGCCGGATAGGCACAGGACCCCGAAAAACAAAGCCATTGCGCTGCCGGCAAGAAGTGTCAGTCGTCTATCTTTGACGATCCAAAGATAGGCAATCCCAGCGTTAAAAAGATAAACCAAAAAAGATAGCCCCTGAAATCCAATGGTATCGGCCCATTGATAGATGGGGATTTTTGCCCAAAAAAATGGATATCCCATGTTCCAAGGAAAGATCGAGGGCCAAAAGGATTCAGCCAAACACTGAACCGAAGCCAAAGTGAGCAGAAAACCCAAGGGCGAAAGGGGAATTCTTTTTTGGATGATTCCGGTGATCCCACTAGCAAGTGCAAAGTAAATGTGGATAAAGGTGCAAAAAGCTAACAAAATAAGAATTGCCACTGGCCAAGGCATAAATCCGAACTCTTTGCTTAGGGACGCGATCCAATGAAAGCCAATCATTGTCAGCGTGAACTGCGTCGTCCAACCCAGGCCAAATAACCTTTTGGGATTGTTTCGTTGGTGATAGGACTCTACCCAAACTGGAGCAAGGCAAAACATCAAAGCCCACGGAGGAAAAGGAATCCAGGAAGTTGCTAGCAAAAATCCAGATAGAAAACCTAGTTTATAGTTCTTGAAAAATCTTTTAACTTGCCCCATCATTAAAATATTACATTGGATGCAGCCATCAGCCTAGGAAAAAGCAGCATGATTCCCACCAGCGAAACAACCCCTGAAAAATCCAATGAAATAGCAAATGAACCTCGAAGAATTTCGGTTAAAAAATCAGCCCTAATGCCGCCAAAGCAGTTCGTTATTGGTGGCAAGATTTGGGCCCATTATAATGTCCGCTGCCCTTCTTGTAGCAAGCTCTACCGGGTAGAAAGTAAAGAATTGGCTAGCCACAAACCTCATTTTGAATGTCAGGCTTGTCGAACTGTTTTTTCATTTGAAAACCCTCCGCAGAATATGAATAAGATCGAATGTAAAATCGTCGTTCGAACAAAACCCGAACAGATTTCTGAAATTGCGGCCCGCAGGCACGCTGCAAATTTTAAAAGATGTCCAAAGTGCACAGGACTGAGTCCCCGTTTGGCGACCGACTGCGTTCATTGCCATATTATTTTTACTAAACTTGTTCGTGGTGGAGGATCCGTCCTGGGAAGAGCCTGGAAGGATCTTATGCAGGACTACCAAAACATTGGAAAACATATTGCTTTTGTCGACCGTTGTGAAGACCTGCAAGCCTTGCCCTTTGCTTTAAGAAAATATCAAGACTTGCAGACAGCTCAACCGCAGGATTCAGTGACCCAAGACATGATTCATCAAGTATGGTTGCGCGGTCTTTCAAAAAAAATGCAAGCCAGCGACTGGTTTCGTCAAAGCAAGGTTTTTGCACAGTCCGTGAATTGGAATCGCGTTCTAAAAATGAGTCCGTGGCTGATGGGTGCTTTATTTATAGGGCTGGGCTTGCTTAAATATTCTTTGCGCAATCTTGTCGGTATTGGGGTTGCAATTTTATTTCTATGTCTCGGCCTCGTTTTATTTAAACGCGGTAAGGTTGAGCTCTCTGATTTCTATTAGCACTAGCTATTTTATGACGTTGAAAAAAAGGGCTTAGCTTGTCTAAGTCAAAGGTGATGTCCAAAGCGATGCCAAATGTGATTTCAACGGCGATCATATTTATTGCCGGATTTTTCATATTGCAGATTCTTGCTTTTTTGCCGGCTTTCTCAATTGAAGCCTGGAGCATCGATGATTTCCAACTGCTTCAGTTCCCAGCGTTGGCCTATGGCTGGGATTGGCAGGCTTTCGTAAATATTTGGATCCCAGGCAGCCATGTCGACTTCTATCCACTTAGGGATATCTCATATTGGCTTGATGTGAATGTCCTTGGGGCGCCAGTCGACGGCAGTAGTGGCAGCATTTATCGCTTTCACAATCTAGTTATCTTCTGGGGTATTGGCTATATGCTTTTCTCGTTGCTGCGCTTGCTGAAGTTCACTCTAGAGGAAGCCTTTGTAGCAGTCCTAATTTGGCTGCTTCTGCCATTGCATTGCGAAAGTATTCTGTGGATATCGGCGCGCAAGGATTTGTTGGCGATGGCTTTTGCCCTTGGCTCGACCTGGTTTTGTTTGCGCGGTGGAGTTTGGCTAAGTGTTGTTTTTTTTCTATTGAGCTTGCTTTCAAAAGCCAGTTTTTCACTTTTACCATTTTTTTGGCTGGCAGTTGTTTTTTTTCGGCCAGCGCCGCTGTTGCGACGGCAAAAGATCGCACTTTTTGCGGCAACGATTTTATCAATTGGTTTTAGTCTTTTCCAAACCTGGTTTTACAGCAACGTCAATGACATGCGGGCGCAGCTTGATTTTTCCTATCGATTGCAGTCAAGTCTAGCGGCCCTAGGTAAAGAAGGCCTAGGACTACTTTGGCCAGGGATACATATCGTAGATTTGGAAAATTGGGGAGAGTGGCTGTCGCTGAATAGGCAATACGTAATTTTTGGAATTATTTTTTATTTGCTCTTTATAGGCTGGATGATTTGGCGGATTCGCAAAAAAGACAATCTGCTGGTCACGTTGGGTGTTGCTGTTGTCATTTTTTATCTACCAAGCTCTGGATTGCTTTTTCCCCATCGAAATTTGTATTCCATGCGCTATTTAGAACCTTTTCTTTTGCCGATTTGGCTGATTATTTCTTTGCAAGCGCGGTCCTTTCTGAATTTTCGCAATCCTTATCTTCTGACATTTTTAGGCCTGCTTGCGCTGACGTTATTTTTTCAAGCAAAAAACTGGGATAGTTCTATGGCTGTGACCCGCAAAGCCTATCAGTCACAGCCGCAGAATCCTGCCCTGCAAAGATTTTATTTGTCAGATTTAAAAAACGCAAATCGTTGGGGGCAACTTGCCGCCCATGAAATTGCGGATCTTGGCGTCGTCGAAGAAGAGCTAAACAAAAGATGCGGTCTGGAGAAGCTGCAGAAAGTTCAAGCAAACTCATCACTATGTCTTTATTATTGGCTCAGAAGTTCGCGGGATCCTGAACTGCAAACCAGCGAATTGCAAAGTAAATTGTTTGAAAATTTTGTAAGCCCACTGTTTGCGGGAACCCCCCGATATGATTTACTTCAACTGCTGTATCGCCAAGATCTAGCAAAGCTTTCGCAGCAGGTTCCTTTAGCAGACGAAAGCGCTTTGCTTGAGCGAGAGCCTTTATATCTTGTCACGCCAGGTGCTCGCTTGGCTTTTTGGCAGCACCTCTGTCGCCGTGGTCAACCCCAGCAGGCACGGACCTATTATCAAAGGCTTCTAGCAAAAAAGTTAATAGTTGCTGATCGCGCCAGCGAAGAAATTAGCAATCCACTGACGGTTGATTTAGAGTTAAAGGCCTGCCGACCTTGAGGCAAAACCCCTCAGCCCAGCATAGCTTCTATTTCCCGATAAGAACCAAGCCGTAAAACAAAGCATGAGGTTAGGGCATTCGGCAGTTCCCAGGTTGAAAAGTGACGCGTCGTTGTTGAGTTTATTCATATCTTTGCCCCTCGTAAACAATGCAATACATATATTGCATTGTTTACGATGAGGTTATAGAAATAATTATGAAAAAGCTAACAGACGAAGAATTACGTGAGCAGCGAAGTCGAGGATGCTCTAACTCCGTTCTTAAGTGATAAGATAAAGATTTTATCACTTTGGCAACATTGGCCACTGCAGCTAAGGCCCGTCAGGCCTGAAAACAGCTAGTTCTTTTTTCCTAGTTCTTTTTGACTGTGGTATTTACTCGCTCCAGATTCTGGATAAGGCTTTTGCCAAAAGCTGCAATTTGGCGATTTGAATCGTATGCCACATTTGGATCTGCAGCAAATTGCTTCATATTGACAGCGTTCACTGCAACAATTCCTGAAACGCCAACTCCAGAATCTAGCATGGTCAGTGATTTATAAAGATTTAGTTTACGAGATGTTCTGGTTTTCGCAATTAAACTAGCTTCGGAGTCTCCGGTTGCTAGAATATATTTCTTTACGGCCTCGGGATCTGCAGTTGGGCGTCGGGCCATGACCAGAACAGCGGCCCCAGTAATAAATGCAGTCGCTTGTGAGGTTCCAGTCATATATCCATACAAATTATTAGGTAAGGTCGACAGAATGTTTTGCCCAGGGGCCGCCATATCAACGGTTTCAGTTCCATAATTGCTGGAAGCTAAGACTTCTATGGATGGGTCGATTGCAGTTACGGAAATGATATTAGTCAGCCCATAGTCAGCGGGGTAGTAGTGAAAGCGGTCTGAGTTCGAGCGTTCGTTACCAGCAGCCGCAATAAAAAGAATACCTTGCTTTCGAGCTTCATCGATTGCGTCGAATTCTTCTTTAGAGAATTCTGTTCCTCCGCCTGAGTAATTAATAATATTTGCTTTCATTTTGATCGCGTAGCGAATGGAATTCACAGTATTTTTGAGATTGTCAGTGCTGGGAACTTTCGGATCAAAATACTTTATCACCATCAGGCTGACCTCAGGAGCAATTCCGGCGATGCCCTTGCCATTGCTGGCTTCGGCTCCGATTATCCCAGAGACATGAGTTCCGTGTCCGTGATTATCCTTTAGGTCATTGTTACCAGAAACAAAATTCCAGCCATGAACGTCGTCGACAAAGCCATTGCCATCATCATCGAGGCCATTTGTTGCTTTGTCGCGGCCTTTGCCATCCTGACCAGTTTCGCCAGGATTGGACCAAATATTTGCGATTAAGTCTTCGTGTTTTACATCCGCGCCCGTATCGATAACGGCGACAACTATTTTGCGGCTTCCTTGCGAAAGGGCCCATGCTCTGGTTGCTTCAGTTTTTTTCAAACCCCAGGCTTGATTTATTGCAGGATCATTCATCATTACTTGCGGTTCGCCAGAAGTCTCATTTGACGTGTTCGAGGCCTTTCCCAATTCCAGGCTGCGTTTGCTATCTTTGGCTTTAGATAGAAAATCATAACTCTGCATTTCGTCGGAAGAATTATAGACCAGCACCCCAGTTGTCACCAATGCTCCAGTGGCCAAGATAGTCAGTATCAGAATAGCGCTGCCTTTCATTCGTCCTCCTGCCTGAAATGAAAAGCAAAGATGGGACCACGCCGAGTGTCATCTTGAGATGCTCAAGTCTTTGATATTATTGAATTTTCAAACTGAAACAGGACCTTTAGCTGTCTACACTTTACCTACCTGTATAACTTTTTACGAACACCGGAATTTTTTCAGATTTTTCATTTCTTCTTTGCCTGTGTACCTTGGGGCCAACGATTATCAGCAAAACAAAAATTGACTCTGTCCTCTATATAGGTATATAATACCAATATGAAAGCGAAGCTCATTCGCCATGAAAAATTTGTCGTCAGACGTCGCTATATTATAGAGATTTCAGTGCATCAGATGCATCGGTCAGAGCGATACAGTGATGGCTTAAAAGGACCGCATATTCATATTGATGATGACGAGCTTCCATATGATTTTCAAAGTTTAGATCAGTTGGTTAGTGATTTTAGAAGACTTATCGTTGAACACTTAGGGGTACAAATATGAAAAAATTAATTGTTTCTTGTAAAACTGCAGATCAGGTATTTGTAGATTTTAAGCAGGCAGCAACTGCTGTGCGCCGTGGAGCTTTCAAAGGCGCTACCGAATACGAAGTCAGCTTTGATAATAAGGCCGACTTTAATCGCTTTGTGCGGAACATCCCCGTGCTTTCTGCGATTATTGTATTTAAGCCCCGATCTGTTTATGAATTGGCAAAGCTAATTGATTCAGATGTATCCAACCTAAATAAGGTGATCCAATTTTTTGAAGAGATCGGCGTTGTCACGATTAAGACCATGAAAAGTGCTGGTCGTATTTTGAAGCAGCCTCATGTTGAATATGACGAAGTAACATTTCGGCTTGCGGCCTAAGCAGGCATTGTGGAGTCATTATCCACCGAGGTAACGCATGAGGCGCTATGTTCAGTTTTCAAGACCGGGTTTTTAAAGTCCGGTTTTCAAAATCGACTTGAGGCCTGGAACTGCTCAAGGCCGTCGAGGCACTCTTTGGGGAAGGTGTAGGCTTCTGTGGGGCGATCCAGGCGATTATAAAAAATAAAATTGCGCAGAATTAACTTAACGTAGGATTTTGTTTCTTCGTAGGGGATGTCTTCGATGAATTCAAGGGGGTCAGTTTTAAGTCGCATCTTGATCCATTGGTCCAAAGGCTTTTCACCGGCATTGTAGGCTGCTGCGATTAAAACAAGTTGGCCTTTGTATTTTCTTGAAAGACTTGAAATCAGTGCGGTACCGATGGGGATATTGACTTGCGGGTCATACAGATCTTCAAAGCTGGTGTAAGGGACCCCTGCGCTTGCCGCATGTTTTTCCGCGACTTGTGGTAACACTTGCATCAGGCCAAAGGCGTCGGCGGGGCTGCGGGCTTTGGGATTAAAAGAGCTCTCTTGGCGAATGATCGACAGCACAATAGCAGGCGATAGCGTCCATTTTTCAGATTGGCTAAGCACTATATCCAAATACCGCCTGGGAAACAAAAGCTCGGGGTGCAATTGAACCAGTTGCGAGCGAATACTTGGCGAAAGATTTCCTAATTGCGAAAACAAGGGCAGATAGAGCCCTGCTTCTGCAAAGGACTTCAAATAAAATAGAATATTATCGGGACTGGTGCCCGAGGTGCGAAAACTTTGAATTCGTTCGTTCAGATAGGCCTCTAGCAAATCACGTTCTTCAACCGTAATAAGCGCTTTAATTAAAGATCGATCGGGAAGTTGATTAATTCCATCAAGGGACTCTTTAAAATCGTTCGTCATTGGGGGTAAGGTCAAAGCAAGTTCCCGGTGGGCAACTAAACCATAAAATCCAAGCGGATCCTCTTGAATTAGCTCGCGATATGTTTTGTCGGCAGCTTCTAGTTGGCCGGCTTGCGCCTGTGATTTGCCAAGCCAAAAGCGAATTTTTTGCAGTTCAAAGGTATCTTGAGTGCTGTCTTTCAGGGTCTGAAAAACTTTACTGGCGTCCTCAAAGCGCGCAAGCTTTCGCAGGTTCCAAGCTTTGGCAAATTGCAGCTTATTTTTCAGGGCCGGTTTGATTTCTTTTTCAGCTAGGGACTTATCGAAATAGTCGATTGATTTTTGGTACTCATAACTTTCTTCTTCGATCCGCCCAAGAATAAAAAAGACCTCGGCCAACGAAATTTTATTTTTTAATTTTTTTTCAATTTTATGCAAAATTTCTTGTGCGGTTGCTGCTGAGCCCTCGGTCCACGCAGCCCGGGCCCAAAGAATATGTGATTCCAGTTGCCAGTCCGTATGTTTTTTTTGCCGTAGGCTCCATTTCGCCAACTGGCTGGCTTCATGAAGGTGGTCTTCTTTTTTCTGTTCGGTTTTAAAGCTATTACGAAAAGCACTGCGAATTTGATATTGCTCTTCAATAGATAACTTTTTATTTTTCAGTGCTTGAAGAAAAGCCTGTCGACCATTGGCAAACTCGCGAACGCTGATCCAGTCCTGACCTACTTTAAACAGATCTTGATCGCTTGCAGTCCCGCGCTGTGCTGAATTTGAGGCCAGATGAGAAGCCAGATGAGAAGCCAGATGAGAAGCCAGATGAGAAGCCAGATGAGAAGCCAGCCGCGGTGCTAGCTTATAAAGACGGGATTCAATAGCTTCAGCCTCGGGAAGATTCATTTTCACGGCCATCGCCAAGGCAGTTTGCAGGGTTTCTATTTTTTCGCGCTGCCGGTCCGTGCGATCAACTTTTCGTAGAAGGGCGGCAATAACTTTCTGTGGGTTGTTCTCTTTTTTGGCTTCTTCTAAAAGCGCTTGGTTCAGCAGTTTTTCAAGCCATTTTTCTTGCGCAAAATTATCCATTGGCAATGGAGGACGTTTTTCTGTGCAAAAAATTCTACTTTTTAAATTGGTCAGCTTCCAAAGGGGAAAATCGTTCAGTTCAGAAAGTTTGCTGTAGATTTGACAGGCTGCCGGGCGATCCGATTTTTCAGACAGCCTTGCCACTTTGTACTCTTGATAAGCTAACTCAAGGGTCGAAAGGGGGCGCTCCCCCTTGCTAGATATCGTCGTGCAATTCACTAGCACCGCTAAACTTACAAACAAACACAAAATGTAGGTGTTCAGGCGACCTAGCAGCATTCATTTATTCTAAGGACAGCTTGTGCAGATGACAAGAATCCTATCAAGAGATCCTGTTACATAATTGTTGTATGTTGCAGCCTTTGAATGCGGTCCTCAAGATCTGGATGGGTACTTAATAGGGCTAAAAACCCACCCCGATTTGAGATCTTCATCGTCGCTAGGTTTCCGTTATCTGGTGCTATTTCATTAACATGGGATTTCAGACGACGAAGCCCTGCGATCATTTTTTCCCGACCAGCGTACTTTGCGCCCCCATAGTCAGCGCGGAATTCACGACGTCTAGAAAAATAACTGACAACAATCATACCCAGAAAGGTAAAGAAAATATAAGCCACGAACGACGTGATTGCGTAAACTATATAGCGGCTCTTTTCGTCCACCTGTGAAGAGACAATACGCGCAACGATTTCCTTGAAGAAGAAAACAAAGGCATTCACCACCCCCTGAATCAGGGTCATGGTCACCATATCGCCGTTAGAGATATGAGTCACCTCGTGGGCAAGCACACCCTCGACCTCATCGCGGTTCATGCTGCGCAAAAGTCCAGTGCTAACAGCGACCAAAGAATTATTTTTTGTCGGACCCGTCGCAAAGGCATTTAGCTCAGGGGCATCGTAAATTCCGACCTCGGGCATTGTGGTCAGCCCAGCTTTGTGCGCAAGCGAGTGCACCATTTGCAATACTTGACGATGCTCTGGATCAGTTGTTTGCGGGTCGATAATCGTGACCCCCATCATCCGCTTTGCCATCCACTTGGAAAGTAGCAATGAAATTCCAGCGCCA
>CALQIT020000063.1 GCA_943330705.2 Streptomyces griseus
GAGGGCAAGGACGCCCGTCCCGCTGACGAGTAAACTAGCCACAAAACCCCCACGGCTAAAGGAAAGCCCCACCCAACCTCAATATTGCCAAGGAAATTTTTCGAAATTCTTTTCGCGTTTTTCAAGAAAGGCATTTCGGCCTTCGCTAGCTTCTTCGGTGCCATATGCCAATCGAGTGGCCTCGCCAGCAAACAGTTGCTGACCGACCATACCGTCATCCGTCATGTTAAATGCGAACTTCAGCATCCGCATTGCCGTTGGACTTTTAGAATTGATTTCTTTTGCCCAATCAAGGGCCACGGTCTCAAGCTCGTGGTGTGAAACCACAGCATTCACCATTCCCATATCGAAGGCCTCTTGCGCAGAATAATTTCGCCCCAAAAAGAATATTTCGCGGGCCCGTTTCTGACCGACTATTTTAGCCAAATACGCCGAGCCATATCCACCGTCAAAGCTGGCCACATCAGGATCAGTTTGTTTAAAAACCGCATGTTCTTTAGACGACAAAGTTAGATCACAGACAACATGTAATGAGTGTCCCCCGCCCACGGCCCAACCAGGCACCACCGCGATAACTATTTTGGGCATAAAGCGAATCAATCTTTGCACTTCTAAAATATGCAACCGTCCCAATCGGGCCAAATCAATTTTTGCCGATTCTGTTTTGCTGGCACCGTCATGGGAAGAATACTTATAGCCATCTTTACCACGGACACTTTGGTCCCCGCCCGAGCAAAAGGCCCATCCGCCGTCTTTTGGCGATGGCCCGTTCCCAGTTAAAAGTACCACCCCCACATCGGGTGTGATCCGCGCGTGCTCTAGGGCTAGGTAAAGCTCGTCAACTGTCTGTGGTCGAAAGGCATTGCGAATTTCCGGGCGATGAAAGGCCACGCGAACAGTGCCTTGGTGCCGCGCCCGATGATAGGTAATGTCCTTAAAGTTAAATCCTGGAACTTCAAGCCAAAGCTCGGGATTAAAAATCTCAGATACTAGTGCCGCCATGACGATCTCCTTACCCTTGAATAGCAGGACGTTCTAGCGCCTCCCCGACTTGTGTCAACCATTTGGCTTATACCCCACCCGGTTTTACCCAAATGGCTTTACCTTCCTTGGCAACAAGAGGGCATCGATGAAATTGTTAACCGCATTGTGCGTTTGATTCGCAAAGCAGATCCCAGATTTGGTATTTGTCCAAAACCACGTAAGAAAAAAACGGGAATGGCGGGAAAGAAAAAGGTCAAATTATAGAGTTGGCTCAGCCGCAGGAGTCGCAGCTGGCAAATGAACTGCCACTTCGATACCTTGCGATTGATCTTTGATCGACAAACTTGGATTTTGCACAACCCGCTGTTGCAGTTTGGTGAAAATCAGCTCGCGGATTGCCAAACTGTTATCTTGCAAAACACACTGGCGCGCCAAGCGGGCCGCTGAATTTACAATGACAGGTGCCTTCATGTTGGCAGTCATTTGCGTTGGATCGTCAGGGATTGTGATAATACAAAAAGACCTGGCACACTCAACGTTGGCTAACTGCAAAGACTCAAGATCAGATTTAGCTAAGTTGAGTTTGTAGTTTTCAGAAAAAAGTTCAGGTTCAAGAACTGGGAAAGCAATCGCTGAATCTTCACAACTTTGTAACCAAGCAAAGATATCGTCATTGGGGTCGTCCAAAAGCACAAATTTTCGCAAATTAGCAAAGCCTAGAATACCCTCAGCAAAATTTAAAATATCTTCTGATTGCAGTTGAACTTGTCCAAAACGAGTCGTTTGAATAACCATATAAATCGCCCCCCCCAAAAAAAAACCTATTTCCACAAATCAATATGCCAAAAAAATAGGCTTGATTCAGGCCTTTGGTCTGCACTTATTTACCCTCGCAAAGTAGGATGCCCCCGAAAATAGGACACAGCAAGACAAAAAAAAGGTCAGTTTTTATGCGCTCCGTCGACAAAAGTAAACCTAGAGCGCAAAGTTTAGGACTTTGGCTCTGGCTTCAACATCTTGGAAATAGAACGGGTTTGGTCCGATGAAACATTCACCGAAGCTTTATTGGCATCTTGTATTGCCAGATAGACTTCTTCCCTATGAATTTTGGTTTCCTTAGGCGCTTCTATGCCTAATCGAACTTGTTTACCTTTAATTTGAACGACGCGAATTTTGATGTGATCATCGATGGCGATGCTCTCACCCAACTTCCTTGTTAGAACAAGCATATGGATAACTCCTTGTACATCCTGTAGAGGTATCGGTTCCTTTTAGCGGAACTGTAGCTATTATTTCTATTTAAGAAAGTCAAGTAGGCTCATATTCATAACCTTACCTGAAGTTTCGAGAGTGGCCTTAAGAGTCGAGTCCGCCTTATTTATTTCGCTGACAGTTTGAAACAGATCTGCATCTTCCAGCTGGGACGCACTGATCTTGCTGTCGACCACTGATTTTTGAAGACTGTCATTCGAGGCATTCAATGCTGAAACCCTAGAGCCAACTGAAGCACGGGCATTTACGACCTGTGAAATCGCCGCATCAATGCTATCAACGGCAGCCTGAATTTCAACCTTATCATTCACCCTTAAAGCGACCTCAAAATCTTTCAGGGCCTTAAGGACGTTGGTTCCCATCTGTTCTGGTGCTTCAACCGATTCTACGGAAGGTGCACGCTTTTCAGAGGCAGGACTACGCAGTGAAATTGGTTCTTGCTGCATTTCTTCTTGTTTTTGTAACTTTTCGGCTTCCCGACCTTGGTACTCCTGCAGTTCAGCGGAATCTCTAGGAACCGACGGACTGGACTTAACTAAACCGTCTAGACCCAAGCCCTGACCCAAAAGTAATTTATCCCCAGAAATATTCATCGCTACAAAGGCGTCTTTGTTAATCTGAAGTTTCATTTCTCCGTCATCACCGTGGTAATCACCGTTGATATCAAACGGAGTCTTTGTCGTCTGGGTCCCGCCGAAAATAAATCTTTCGCCCAACTTACGATTACCTACTTGTACGGCCTGATTGTAAATCTGCTCGATCTCCATGGCTGCGACCCGGCGGGTTTCGTTGGAGGCCCCGGCATCATTGGCCTGTTGGATAGCTAGTTCTTTCGCCCGCATTAAGGATTCAGAAAGCTCAGACAAAGACTGATCACTGAACTCAAGAAATGACCGGGCCATATTAATATTTTTTATATACTGGGTTGCCCCGCGCTCTTCGGTTCGACTGGCCAAAACACGGGCAGAAGCTGACGGGTCATCGGATGGCTTATTGATACGCTTTTGCGTCGCCGCTTGGTTTTGTAAATCAGTCATCTCCAGACGATTTTTCTGAAGATTCTGAGTCACTTGGTTGTGCACCATCTTATCTGTAATTCTCATTTAGACTTACAACCTCTTTAAATTAAGAACCGTATCAAACATTTCATCAGCTGTGCGAATCACCCGCGCCGAGGCATCAAAGGCCCGCTGAAATTCGATCATCTTGGTGGTCTCTTCATCCAGACTGACGCCAGAAACACTTTCACGAATATTATTTAACTGTTCCAGAACATTTTGCTGAGACTCCCTAGCTTTCAAAGCCTGCTGCGCCACCGCGCCAATACTGCCGACCTGTGAATTATAGAAATCATCTAAAGTTGCTGAATTGTCGCCCATCACTTCGCGGTACTGCAACTGAGAAATCACATTCGCCACGGTGTTGTCCCCTGGAGCACCGGCCTTGGCGCCTGCTGCAATCCGGCTGACGTCCTCAAGGATAACTTTGTTGACCGTGAGTTCTTCGGCAATTTTGTCAGGGTCCTTGGATAGCTGAAAAAACTGCACGCCGGTATTTCCGGCGCGATCAAAACCACTGACATGGGCTTTGTTGACCTCGGTTGCAAAGTTGTAGGCCAGCTCGTCGATGTTATCCTTTACGCCAACAATTGTGTCATCACGTACCGCAAGAGCCCCACCCATCGAGCCACCGCGAATTCGATCCGTGATATTTAATGGAGGGGTGCCCTCGTTCGCCTTAAAGAAAACTTGCATTCTTTGTTTGCTGGGCTCGACAGCGGTACTCAGTTCAGTTGTGTCATAGCCAGAAACTAAAATCGCAGTCCCGGCAGTTTGTACGGTCACCAATCCATTAGTGCCCTCGGCCCAATGGATATCGATTTTCTCATTCAATTTACGCAATAAAAGATCGCGACGGTCGCGCTGATCGTTGGCTGGCATTCCTTGCACTTCGGTCATTGATACTTGTTCATTCAGTGAGGCAATTTCACGGGTCATCTTATTGACTTCACCCACTTGATTACGAACTTGTTCATCAAGATCCCGCTGCACTTCATTGAGTTGGTGATTCACCCGCTTAAAATCTTTTGCTAGACCCTCTGCAGCTTCTTTCACCATGGTGCGGGTGGTGGTACTTTCAGGATTATTCGAAAGCTCGCGAAAAGAATTAAAAAAGTCGGTCAGGTACTGGTTCAGACCTTTATTTTGCTGTTCATTAAAGACTTGTTCAACCCGGGACAAACCTTCGGCACGGCCCTCGTGGTAACCCATGGTCTGAGTTTCTTTTTGCAATTGTTTTTCTAAATACGGATTATTTGTGCGAGTGACTGCGGCCGCTCGATTGCCCATTCCTAACTGCAGACGGCCCTCGGTAATTGGCGTGTTGGTTTGCAATTCAACACGTTGCCGAGAATAGCCCTCGGTGGATTTGTTGGCGATATTATGGGATACGGTCTGCAAAGCCGTTTGGCTATTCAGCATCGACCGTTTTCCGATATCCAACATTGCGCCAATTTTTGCCACTCGTCCCTCTTTCTTAAGCTTCTTTAGAAATAAAATTTCCGGCTTTTTCCGGACCTACCGTCATCTTTCCTTTTTGCCCGTAGGTTGGTTTTCCAGCCAAAGTACCCTTAATTTCCGATAGGGCTCCGCTTAAAGTTTCCAAAGCTGATTTCGTATAATCTTCATTTTGACGATTTAATTTGGCGACTCGGTTTAGCAAAAGATCCAAAGTCGCATGATAGTTTCGCAATTGGTCGCCGCTGACCCCACCAATTTGTCGGGCCAATTCCAATAACCTAGGAACGGGTAGATCCAGACGATGCGCTTTAGCCAAGTCCTTTGCATACTTTTCCCGCGCCAAATCCAAGGCGCGGATTTTAAAAAGTAGATTCTCTTTTTCCTTATTTATTTGATTCAGCTTTTCGATGTCAGCCTTGATCAAAAGATCGGCCTCTTGGCGAATCGTTTCCAATAGCGATCGATACAAACCAATCATCTCGTTTAAATTATTGCTTAATCTATCAAAGGCTTGTTCTGGGTTGGCGTCCATGCCTCACCTCAATTGAAAAAAGTTAGTACTACTCCCAGCTCAAATTCTCGTCGACCATTTTGTCAGCGATATCTTTTGCATCGACTTTGTATTTACCACTATCGATCAGCGCCTGAAGCCGTGCGACCTTGGCCTCATCGACATCTGGAGCGGCAAGAGCTGCTTCCTTAATTTCTTTCATGTCTTGCGCGCGCGAAGAGACGCTCACTCTAGTTGCAGAGCCCAAATCAGCAAGAGCATCGGCCTTATTTGTGCCTTGAGCAGCATTGCCTTCTTTTGTCGCCTTGGTTTTATCGATCTTCCCTGAATCACCGATATCCAAATTGCGTCCGACTTTATTGTGCGTAATTTTCATTGCAGCCTCCCGCTTTCTAAAATTGTATCATAGTGGTACGGCCCCAACCAAATCATTCTGAGACGGACTTGGGTCTAAGTTCTGCCTGCGGGTCCGGTCCCTGCTCTAGGTTCCAATGCAGGGCTTTTGCATCTGGACTGAGTAGCCCAATCCTTTGTCCAGCCTGAATATTTTTCCCGTCAATTCCCTGTTCAACGATGCCGCGAAAGCTCATTTGGCTTTTTAGACCATTTTTATGCAGCATTTCTAACAAAAATTCGTCGCCATTTTCGTTAGTACCTAGGCGCTTCACACCCGAAATCTTGCCCTCCCACGGCGCTTGCACCGCGGTCAATTGCAGGGTCGGCTCCTGTAGCTCGCGCAAAAACTGCAAATGCAGTCGCTTTTGAATTTGCTCTGGCTTCAAAGGCGTACGCGCGGCAGAGCCTGGAAGCTCTGCATAGCTTTCGCCAGGGGCTTTTAAGGGTTGCATCCGAAAATTTGATTTCTGATCCAAGGCAATCGGTCCCCGGGGTCTATCCGGAGCTCTGGTGATACCTAAAGAGGGACCCAACTTTTCCAAAAGCTGCTTGTAAATCATGTCACCAAGACCGATTCCCCCTTTTTCCCCCCACTTATCCACATACTGATCATCCAGTTGTTCGCGAAAGATGGTTTCGGCCTGATTCGTTTTCACCAATCCACTTTCATTCACCGTGCCGCGCATGGCTTTTACCATTTCGCCAAGAAAATGCTTTTCATATTTTTTTGCGACTTCTTGTAATTTTTTATCTTGCTCTTCGGGGGTCGTCGTCCGGCGCAAAGACTGCGCGCGGCTCATGCGATGAATCGGATTGCTACCACTTGAATCAATAGCCATAGATCATCCGTGAGCTACTGTGCATCACTTAACCCTCACGGTCTGCTTTACGTTTGCAAAGCAGCCGCTTTAAGCTGTCGATAGATTCCCTCATCGTCTCATGATGAGAAAAAAGAAAGTGGGGAGTCGAGTCAGAGTGTCTAGTGCGTCCTGCACTGAACTCTCCATTAAGCTTCGGCCTTAACGTGCCAATCCTTGGCACTTGCTGACCTATTGCTCCTGTTTCCTGCGAGAAACTTTTAGTTGAGATCCTTGACCGTCCATGGTTCACGACCTCTAACTCACCCTCCCCGAGCTGAGACTCCATCCATAGAGTTTCAGCTGTTATATTTATTTTATGCAAACTTGTATCAAAAACATAATTCTTTTTCATAAAATTTCAAGTTCCCCGTGCAAAGCTCCAGCTGCCTTGATGGACTGAAGTATGGTTATCAGGTCTTTAGGCGTGACACCGATCTTATTTAAAGCCTGGACTAGATCACCAACACTGACGCCAGTATCTAAAACCATAACTTTTTCTTCAGTCGCATCTTTGCCACCTTTTTTGTCGCCGACCTTTACCGAAAGACTTCCATGAGCAATTGCAACCTTTGAAATTTTCACTTTATCACCAATGATAACAGTTCCCGTTTTCTCGTTGATCACGACTCGGGCTTTCGAATCTGGATTAATTTCAATGACCTCGATTGTTGCTAATAACTCAACACCTTTACCATCATAAGAAAAAGGAGTAATCAGATCGATGGTTCCGGCATCCTTTGCGGTGGCATACTTTCCGCCAAGTTCACGATTGATCGTCAAAGCCGTCCGCGCCGCTGTGACAAAATCAGGATTGTGCAGGGTCAAACGAAACATCTTTCGTGAAGCAAAATCGGCACCGACGTCTCTTTCGATCATTGCTCCGTTCGGGATACGACCCACGGTGGTATGCGCGGATTTTCCATCGCCCCCAATTGAAATCGACCCCTGAGCCACAGCATAGACTTCTTCATTCGCGGCCCGCAGCGGAGTCTGTAAAAGTGTTCCACCCTCAAGGCTTGAAGCATCACCAATCGAGTGCACGGAAACATCCATTGGATTTCCCGACTTACTAAATGCCGGCAAAGTGGCTGTGACAACCACGGCTGCAACATTTTTGCTGTCCACTTGTTGATTTTCTAACTTAACACCCAATTTATCAAGCATCCGACCCATGGACTTGGATGTGAATTCACTTTTTCCATCACCCGTTCCCTTTAGACCCACGACAATTCCATAACCAATCAGTTGGTTTTCCCGAACACCACGAATGCTAGCAATGTCTTTCAAGCGGGCGGCAAAACTATCGACGGTAAATATTAGACTGAGGATGAATAGATATTTCATTATTGCTGACTCCTGCGAATGCTGACCACATCAAACTGCGGGTCCAGAATTTTATTCGAGCTTACGGCTGCCTGGTCGTTGAAGTCCTCGGACCGAATCATACCGGTTACTAAAACTTTGTATTCCCGCTTACCGATCATAAATGGCTGGGCCCCTTTAATCCGATAGTTACCGTCCGGCATTCTTTCCACAATTCGCGTCGGTACCGATTCGATGGATAGAGGCTCTTCTTTTTCTTCCTTCTTAGCAGCCGCCACAGGCGCCACGGGCACCGGAGTCGATGCTGGGGCCCGATCAGCTCCTGGTTTTGCATCGGCCAGGTTTGTGTTTGCTGCGGGTGGAGTTGCCAACAGATTGCGCTTTTCTTGCTCTTCTTCAAGCTGCTTGAGAAGTTTTTTGATAACCGAAACTTTGGTCTCGACCTGCTTTTGTGCCGCACCTTCAATTTGAATATTTAGTAAATCGCCCTCGCGGCGGGTTTTATTTTGCGTAAACAAATAGGCCCCTTGCCCCTCCATCACCCACATTGAACCGGCTTGGGACTGCAAATCAGATTCTTCTTCGATTTTATTTCGGGTGACACGTTTATACTGACGATCGGCAGAGTAATAAGAATTTGGATTCTGTGAAAAACGAAGTAAAGGATTTCCTTCGGCGTCGGTTACGGTTTTAACTTGGGCCGCGTCTTTTTTTCCCTGGGCTTCATCACTTTTCCCCGAAATGCCAAGCAAAGAGCAACCCACATTCGCAAGGCATAAAGCAATGGCCGTCAAAAATACAGCTTGAAATATTACGCTGCGATACTTCATTGCACCCTCACTGTTCCGTTTTCAACAATTGTTCCAGAAAATAGCCTTTGGCTATCGACGCCTTTAACCTTGACGGTATCGCCCACCGCACCGGCTTCTTCGGCAATACCTTGAGTTGCGACCTCTAAGGTCTCGGTTGTAATTAAAATGCGAACCGGCTGTCCCCGTCGCAAAGCCATTTCTTTTTTCAGATCAGCGAAAAAAATTGGCTGACCCATCTGGATCGATCGATTTAAGATTTTTCCGTTTAGTTCAATGGTGCTCGGGTTGCCATCTTTAACATAGCTGACATTCACCAGGTGATCTTCGACGTCGTCACTTGAAATACGCTCGCCTTGCTTTAATAATTTTTTTGCAACCAGAACATTTTTGTAAGTACTGATCTTTCCAGTAACCCAATACTGTCCGCGACCCTTAGAGGTTTCCACATTCATCGATACGACAAAGCCACCGGCACTTTTCACACTGGAAGTATCTATTTTTACCCCCAGCACTTCTTCCTGACCTTTTACGTTAGGAATTCTTAAATCATCAAAACGAACTTCACATCCTGGACAGAAATTTTGTGACTGTAAAGTAATTTGATTGCGAATATCACCGGGGTAAATAAAATTCTTTTGCGCGCGAATACGAAATTTTTCAGGAATCTTTATTGAAACCATTTGCAATTCTTGAAAAGTCAGACTCTTTCGCAGTGCCAATGCCAAGTCTTTACTTTCAACCTCTTTGATCTGTTCACTATCTAACGCCGGGAAAACCACAAGATCGTAAATCTTCTGGGCAATTTCTTGATCTGTGACTTCGCCTTGAACCAAAGCACCCAAGCGGATTGGGTCCCCGACTCGCACCGTCGACAGTTCCTGCACCTTTAGCTCTGACTTTTCAGCCCGCGCAGCTAGGGAAAATATAATTATAGGTAGCAACATAAAAATCTTCACTGTTACCTCAGGTTATTCGTGGATTGCAGCATTTGATCAGCCGCCTGTACTGCTTTGGAGTTGGTTTCGTAAAATCGTTGGGTGGCGATCATATTTACCATTTCATCGACGATGTTGACGTTACTGCCCTCAAGCTGACCCTGCGCTAGCTGACCAGTACCCTGCAAACCTGGACGAGTTGCAATCGGCTGGCCGCTGGCCGGAGTTTGCACATACAGATTTCTTCCAATGTTGCGAAGACCTGCTGGATTGACAAAATTGACGATGTCGATTTGCCCGACTTGTACTGGAATATCAGAAAGACCTTGGATGATGCGAACTTCACCGCTATTTGAAATTTCGATACCTGAGGCATCTGCGGGAATTGTAATTTCAGGTTGCAAGAAATTGCCATTTTTATCAATCATTTTACCCTGGGGATCCTTTTTAAAAGCTCCGTCACGGGTGTAGGACACTTGCCCTTCCGGGGTTAGAATCTGAAAGAACCCAGAACCTTCAATTTGCAAATCCAGTGGATTCTTAGTCATGATCGCTGAACCCAAAGCAAAATCTTTTTGTACACCAGCGGTGCGCACACCTAGGCCCGTTTGCACACCCGTTGGGGTTACCGAATTTAGGCCACTGGCCTGACCAGGTTCTTTGACTGTGTGGTACATCAGGTCTTCAAACTCAGCGCGAGATTTTTTGAAACCCGCGGTGTTAACGTTTGCCAGATTATTGGCTGTCACTTCCATGCTGGTCTGCTGCGCCATCAGCCCTGTTGCTGCCGTATTTAAAGTCTTAAGCATGCATCAACCTCACTTTAGGTTTCCAACTGTGTTAACTAACTTATCTGTCATCGAGTCATAGGCCCCGATCGCCTTTTGCGCGGATTCAAAAAGTCGGGTTGTGGCAATCATGTCTGTCATTTCTTGGACGACATTCACATTCGACATCTCGACAAATCCCTGCTTTAGACTTGGACTGTTTTCGATTTCAATTTCGGGTTTAAAATTTGCCTTGAAAGTATAAAGCGAACTTCCGATTTTTTGTATCGAGTCCTTGTTCGCGATTTTGATCATCGATAATTTTCCCAGTGAGTTCTCGCCCTCGAAGACCTCGCCGTTATCAGCTATATGCAAGGCCTGGTCGCCGACTATTTTTATAACCCGACTTGCAGGCTCAGTTCCGTCTGGGGCGGACTTTAAAACAGGGTGTCCATCTTTGGTCACAAGCTGGCCACTGCCATCGATTTTGAAGGCCCCAAGCCTGGTAAAACGAACCCCTTGAGGGGTCGCAATTTCAAAAAACCCAGCTCCATCTATAGCAACATCTAGCGGATTATTCGTCGGCTTCAAACTACCTTGGCCAAAATTGGTGTAGGTGCCGGCCGAATCGACAAAACTTTTGTCGCCACCTTGCATGTCATAAAAACTTTCAATGGATGCTGGAATCCTTGGTACTTGAATCACTTCGCCCGCTTTTTCATTAGCGGTCAGGTACTCTTTGAAAACCTGCTGATCACGTTTGAAGGCGGGGGTATTCACGTTGGCCAGGTTATTGGCAATCGTATCAAGCTTTAGTGACTGAGCCATCGCTCCGCTTAATGCTGTATAGACGCCTTTTGTGCTCATGATCCTCCCCCAACATTGCTAACAGCAATGCCTGTGCCTGCTTGAACCAGACCGGAATCACTGCGGGTCTTAGGTCTAGATTTTAGTTCTAACTTCAGTTCCAGACTTAACCAATTGCACGCCGCTGCCGATACGCGGGACGAAAATCTGGAACTGACTTAAGACTTGCTGCCTCGAAAATCGTCAAGATGATGTTCTTACCGTCAAAATATTGTTGCCCAGAGGGGGAGGTCGATCCATAAACCGTGGGCATTTCGTTGCTAGACATTCCAACTGCGGGACGGGCCGTCCTGGCCCTCAGGCGGCCAGAATACGGCATCCAGACAACAGGAATTACTTGCAGGTTTTTTTTGAAGAGTCCAACAAGTGGATCATAAGTTTCCCGTGATCTTAGCCTGTCGAAGTTGGCGCTTCACGGCACGAAATACGACGTCGAACTTTGGAAGAATCGCCATTTGAGCTGATAGTCTTGTTTCCCACTTGGTTTTAAGTTGTGATTCTTTTTTTTCAAAGTCAGCGCGAACGTCACCAAGCACTTTTCCTCTAAACTTTAGTTTTGCGTGAACACCTGGCAAGCATTCATTCAAATTAACTTTCTTTGTTTCTTCAGTGAGTTGCCAGAGATCATAGAGATCGCGTGGCTCAGTGCGAGCTCGGTCTAAAAGGGCAACTATTTTCTCAGTTGCAATTTCTAACACCGAGTAAACTTTAATTTTCTCACCCTCGGGTAGGTCATGATACTCTATACAATTTTTAAGAACGGAAAGATCGTCAGGTGCATTGACGATTTCTTCTTTGATCGTCACGTCAACTTTGACTTCTTTTGTAGATGCCGTCTTTGGCAACGGACCTTCGTAAGAAAGATAAAAAGTGTGACAATTTTTGTGAGATGTTGAGTCCGGACGAGAAAACGCAAAAGAGATATTTGCAGCCGCTTTGACCGTTGCGTAGACGGTTTCAAGTTCCTTTTTTAATTCTTCGAAAGTCATTGCTGAATTAAGAAGTGTAAAGTCCAAATCTTCAGAAAAACGGTAGTCGTCAAAATGGCAGCGCCTCAATGCTGTTCCGCCCTTAAAAACTAATTTTTCTTTCAAGGGC
Organism: Streptomyces griseus; assembly: GCA_943330705.2. Classification (GTDB taxonomy): domain Bacteria; phylum Bdellovibrionota; class Bdellovibrionia; order Bdellovibrionales; family Bdellovibrionaceae; genus CALQIT02. Next base: position 12,345 of record CALQIT020000063.1, read on the forward strand.
GAGCGCGCAAGTCCCACTAGAAACCAGGCCAGACAATAGTCGCGCTCAAGAACGGCTTCGGGAATGCGGCGGCCTTTTCTACCGTTTTCGTCAAAGAGTCTATTGGCCAGTTTAGAAATCTGACTTTGTGCAATCATTAATTACTCCTTAGTGCTCTTAGCTCATCCTCTGAAACATTGAGCCTCAACCGCCAACGAGCGACATGGTGGCCCTCTGGCGGCAAGTGAGGATCAAGAAGATGGTAGGTCGCCGTGAGTTTTTCTAGCAGGATGTCCCATTCCGAAGAAGTTCCAATCTGGTAGAGCTCCATGATGTAACCCAGTCTTCGAATGACCGCACCGATATCGAGTCTTAGGCAATAGAGCGTTAGCTTCTTCGGATCGATGATTTCTCGCTTCATTGAAAAAGCCTTCGCGACTTCAGTAATGCCACCACAGTAATTAGGTTGCTTAAGACCATCAAGAAGCGTGCGCTCAAGATCACTGACCATAACTTTTTCTGTCTTATCAACCCACATTTCGGTGATTCCAAAAAGGTCTTCTTTTTTACATCGAACGAAACGAAACTCCGTTCCCAGAACTGTGCGTGCGCGCACAAGCTTTGGAACAGTTGCGTAGACGACAAGCTGCGGTTGTGTAAGCATTTGGTGGAGATCGAATGCAGACGCATGCGAAATATAATAACTCTCATGTTCTGAAACGATTTTACGCTTACTCCTGCTAAGCTCCCGCGCGACAATGTAAGGATTGCCCATGTATTCACGCTCAAAACCCATTTCAAAAGGAACCAAACTGAAAACTCCTGGCTTTAGGCGGGCCGCAACTCCCCGCTTTAAAAGCTGGGCGAGCACTTGGTCCGTCGCAGCTCTGGTTTCTAAAATCTGTTCAGCTTCCGCATAAGAAAAAATAGGTCGACTCTTGTCGTAAAGGGTGGCGACAAGTTTCGCAGCTTTCTGGCTAAGTGCTTTTAAATTTTTATTGTATTTTAAGTTCATAATATCTCAATATTCACAATATAATGAATATATATTATAATTAATCAAGATACTAGTTATATTTTAAACGCAATATACTGCATATTTCAACGTATTATGAATTAATTTTATAATTGATGTAACTGTATGATTTTACTTAACTAAACTCAGATTGTGATCATCACAAAGGTGACCTTTGGTCATTCAGTGGAAAAGCTGTAGCAGCAGGCTTGCTCTACCTTTTCGGCAACCTATGTGACTAGTGTTACAACGACTCCTGTGACTATGACTGATCTTTAGTCGAGTTTCCGCGCATATTGAGCACCACCAAGACCCCAGTACGAAACATGGTTCGACCCTGAAACCGAATTGCGCCATACTAAATATTAATGAAGTCTTGTCGCCAGATACCACTCAGAAGCATATTTTTTGCAAATATATTTTTGCTTTGCCAGATCACAATGGCCGCAGCGAACCCCGATACAAAGTCAAAAAATCAGACTTATCTTTCTTCGACCTCTGTCTATGCGCCGACGATTCCCCCTTTAAGAAAAATGGTGCGCGGGGAATTGAATCAATCCTATCCCAGCGTGAAAGAGCAACTACAGGCAAAGGCCAAGCTGTCGCAAAAAACGATTGGTACAAATTTAATCTTTGATCTGCCATTGACTTACAATCGTAAGGTCAGCCACTGGATTTCGTACTTTCAAGATCGTGGTAAAGTTTGGTTTCGCGACTGGCTGGAAAAGTCATCTGTTTACATGCCGTTTATTCAAAAGGAATTGAAAATCAACGGTCTTCCGCAAGACTTGGCCTATATGGTGATGATCGAAAGTGGCTTTGAGCCCAACGCCATCAGCCACGCTAGCGCCGTCGGACCTTGGCAATTTATTCAGCCGACCGGCGAAAGATACGGATTAACCGTGCGCTGGTGGCTGGACGAACGGCGAGACCTAAAGAAGTCGACCCAGGCTGCGATTCGCTATTTAAAAGATCTTTATGCCGAATTTGGCTCGTGGTACCTGGTTGCCGCCAGTTACAATATGGGCGAGGGCGGCCTGCGACGCCAAGTCAAAAAACACAAAACCAGAGACTTCTGGGCCCTGGCGCAAGCTGGCGCACTTCCACAAGAAACCACCGACTACGTTCCTAAAATTCTGGCGGCCATGCTAATTTCTAAGTCCCCGGGTCTATATGGATTCAGAAACCTGGCGGTCCACGCTGCGTATGAATATGACATCATCAGTGCACCCAAGGGAACCGACCTTAAAGATATTGCAAATCATCTTGGAGTTACCCACAAAGCCATCAAAGACCTTAATGCCGAACTTCTACTTGGCTACATTCCGCGACAAGTTGACAAACACTTTATCCGAGTTCCGAAAGGATCGGCATCTTACGTCGCCGAATACATTGACCTGCTGAACTCAGGCCGCGTTAGTCTGAATGGGCACTTGGCACCTGACGATAAGACCTATCGCTAAGAAGCAAATCATAGGAAACAAATCGATGGAGTCACGCGCCACAGTGTGAAAGACCTTACGGATGGAATTCTCTTGGGCTATATTCCATCGCAGTGAAAACCAAACTGATCGTGCAAAAATATGGCGGGGCAACACTTTCCGACCCCGGCAAAATCAAGCAAGTGGCAAAACGAATTGCCGAGGAAGCTAGCCAAGGGACCCGCGTGGTCGCGGTCGTTAGCGCCATGGGGAAAACTACCAATCAGTTGATCGAGTTAGCCGCACAGGTCTCAACGCATCCCAATCGCCGGGAAATGGATATGCTTCTTACCACCGGCGAACGCATTAGCATGGCCCTGGTCAGCATGGCCCTAAATGATTTGGGATGTAAAGCAATCAGCTTCACCGGCAGCCAAGCTGGAATTCTGACCGATGACTCGCATATCAATGCGTTCATCTTGGACGTTAAAGCTTTTCGGGTCGACGAGGCCCTGCTTCACAACAAGGTTGTGGTGCTAGCTGGGTTTCAGGGCGTGTCTCCAACGACAAAGGAAATCACAACCCTGGGTCGCGGAGGCTCGGACACCACCGCTGTTGCAATGGCCGCCTATTTAAAAGCCGATCGTTGCGAAATCTTAAAGGATGTTGAGGCCGTCTGCACTTCAGATCCTAAAATTGTTAGCGGCACAAAAACACTTTCTGAATTAAACTACGACCAACTTTGCGAAATGACCTTTTGGGGGGCTAAAGTTCTGCATTATCGCTCGGCAGAATTGGCCAAACGAATGCGGGTTCCACTGTATGTCGGACCGGCAGCAACCACCGGTCAAGGTACTATTATCGGGGAAAGGACTTCCATTATGTATGAGGCCTCTAAAATTCTAGCACTAAATTCCCATGAACGAATTCTTTGTCTTGATTTTGCCACCGCAAATACCAGCCAAGCGTGGACTGAGTTAAAAAACTTTATCGATAAAAACGAACTCGGATTCCCGCAAGTCCTTTTGTCGGAAAAAACCGAACAAGGTGTGCGATTATATTTAGCCGGTCCCAGCGAAATTCTAACTACGCTTCAGGCTGAAATCCAAAAATCGAAACAATTGCAATTCGCAAAAGAAGATTTAGCTTCAGTCACTGTCACTTGCGCGGGTTCGACTTCGCCAGCAATTATGGAAAAAATATTGGCTACTTTACAACTTGCCGGCATCGATGTTTTCAATACGATAATGAGCCCATTAAGCAACACCGTCCTAATCCGAGCAAGCGAGCGCCAAAGGACTCTGCAAGAACTACATCGCCTGATCGATCCTTCGTGATAGTCTTTCGCTACAAAAGCCCCAAAAAATCTATCTAAAATACCAGTTCCAGCTCAGTAGCGGGCTAAGTGCCGGGCTCAGTTGCATCCAGTTCAATTTCAAATATTTTCTTGAGTCCACTTTCCCAGTGAACAAATAGTATTCCATTTTCAATTCGCTCCGAGGGGTCGTTAGACAACACGTAACCAATCGCTTTTTGCTCTTTAACAAAATTTGCAAATTTATGAAACTCCTGAGAATGAATTTTTTCAGCGGATTTTATCTCTACAAAAATGCTCTTCTTTGCGGGTCGACTAATAATCAAATCAACTTCAAAATCATCCTTTGTCAGAAGGTAAGAAAAGTCATAATCCTTTGCAAAATAATCATTTAGGCGAATGCATTCACAAATAACCAAATGCTCAAATGCAAAACCCCAATCTGAGGTTCGCGGAACTAGGTTGGTACCAAGGGTTTTTTGCAAAGCTTTTTTGACCCCTAAATCAAAGAAGTAAAATTTTGCAGCTGCTCGTTGCTGCTTCCTTACTGATTTTTGATAGCTCGGCAGAAAAAATCCCAAAAGCGTATCCTCTAGAATTTCAAAGTATTTTTTGATCGTTGGAATCTCGACTCCAACATCCCGGGAAATGGAGGAGTAGTTCAGCGGTTTTCCACTCATTTGCGCGGCGATTGGTAAAAATTTACGAAACGGTTCTAATTTTCTTACCCACTGTTCCTCTTGAATTTCAGTTTTGATATAAGTTGTTGCATAGGCCTTTAAAAAATCAGCCTTGTCTGCATTATCTTTTAGCGCCAGTATTTTTGGTAAAGTTCCCCAGTTGATGGCCTCGGAAAGATTAAACTGCTTTTGAAGCTCGAGGAAAGTAAATGGATGTAAGTTTCTAATCCAAGCCCTGCCAGCAAGAAGATTGAC
>CALQIT020000064.1 GCA_943330705.2 Streptomyces griseus
ACAATCTAAATATTGCAAACTGGGTTCCTGATCTATTTATGAAGCGCGTTGATCAAGATGGCTTGTGGTCACTTTTTGATCCAAAAGTAGTCCCTGATTTTGTTGATATTTATGGTGAGGCCTTTGAGGCAGCCTATGTCGAGGCAGAAGCAAAGGGTTTGTTTATGCGTCAGGTAAAGGCCCGGGATCTTTATGCGCGGATGATGAAAACCTTGGCGCAAACGGGAAATGGCTGGATGACCTTCAAGGATGCCTCGAATCTGAAGTCAAACCAAACACCAATGCCAACTGAACAGGGCGAAATAATCCACCTTTCAAATTTGTGCACAGAAATCCTAGAGGTCACCTCTGATAAAGAAACGGCTGTCTGCAATCTTGGTTCGGTAAATCTTTCTCGGCATGTCATCGATGGTCTGTTTGATTTTGATAAACTGGCTCGCACGGTTCGCACTGCAGTCAAGTATTTGGACCGAGTGGTTGACATCAATTTCTACCCGATCGATTCCGCCGCAAGCTCGAATTCACGATGGCGTCCAGTGGGTCTTGGGGTGATGGGGCTTCAGGATGTTTTTTTTCAACTCAAACTGCCCTTTGAGTCTGAAAAGGCAAAAGAGCTTTCAAGACGAATTCAAGAAGAAATCTATTACAATGCTTTAGTCACATCCTGTGATTTGGCAGAAAAAAATGGAGCCCATTCTTCGTTCGCCGAAACCAAAGCAGCCAAAGGACTTTTGCAATTTGATCTCTGGGGAGTTAAGCCCAAGGACCTTCAACTGTGGGATGCATTAAGAGAGCGAATTAAAAAGCATGGCCTGCGCAATTCTCTTTTAATTGCGATTGCCCCTACCGCAACGATTGCCTCGATTGTTGGTTGTTACGAGGCCATTGAACCCCAGATTTCAAATCTTTTTAAGCGCGAAACACTTTCTGGTGAGTTCATGCAGATCAATAAATATTTGGTTACAGAGCTTAAAGCTTTGGGCCTATGGACTGATGACATTCGCAATGAAATTAAAATTGCGGAGGGCTCAATCCAAGGGATTATAGAAATTCCTGCTATGCTAAAAGAGATCTTTCGCACGGTTTGGGAAATTCCAATGAAATCACTGATTGATATGGGTGCTGAACGTGGCGCTTTTATTGATCAAAGCCAAAGCTTAAACCTGTTTTTGGAAAGCACCACTATTGGCAAACTTTCTTCCATGTATATGTATGCTTGGAAACAAGGTCTAAAAACAACTTATTACCTTCGTTCGCGTCCTGCAACTTCAATTGCAAAGACCACCGTTCGCAAATCGTCTGCTGCGACTCAAGCTGCGATTCAGGCCGCGGCAGAAGTGAAGGCAGATACTTTTACCGACCAAGAGGCCGTAACTTGTTCTCTTGAAAACCCAGATGCTTGCGAATCTTGCCAATAGATAGGATGAACCCATGAGCAAAATCTTAGACCACGGATTTGATTTAACTTTGCGACCGATGAAATATCCACTTTTTTACGAAATGTATAAAAATGGAATTAAAAACACCTGGACGGTTGAAGAGGTTGATTTCTCAACCGACTTGGTGGACTTAAAATCAAAAATGACTGCGGCAGAAAGGCATCTTATCAGCCGCTTGGTTGCATTTTTTGCTACTGGGGACTCTATCGTCGGCAACAATCTTGTCTTGAATCTTTACAAACATATTAATTCACCCGAGGCCAGACTCTATCTTTCACGGCAACTTTACGAAGAAGCTTTGCATGTTCAGTTTTATTTAACTTTACTTGATACCTACATCCCTGATCATGCCGAGCGCGCAGCCGCTTTTTCGGCTATTGATAATATTCCATCAATTCAGGCCAAATCTAAATTTTGCTTCAAATGGATGGACTCAATCAATGGCCTGGACAAACTATCCACGGTCGAAGATCGACGAAAATTTCTAATGAATCTTATTTGCTTTGCCTCTTGTATTGAGGGTCTTTTCTTTTTTGCAGCCTTTGCCTACGTCTATTTTTTGCGTTCAAAGGGTCTTTTGCAAGGACTTGCGGCAGGAACCAATTGGGTTTTTCGTGATGAAAGCATGCACATTGCTTTTGCTACTGAAGTCATAAATACGGCACGACGGGAAGAACCTCATCTTTTTAATGAGCAAATGAACGACATGGTCATTCAAATGATGGAAGATGCTATTGATTGCGAAATGGTTTTTGCTAAAGACATCTTGGACCAAGGCATTGCTGGCCTTTCTTTAAAAGATATGCGTCAGTACCTTGAATTTGTTGCCGATCAACGTTTAGAAATGTTGCATATTCCAGCCCGCTACAATGTTAAGAATCCATTTGGATTTATGGAACTTCAAGATATGCAAGAGCTTGCTAACTTTTTTGAACGAAAAGTTTCAGCTTATCAAGTTGGCGTCACCGGCCAGGTTTCTTTTGACGAAGTTTTTTAGCCCGCGATGAAGAAAAAGAAATGGCTTTTAATTTCCCTCACTGCTTTTTTTTCATTTGCTGGGGGATTTTACTGGACGGCATTCCCTGATCATATTTTTTTGCTGACTGGCGGTCGGCCATTGCAAATTGGCATTCCCGTTGGCTTTTCTTTACCTCCCCCCGTGCGCAGGGCGATTTTTGAAAACTCTGGAAAAGTTTTAAACCCCGTTTTTCTAGACAGCAAAGCAGCTTGGGAAGAGGCTTGGACATCGGCAAAATTAGACCTAGCCCTAGTTCCACGGGGATGGATACCGGTTCGAACGCCAGAGGACTCCGCAAAGGAACAGCCCCAGGGAAGTTCAACTAGAAGTTCCGCTACGAATTCGACGCAAACGACTTCTGCTGGTAGCCAAGCTGACAAGCCTGAAAACAGATCGCAGAAAAGCATTGGTTTGTCTCGAGCTGATTTTTTTCGCAAAGAAATTTCTTCTGATTTTATTTTTGATGCTGATTTAAATTTGCCGGCCTTGCCGCTGTTTTGGAAATCGGCAAATGGTCAAGATATTGAACTTCTCTATCTACTTGCCCATGATTCCTTCGACATGGGGGCAGGCCTAAAAACGGCAATCACATCCGTTGTGACTCTTCGACTTTGGAATGAAGGGACTGGCTGGGCAACAACCTTATCGAAACTCAATGACCTTGATATTGCGCCTGAACAAAAATCCAGCCACCTTAGATCTTTGAATCTGAGTCACCTAAAGATTCAACCCTTTGCCAGTTCTTTAGGCAGCACTTTGCCAAATAATTTACCCAGTAGTTTGCCTGGCACCTTGCCAGCTTCGGTGCCGTCACCTGCGGCCAAGGAAATCAATTCCCTGAACAAGCCGTCCCATAGCAAAAAGAGCGATCAAAAGTCGAAGCCGACTCAGTAGCCCCGGCTAAAAAAAGATCTCCACGAATGCCGTAGGAGCCTGCTGAAATCCAAGCAACCGTCATGATCGCCAGATATTTTCCATGCTCACATTTGGTTGTGACCATGGTTGGTGGAATATCCCGTTTTGCTCCCCCAATATTCTGGTAAATTTTTAATTGAATGCGATGACTACTTCCCTTGGGCCCCAAAAAGCAATCACCACCCAAGGTCAATGCGTTGGGGGTATTTCCGGATTGAGATTGCGCTGTTAACGACTCTGAAATGCTATTTGACGGAGCATTGACGTAGGGATCATTACTTTCTTTGCAATTGGCCTGACCAGCGCATGGATCAGCCGATCCATTATCAATGGTAGATTCTTGGTAAGAGGAACAATTGGTATACAGACTTAAAAGTAAAAACATTGCACCCGCAGAAAGGACATTTCGAACCAAAGTAATATTCATATGCACTCCCCTAGCCCCTAGGTCTTGTATCGGTTTGAATCAAAAAAAACTTTAGCTGTAAGCAATTCGAATACGGTCTCAGTCATAGTGTTTCATTTTGAGAATTTCGTAGGATGTTTTCAGCTTAGGGTTTTTTCTTTTTAGCTTCGATGCTTTCAGCAATTGACCTGAGTTTGGCCTTTTGCTTGTCAGTCAAACCGCTGGCAAAATTTTCGGGATCGCCTTTTGCTTGTTCCAAAATTTGTTGCATTTGTTCAGTTGGTATTTTTTCTGAATCGGCAAAGACCTCGGCAGCAAGTTCATAGATGGCCTGTCGATCTTTTTCACTTCCGCCAGTAAGTTCTTGAACTTTAAGGTCTGCCTCTAAGGCCTTGGCATCCTTTTTTATGAGCTCATCCCGCTGTTTTTGATCAAGCAAAAAGTCTTTGGTCTGTTGCCTGGCTTCGGCTTGATCTGTCGCCCCTGCCGGGTGTCCGGAAAAAAAGGAAAGAATCAGCAGAAGAAATAGACCTATTTTCGACATCACGGCCTCCGCAGTTCGTAATATTATCTACCAGCGGATCGGAGGATTCGAAGTATTTATTTAAGTTTGGATGCGGTTTCTCAAATTGAGGCGAATGGAATCAATTTAAAAATAGACCAGAGATCTTCTTGAGTCTCAGCACATTGCGGACCTGGTCCTCATTCAAAAATAAAAGATAGGGGGCCAGCATCACTAATGAAAATGAATGCAATGCCATCAGCATCCCAATCCCAAGATGAAAGGCAAAGCCAAATATTAAAATAGATCGACGAGTACCCTTAAACCAAACCAGCACCGGGAAATAGATTTCAAACAACACGCTAGAAAAACTAAGCACTGCAATAGCAATTGGGAAATGCTTCATCCAGGAAAAGTCAGCAATTACCATCTGACTGTTGGCAAAAATATTCCACAGAGCGGTCCCGTCCCACCACGTGCTGCCCTTGAGCTTTTCAAAACCTGTATAACCGTAAATCACACAGAGTTGAATTTGAATGATCCGGTAAAACATGGATGTAAATATATCTGATTCAACTTTCGGCAATAACCGAAGGTTTTTAAACACAATTGAACGCAAGGACAAGCGCGCGCAAGACTGGGTGAACGCCAGATAAAACATAAAAATTCCGCCAATCAAGTCAGCGCCAAAGGCAACGCTGTAATTTCTTTGTAAAAAAGCAATGTGCAACAGCCAAGTCAAGATTGCCAAGGGCCGAAAACTAAGGCCCAGGGCCCATAGCAGCAATAGGCCCACATACAGGCCGTGAACCCAACTGAGCATTTCATCGGGCCAGAGTGCCAACAGAAAAGGGGCCCGGTAAAATTCTGGAATGACAGCCAACGCCAACTTTTTTGGCAACATGCCATTTTCAGAATAGAACAACTGAAGATCAAACTGACGATTCAGGTAAAGGAAAAAAAATGTCGACAACAATACAATTCGAAACGCCGCCAAATTCAAAAGGCTGACTGGTGAAAACCAAAAGCGGCCCCAACTATCAGCCAAGCTTGCTAAAACTTTTTTCACAGGGAAACCTCGGCGTCTTTATCTGCACAATAAAATTCAAAACTGTTTGGCGTGCTTCGGCCATCAAAGATCTGCCGATGGGCCCCCTCTTCGGTATCTAGCACGGCGCGGTCTAAGGACGGAATTTGCTCGAAAATATGTTCAATATGTAAAGAGGTAGCACCCGGGTATTTTCGGCAAATCCACGGACCCAAAATTCCGCTCATTCGCCGCGAATCCAAAATCATAAATCGCATGGCATAAAGCATCCGGCGTTTCGAACTATTTAAAACAAATTCATCTTTTGCTGCAGGCACAAATTCTTCGATGGCCTCACGCAGGTCATTGCCATTGTCGTCTTGGAAACGCACCAAGTAGCGAAAATACATCGTGTGAGCAGGATCCGGAGAGAAGAAATTCCAGGTCGAGTTAAGTCCTATAAAATTCGCATAGGGTGTTAATATGTGTTGAAGGGACCGCCCCAAATACGAAGTCCCATTTGCAAGAACGACAATCACCGTAAGATGAAAAACTATGAAAACACTCAGACAGAAACGAATCCAAGAACTAGATTGCCGCTTCGCCGAGGGGACTGTTGGATGGCTCACCGTCCTCCTTGCTGTCCTGTTCGCTGCCCAGCTCGCTGCCCAGCTCACTATCCTGTTCATTGGGCTCGTCGTCCGCAAACGCAAGCGCCATATCGGAATCTACGCTGTCGTCATGGTCCTCGGAGAACAAGGTCTCTGTCGCTTCTGGCTCAGAATTTGAGTCTGCCTCAGATTCTGATTCTGATTCTGAAATCGGGAGCTTTTCATTTTCACTGACCAAAGGAGCAACTTCCGAAACTTCATTCTGGGAAAACTGTGCGGTTTCGCCGGCTTTAAGTGCTTCGTCAAATCGGCCTAGCCAGTTTTTATCACGATTGCTGACCACGTCGCCAAAAATCAAAGCATCGCGAATGGATTGAGCCTTGTCTTGATCTCGCTTTTGTTTTTGTCGAATTTTTTCTTGCTCAAAGAAATCAGATGTCGTCGAGATGTCCGTCAACTGATCAGCGATTTTAGAAAGTTCTTCCTCGCCTTCAGAGTAACTTAGACCTGCCGATTGCGACAAATTCTCGGTCAACTGGCTAAGTGTTGATTTTTCCCGATCGTTCTCTTCGCCGATACCTTCGGGCAGGAGCTCATCAATCTGCGAAATAGATGGCAATTCTTTTAGATTTCTCAAACCAAAGATTTCAAGGAATTTTTTAGTCGTCCCATACTGCATTGGCTTTCCGGGTAACTGACTTTTGCCTTCGAAAGTCGCCAATCCCTTTTCCATTAAGGCCCGTAAAAGATGCCCAGATTCAACGCCCCGGATTTCGTCAATTTCAGACTTAATCAACGGCTGTTTGTAGGCAATGATGGCTAAGACCTCAAGCGCAGGTCCAGAAAGCCGAAATGGTCTAGCTTTCAATGTTCGGGTCAAAAAGCTCATGTTATCGATTTTCGTTCTGAGCTGGTAGCCACCCGGAACTTCTTCAAGACTGACTCCGCGACGGGCTCCGGCAAGCTCTACAGCAATGCGATCAAGTGCTCTGCGGATTTTATCGCCCTTAATATTTGTTCCTTTAAAAACCATTTTCAGTTGATTCAGGCTGACGGGGCGATCACTGGCAAAAAGGACACTTTCTACGATGGACTCAAGCTGTTCGTCTTCGATGAATTCAACGTCCTCGATTTCGGCGGATTCATAGGCATCAAGCTCCGTCCCCTCTACCGATTCAGTGACCACCAGCAACGGCGTTTCGGCAGCTAGCAATTTGGAATCATCAACCTCAGGTAAAAAGCTTGCTTCCTGCTCCAGGGCAGGAGCGAAATCGCCAAGTTCAGTCTCCAACGTTTCAGAAAACAGGGCGGCGCCGTCAGCGGCCAGCGCTTCGTTTTCAGATTCACCTTCCGATTCGATTTCGCTTTCAAATTCGCTTTCAAGCCCTAGGTCTACTATGGACGGTTCGTCTATTTTTTTTCGATTCTTTTTTGCCATTCGCTCCCCAATACTCTAAATCAAGTCAATTCAATTTCAGGATTAAATTCTTCAATCAAGGCGGATTCGGCATTACCAGTCATCCCCGCTTGCTCAGCAGCACTGAGCTCGGCCTCGGCAGCTGCAATGTCCTCATCGCTAGCAATCTCAGCTTCATCTTCAACAGCAAGATCTGTGGCTGCTTCGGCTTGATTATCAGGCAGAGTGAGATCTTCATCAACGGCATCCAACAGGAACTCTTCCTGCATCTTTTCACTTTTTTCGATCATATTGGCCGCTGCGGCCTCGGCACTGACGGACTCGTATTCTTCGACCCTTGACAGCGCATCGGTTTCAATCGGTTTGCGGGCTTCAATCCAAATTTCTGAGTAAACCTCGGACTGATAAACGGAAACAAAGCCCATCTTCCCAAGCTCAAGAATACTCAAAAAGGTAATAAGCAATTGCCGGCGTTGATCTTCAACCACATCAAGAAGGGAACTTAGTGCTACCTTTTGACCCATGAATAAACGGTCTTTTATTTGCAAAATCCGACTGGCGATGCTTTGCGTTTTTGCGGTGACTTGGTGAAACTTATTTTTGATTGAGCGTAAGGCCAGGCGATAGGCCGAAATCAAAGAGAACAGCGCATTTTCTTCGAGAACAATTTCCTCTTCTTTGGTCTCAAGGCGTTCGCGCATCCCCCGTGCCCAAATATCCCGGCCCAGCAGGGGTCGTTCATAAAGCGCTTTTCCCGCTTCTTGATATTTTTGGTATTCTAAAAGTCTTTGCACCAGTTCTTTGCGCGGGTCTTCGGACTCTACGACTTCCCCATTTTCGTTGTACTGAGGCAGCAACATCCGACTTTTTATTTGCAACAAAGTCGAGGCCATGGCGATAAAATCACCCGCCAGCTCAAGGTCGAGCTCTTTCATCAACTTCATATACTCCAAATACTGGGCCGTGATTTTATGGATTTCAATATCAAAAATATCCATTTCTTCTTTACGGATAAGGTAAAGAAGCAAGGCAAGAGGCCCTTCGAATTTAGGAAGCTGGACGTTTAAAGCTGAGCTCACAGAACCTCTTTATTAACTTCATGCATAGCTTTGCTATATTAACTTCATGCATTGCTTTACTATTTTAAGCGTTTTTTGCGCCTCATCCCTGGCGCGTGAGCATCCTGCTGCGATGATTGAATCAAGCTGCATTGGATTGTTCAACAAATCTTTTTTCTTTTCTCGAGGTTCTTTGCTTAAGTTATTGATATTTTCTGACAATTTACCTTTACAATCACCACATCCAATACCCGCCGTGCGACAGCCATTGACAACCCAGCGCAAATCTTCGTCGCCGGAGTATAACTTGTGAAAACCGTAAACAGAGCACTTCTCGGGATCCCCAGGATTTTCTCGGCGAGCTCTGGCCGGATCCGTCACCATGAGGTTCACCCTTTTGCGCAAATCCTTCTCTTCAAGGGTTAATCCTAAACCATTATTATACGACTTGGACATTTTACGGCCGTCCAGCCCCGGCAGCACTGGAGTATCGGTAAGCAAAGCCTGAGGCTCAGGAAGTTTGCCTTTATAAAGGTGATTGAAGCGGCGAACGATTTCGCGACATAGTTCAAGGTGGGCAACTTGATCCTGACCAACGGGAACCTTCGCCCCCAAAAAGATTGAAATGTCAGCAGCCTGAAGAACTGGATAAGAAAAACGCCCCAAGTTATGGGTATCAGATGCCTTGTTCTCTTCTTCCGAATCCTTCCAGGTGGGGACTCTTTCAAGCCAGCCCATGGGTGTTAGGTTTGCAAAGATCATGAAAAGTTCAAGCACTTCAGGAACTAGACTTTGGATAAACAAAACATTTTTTTCGGGATTTACACCCCAGGCGATGATTTCAGCGATCACTTCCCGGTTCCAAGGCATAATCTGCCCGGGATCCTTGTAGGCCGTCGTCATCCCATGCAAATCCATTGAGCCAAAAAAGCATTCATACTGATCCTGCAATTGAATCCAGTTGCGAAGGGCGCCCCAATAATGCCCTACGTGCAAGGTTCCGCTGGTTCGGATACCACTCATCAGTCTTATTTTTGGCGACGCTTTTAGTGGCAGATTTGCAGCCGTCATAGCGCCCAACCACGCATCATCGTGTAGACATAAAGCACAGGCACGACCAGGAATTTTGTCGCCCCCATGAATATCAGCATCATTAAAATCATGCTTGAAATGTGCTCATTCTGTTCTAACTTTTGATTGATTTCAGCTGGTAAAAAGCGGGCTATAATCTTTCCGCCATCCAGCGGGTGCAGGGGCAATGCGTTGAAAACGGCAAGAAACAAATTGGTTAAAATAAAGGCATCCGTCAATCGCCCCACAGCTTGATAGTATTCCGTAGCACCCAGAAATTTATCAACAAGCCACAAAACACCTGTGCCAACGAAGGCCAGCAAAACATTCGACATCGGACCGGCTAAAGCAATCCAAAACATGTCGGATCTGGGCGACTTCAAATTTCTGGTATTGACCGGAACTGGTTTGGCCCAGCCAAAAAAAATGTTTAAATTTGTCGCCAGTGCAAAAAGTGGCATGGCAACGGTTCCAAACCAATCAATGTGTGCCAACGGATCCAGGGTCAGCCGTCCCATCATCTGTGCCGTGTTATCCCCTCGCAACTTTGCAACATAGGCATGAGCCCACTCGTGAAAGCACAGGGAAAACAGCAAGGGCAAGTAAATCATTGCGACCTTGTTTAAGAACTCGAAAATATCAAAATTATTGAACATGAGCTGAAGGCTAACCAAGGCCTGGCCTTAAGTCTAGCAAAAGTGTCAGGGTGTTTTTTGCTACTTGTCAGGTGTCTTGTGCCGCTCAGGCGGTCCTTGAATTTGTCAGCCCCCGAGTCTACTCTGACTGGGGTGGTTTTAGCGGAGCCCCCACTTATGAACTTGGCTGATTGACCGGCCTAATTAATTGGCCTGATTGACTAACTTGAAGGAGACCCCATGGAAAGTTCCCGTCCAGCGCTTACTGTTCTCAGTGATGACGAGGCCTCTTTTCGCAGTGCCATTCGCGAGTTTGCAGAAAATGAAATCAAGCCCCATGTGCAAAAAATGGATCAAGCAGCCCAACTAGATAAGGACGTTCTTAAAAAGCTTTTTGAGATGGGTCTAATGGGAATCGAGACTCCTGAAAAGTATGGCGGCGCCGGCAGCAGTTTTACCATGGCCTGCTTGGCTGTTGAAGAGCTCGGTCGAATCGATGGCTCTGTCAGCGTTTTAGTGGATGTGCAAAATACCCTGGTCACAAATGCTTTGCTGCGATGGGGAACCGATGCCCAGAAAGAAAACTATTTGCCAAAAATGGCTAAGGAATGGGTTGGTGCCTATGCCTTATCAGAAAGTGGCAGCGGGTCTGATGCTTTCGCCCTAAAACTTAGAGCAGAAAAAAAAGGTGATAAGTTTGTGCTTAACGGCAACAAACTATGGATTACCAATGGCAACGAGGCCTCGTTATTTATTGTTTTTGCCAACATTGATCCTAGCAAAGGTTACAAGGGAATTACCGCCTTCTTAGTGGAAAAAAACTTTGCTGGCTTTAAAGTCGGGAAAAAAGAAGATAAGTTAGGAATTCGCGCAAGCTCTACCTGCGAACTTCTTTTTGAAAATTGCGAAGTTCCGGTCAGCAACGTCCTTGGCGAAATCGGCAAAGGTTATAAAATTGCGATTGAAACTTTGAACGAGGGGCGCATTGGCATCGGCGCGCAAATGGTCGGAATTGCACAGGGCGCTTTTGAGGCCGCTTTATCCTACGTAAAAAGTCGCGAGCAGTTCGGTAAAGCCATTGGCCAGTTTCAAGGTGTTCAATTTCAATTGGCCGAAATGCGCACCGAGCTCGAGGCCGCCCGCTTGATGGTTTACAACGCTGCCCGCTTGAAAGATTCAGGTCAACCGTTCATCGAGCAAGCAGCCATGGCAAAACTTTTTTCTTCTCGGGCGGCTGAGCATATTGCATCCACCGCAATTGATCTATTCGGGGGCAATGGCTTTACCAAAGAGTACCCGGTTGAGAAATTCTGGCGTGACGCTAAAATTGGCCAAATTTACGAAGGCACGTCAAATATGCAGCTGCAGACAATTGCAAAAATGGAGATGGATGCAATCCCGTAGTGTTTATTCTTTCTTTCGCCGCCCTGCCCGCTTAATCGTATTTTGTATTCTGATACTGTCAGGACAGATCACTCAGTCTGCCCTGAGCTCGGTATTTCGCTTTCATCTTTTAACTGAACCCTCAAGCCTTCGTCCGGCCGAGCAAAGAAGCGCCAATTCGAATTACTTTCTCAGTCAGATTTACGCCACTTTGTTGAGCTACCGGGCAAATCAATTGACGGGCTCTTTGGCAGAAGAATGTAAGTATACAAACAGCAAGACCTTAGAATGCCGATTGCGCAAGGACCTGAAGTGGTCTGACGGAAGTCCCATAGAGGGCAAAGCTTTTGTCAAAGCCATGCAAGAATTTGTCTTGCCAGAAAATCGCGCCCTGCGTGCGGATCTTCTTTTTCCGGTGAAAAATGCGAAAGAAATCTACCAGGGCAAGAAGAAACCAGAAACCCTTGGCGTGGTTTTAAAGAATAAAAATATTTTGGTTTTTAATCTGCACTCTGCCGATCGTGAATTTATTTATAACCTAACTAGTCCACTACTAACTCCGACTCCAGCAAATGGATTTTTACCCGGCAAAACAGTTGAAAAAAGAATCACTTCGGGACCTTTTAAGCTGGTTGAATGGAAAACCTCGGGCATTCAGCTAGCACCAAATCCAGAGTATTGGGAAAAAAATCTGGATCGTCCACAGATTGAAGTTCTATTCATCGCTGAAGATTCTGTGGCCCTTAGTCTGTATGAAAAAAAGGAACTTTCTTTTCTGCGTCGGCTGCCAACTCTTTTTATTCCAAAATATAAAGACTCTGTTGAATATCACGAGATCCCGCAATTGCGCTTTGATTACATTGGCTTTAGCAAAGAGCTTAAAGATCATCCGCAATTGCGTAAGGTGCTTAGCACGGCCTTGTCTTACGATGAGTTGCAAAAGCTTTTCCATGCTAGGCCGCGACCCGGCTGTCCCGGACTGCACTCTGGCCTAAGCCTGACCAGTCCCTGTGTGGACTACCAGGCAAACAGCGATCAACTCAAGGCGGCCCTTGCAAAAGAAAAACCGTTTACGGGAAAACTGACCTATGCCTTTTCAAAACAAGGCGGCGAAGATCACAAGCGCGCGGCGGAATGGGCCCAAGGGCAATGGAAGAAAAACGCAGGGCTTACGGTCGAGCTTCAACAAACTGACAATAAAATTTTTCTTGAGCAACTTGCAAAAAATCCGGCGCCCTTGTTTCGCAAAGGGAACTCGCCTGAACGCCCAACCTGTCTTTCTGCGCTAGAGGCCTTTGAAACCGGCAACCCCGAGGACTTTCTGCAGCTTGATTCGCCAGAGCTGCAACGGACTTTCAAACAACTGCGCCAGGCCTCAAGCGAAATTCAGCGAAAGAAACTTTGCAGCCAAGCCCTGATTTTTTTGATCAACAATAACTGGCTGATTCCCCAAGGCCCGATCCACTTTACAATATTGGCAAAATCAGAATGGCAGGGCTGGGATTTGAATGAACTGAATCAGCTGGATCTGAGCCTGCTGAAGTTTCAACCTCGCTAATCGAGAGAAGTTCCTAAAAACTGGCGAACTCACAGACATAGATTCACTGCATTGTGCATCAAGCTGAGATTCTCCCAATGGGGAAAAATAGTTCTCATCACTGCTTAAGTCCTGCCGATAAGTCCTATGTCTGGATAGTTTTATTCAGCCCACCCCAGGAGGAAATGAATGGCAGAAAAGAATCCCAAGAATACACCAGCACCAGAAAAGCAAATGCCTAGGAATGTGGTCTCTATTACTGCCAACAAGTGTGTGGCGGAAATGTGCAAAGCTAAACCAGCCCGCGCGGGCTTTTGCGAAGAGCACTATACCTGGGTCAAAGAAGGCCTACTGACGATGGATGGATACAAGGCAAAGGACTTTGACAAAAAGTACCACGCCTGGATGCGCCGAAAGGCCGCTTAATTAAAGCTTTAAGCCTGTCCACGGTCGGACGGGTATTTCCATTTTTTAGACCCCAAAGTGAAAGCTTTGGGGTTTATTTTTTATGTGCAACTTGCTTTCTTTGCCTGCTTCTGACAGATTTTATCCATGAAAAAAGCTGTCATCGTGACCGGAGCAAGCTCTGGAATCGGAGCCGCCACGGCGGAAATTTTCTCTGAAAATGGTTACTTTATTTTTCTTCTTGGCCGCAATGAAGACCGTCTGCAACAAGTTGCATTGCGCTGCCGCAATGGCTCGTCGCTGTTAAAAGCCGACCTTGCAAAGGCCGAAAGCCTCAGCAAATACAGTCAGCACTTGAGCACGCGAAAAGATGTGCAGATTGAAGTTCTAATCAATAACGCTGGTCAATTCCAAATCGAAGATTTTGCCAGCGGAAGCTTAGAAACCTGGAAAACACAATTCGCGGTGAACTTGTTTGGAGCTGTGGCTTGGACTCAAGCCTGCTTGCCTTTTCTGCTAAAGTCCGGACGTGGCAGCATCGTCAATGTATCATCCACATTGGGGGCAAAGCCGATCACCGGAACTTCGGCCTACTCGGCCAGCAAAGCGGCAATGAACAATTGGACCCAAGCTATGGCACTTGAACTTGGCCCCAAAGGCATTCGCGTCAATGCGGTGTCCGCAGGCATTGTTGATACCCCGATCCACGGCTTCCATGCCCTGCCCGATGGCGAAAAGAAAGCAGTCCTGGACAATATGGGCAAACTTCAGCCCCTAGGGCGAATTGGCAGTGTTCAAGACATTGCCAAAGCGATCTATTTCTTGGCGTCACCGGACTCGGCCTGGACAACAGGGGCCAATCTGCACGTTGATGGCGGAATCAATCTGACCTAGCTGACCTAGCTGGCCGAAGCCACTGTTCGAAGCAGATGTCCGATGTTAGTAAAAAAAACAATAATTTGGACGAAAAATAATCTGCTGGTTGTCTCTGTGGACGATAGCTATTAAACAGAGATCTTCATGGATACAAAACGAAATAAAGATAACACCTCAGAAATAGCCAGTTCGACGGAACCAATAAGGCTCTCTAAACTGATGGCAGAGCTTGGCCTTTGTTCACGCCGTGAGGCCGACCGCTACATTAGCGAAGGCTTGGTCTTTGTCGATGGTCGGCAGGTCAATGAACTAGGCATAAAATTCCCTCGAGGAGTGCGCATTGAGCTTGCGGCCCAAGCTCGGAAGCAACAGCAAGACCTGGTAACTATTCTGCTCAATAAACCCATTGGCTATGTTTCCAGCCAACCAGAACCCCAATACACCCCGGCGATACAGCTGCTGGGTCCGGAAAACTTTGATTCAGGACAAGCTCCCCCTTTCAATCCGCGAAATCTAGAGGGACTAGCCGTTGCCGGACGTCTGGATATTGATTCCCAGGGGCTGTTGATTTTTACTCAGGATGGCCGCATCGCCAAAAAATTAATTGGCGAAAATAGCGAGATCGAAAAAGAATATCTGGTTCGAGTTTCGGGGTCCCTATCTAAAGAAGACCTTGAGCTGTTGCGTTTTGGCCTAGAACTTGACGGCAAAAATTTAAAACCGGCCCACGTTGAATGGCTGAATCAAGACCAGTTGCGCTTTGTCTTAAAAGAAGGACGCAAGCGACAGGTCCGCCGCATGTGCGAATTTGTTGGGCTTAACGTTCTTGGGCTTAAGCGGGTCCGGGTCGGGCGAATTCCTTTGGGGCATCTTCCCGAAGGCAAATGGCGCTTTCTCCTTCCTCACGAAGAATTCTAGGCTTCCTTGCCGCATCAAGTAATGCGCCTCGCACCGTCTGACTAGCGGGGTCTCCGAGGGTATTAACCGCGCAATAAAAATATTAAAATGGGTGGCATACCGTTACAAAGATATGGCTATTTTGGACTGAAGATTATGCAGAAATGTGGCTACTTGAACTCGAAACATGCCCTCGCCTGGCTTTATAACAAAACCTAATTCGAAACCAGACCTCCACAAAAAAAAGAATGAGCGGGGGGTTGACTGAATCCCGCACAGTCGAGTCATGTCATGTCAGGTCAAAAAGTAACTTAATTTAGTGGCAAAAGGCCACCCCCCTATAATATCATTTCATCAACAACCGGGGCTTATTTTAGAATCCCCCTTAGCAGGAGGCAACATGAGATCAGCTTTTTTTGTAGATTCGATATCAGCGGAACAGATACAATCTCTGGTGGAGCATGCGAAACTACGCGGGCTTAAAATACCAACGGACTCGTTCTATTCTGAAGATTCCATAGAATTGAAAACAAAAAAGGACCTTGTTTTCATTGCCGCTTTTGCGCGACTAAACGAGACCAATGAAGAAGTTTCCGATTTGCTTTTGTCAAAATGCCAGAACCTGCAGATTCCCTTATTCGTCTTTGCAAAGCATGAACCGGCGCGAAGAAATAGCTTTGCAACCTATTCAATTGTGCCAGACATCAACGCGCCGAATCTGTTAACTCCACTGCTTTTTCACTTCGTTCCACCGGGGTTCAAAATAATTGCCATGAAAGGCTCCGAGTTTATTGGCAATTCGATGTTTCCTGATATGGATATGAAGTTTGCTGAATCGGAGACCCCGAAAGTCAATGCAAAGTTGTTGGTGACTGCCGAAATTGCAGACAAGTCCTTTTTGTCAACGATTGCCATAGCTGTTGCCCTTGATGATTTTAAATCTAGAAATTCGCTCTATAGCGATATTGATGATGCAACTTTGATCGACGCTTTCAAGGAGTTTGCGAACCAATTGATTGGCATTATCAACTTCAATCTTGCTAGGATTGAAGGACTTCACCCTCGCGGAAGCTTACCTATGGCTATCTACAGCTCATCTGGCTATAGCAAGCGAACAGATTTGTTTTTCAGACCGTGCTTTCTCGTCAGCAACTCCGCTGGCGATGTTCAGATCAGATTTGACATGTTGAATTTGAAAGGACTTGATTTGAGTCTACTTTTTGAGCCTACTTTTCAATTTATGATACCGGAAGAAACTGCAGAGTTTTTCTAACCCAAGGGAAAGGATAAATTTAAAAAATGTTTAAATTAAAGACTTTTGACAAACTTCAAATTGTCTCTTGCCCAAATGATGTCGATCTTGCAGCTACTGTCTCTTTCGAAAAAACTATGCAGCAACTGCAACAGTCCGAATTAATGGTAACTGTCTTTGACTTTTCTGAAACGCAAACACTTGCCGTTGAAAACTGTAGAATTTTTGTAAAGCTCAAACAGGATATGTCCGCGAATGGAAAAATCATGGCATCTATTAAGGTGCCTTTAAAGATTATCTTGCAAATGAAGAAGGCTGGACTTGAGGCAGTGTTTCAGCCCTTTAGAAGCCTACCCGAATTATGCAGCAAGCTGAATATCACCATGACCAAAAATGCGAAAATCGACGTCAGATTGATCAATCCATTCATACAAGCTGTAAATGAGTACTTCAACGAAAGTAAAGTTCTTACACCGAAAATGAAGGCCCCGCGAGTAAAGCAGGCAGAGGATAACATTCCA
>CALQIT020000065.1 GCA_943330705.2 Streptomyces griseus
AAAAAATTAGCCTGCAGTGGGGGCGGATTGCTTACTCTTGCGACGGCGATTGTAAGAATTTTTTTGAAACCGTGATTTCTCAAAATATTTTACAATCTGGACAATACGTCATGACCTATTATCCGACCATGCCACGGGTTAAGCTTTCAGTGGTTCAAGGGGCAAGCTCCTTTCGCGGACTAGCAAATGAGAAAAGTTCTGAACTGAAGGCCGGTCAGGAAGCGCAGTTTCGTGGCTTGTTTGAAAATGGTGAAATAGCTTTTGATACTTTACTGCGGGGGCGACGGATTGCAAAAGGTCAATTGGATCCAGTCAGTGAAATTAGTGCCGACGATCTTCTTGTGTTTAAGAAGATATTTGCAACAAAAAAAGAAGCCCTTAAAGTCGTTGCGGCTGCGAAGTTGAAGCCCACAGAAAAGCAAATCTGCAGAAGCCCCTTTGCAGAATACGGCCAGTGTGTTTGGGCTTGTGAAAACAACAAAGTCGGTGCCAAAGATTGCAACCTATCAAAACCGGGTGTCATGTGTAGTCGAAGACGCTGCAACGCCAATGGCGAGTGGGCCGATCGGCGCGAACTGACCCTTAGCAAAAACCGATGCGGACCCAGGCCAATTGTCGGAATTTGTGACGGCGATTGATGGTGCTGCAGAAAAGCATCAAAAGCTCTTTGCTTCCATAGAATTAGTGGCTACGGAGCGACAGTTCTTTCCCGTTTTGAGATCCTTCTGTTTTCCCCTCGCGCGCGCTCTTCTTTCGATAGAAAATATAGCGATGGAAAATACAGACATGCAAAATATAGCTATGAAGACTAAAGCTGCAAGCCGAGCCTCTGGGCAAGAATCGCTGTCTACAATTTCGATTTTTTCTGCTCGATATAGCGCTATAGTTTTTTTGTCCGTCTTCGTCATTGGCGGGCAGGCTCTATGGGCAGCAGATGGGTCCACAGGGCCTGGCCGATTTGACTACCGGCAAAAGGCCGAAAAAAAGGAAGGCAGCCGCTGGACCCTGCAAGAGTGGCTGGCGCAAAAAGAGAAAAACAAGATGATGGATCTTTGGTTGGCTATGTATGCTCCAAGCCCCTACGAGTTCTATTTCTCGGCACAGCAAGTTTCCTATTCATTGGTTTCTGGGAATCCGGAAACTTCGCAAGCACATTCCGCGGTTCAAGGTTCAATCGGTGCCTTTGCCACGGTGCTAGGTCTTGAGGTGCAATTTGAAAACAATGTAGAAGAAAAATACAATGACCAGACTGGTTTGCTGCAACTGCGCATCGCCGGTAATGCGGTTCAGGGCACTCATTTGATTTTGCAGTATGGTTTGCGCACCCGCAATTTAACCGGAGCAACGATCACGCGAATCAATAGCAGCTTTGCCGGGGCTGATTTAAATCTTTACTTCAATCGCTATGTTGGAATCAGTGGTCTCTATCGCAGCTTTATTCCCGCAGAAAATGAAGTCTTAGGGACAGTCAGTGGCACTCGCACCGAGGTCGGCTTGTTTATTGATTTTGCCGCCGTTCGAATCTTTGGTAGCTCGTATTCGGAAAAAGAAAGCCAACTTCTATCTGGATTGGAATCAAAATCAAGCAAGACCGGCATTGTCGCCGGCCTCAAATTCTTTTTCTAGATGGTCGCCGCCCTCTTTTTAATAATATATTCGGCATAGGGATAGACCTCAGCGGAGATCCCTTGGGGAGTCTCGCGAAGATTTTCGAATTGCGTCCATTGGCCAATGCAGCTAAGCCTATGATTTTCTTCAAAGTAGAACAACGTAATTCTTACAATAAGCTGTTAGAAAACTAACAGGCGAAATGGTTTAGCAGATTTGATATATTTGCCCCGTAAAGTATTTGAATCCTAACTTAGTAAATGAACGGAGAGTTTTATGAAATCACTGATGACTGCAATAGGTCTTCTTTTAGCAACGTCCTTGGGAAATGCAAAGCAAGTTCAAATTCAAACAGTTCTTGAGTGCAAAGCGGAAGCAGGTTCGAAATTGTTACCCGGAATAAAAAGCTACATGTTAGTTCAGACTATTAATCTTAATGCTAAAACTAATGCTAAAACTAATGCAAAAGCTGATCCTATTTATACGTTAGTTGTTATGGATAAGTCGGGAAAAGCTCAAGTTGGATTCAAAAATTCAGATTCTGGCGACGAAGATTACAATTCATATCGGGTTAAGGCCAATGCTGAAGTTATCAAAAAAATCGGCGTATCAAGCGCAAACATTCACCAGAGGTTTGAATGGGCTACTTTAATTAATGAAAATGGTGAAGGATTTGTTGATTGCCGATAGGCCAACGGGGCGGCTTAAGCAGCTTGTTCGCTTTTGTCTTTGCTTTTGCCTTTGTCCGCGGGCGGAGAGCTGACTTGAGCTGGGCTATGGCTTTCCTGCCGGTAAAAGTAGTCGGCATTGGCTGATGCAAAGTCAGCCTGAAGTTCCTGGGGAACCTGTCCGCGCAGAAATGATCCGACTTCGATGGGTGCAAAAAGTTCTTGGTAAGTTTTGACCAGTGTTCCAGAGACTCTGCGGTGAATGGCTTGGCCCGAGATCTGCGAGGGGTGTTGCAGGCCAGACGCTCCTAGTAGTTCGGCAAAAGCTTGGACGGTGTGTTTTTGATAATTGTAGACTCGGACTCGTTTGTCGGAAGGAACAAGGCCCTGCACTAGCTCTGGGTTTGAAGTCGCAACTCCGGTGGGGCAATCATTGGTATTGCAGCGCCTGGCCTGAATGCAGCCTAACGCCAACATCATACCCCGTGCTGTGTTGCAAAGGTCTGCCCCCAATGCGATTCGCGAAAAAAGATTAAATCCGGTCAGCACCTTTCCCGAGGCGATAATGCGAATGTGCTGGCGCAAATCAAAGCCACGTAAAACATTGTGCACCAGACTTAGCCCTTCCTCAAGAGGCGCGCCAACGCTGTTAGAAAACTCAAGCGGGGCGGCACCGGTTCCGCCTTCGCCGCCGTCGACGGTGATAAAGTCGGGCAGGATTTTGCTTTCGATCATTGCTTTGCAAATGGCGATAAACTCAGATGGCCGACCAATGCAAAGCTTAAAACCCACTGGCTTTCCACCTGAAAGATCGCGCAACAGTTGAACAAAATTAAGCAATCCAGTAGGTGTTGAAAAGCTGCTATGTGCGGGCGGGGAAACAACATCCTTGCCCGCAATCACATTACGAATTTGCATAATTTCTGCAGTAATTTTTGCTGCCGGAAGAATTCCTCCGTGCGAGGGCTTGGCCCCTTGGGACAGTTTGATTTCAATCATTTTAATATTCTGGTGGCCTGCCATTTTACTGAAAGTTTCAGCACAGAAATTTCCTTCAGAGTTTCGTGCACCAAAATATCCGGTGCCTATTTGCCAAATGAGATCGCCACCCTCGGCCAGGTGATGGGGGCTAACCCCACCTTCGCCGGTGTTATGATAAAAGCCGCCAAGTTTGGCCCCACCATTCAGGGCTAGAACCGCATTTTTGCTAAGGGCGCCGTAACTCATTGCCGAAATATTTAATACCGCTGCAGAGTAAGGTTTTGAGCACTGCGGTCCACCAACAAGGACCCTTAGGCTTTTTGTATTCACATTTTGGGGTGCCAAGGAATGGGCGATCCATTCGTAGCCTTCAGCATAGACATTGCGTTGAGTCCCGAAAGGAAGGGTGTCGGTTTGCTGTTTAGCCCGTTGATAGACCACAGATCGGGTTTCCCGCGGGACTGGCGCCCCGTCGGTGTCGGATTCGACAAAGTATTGCTGAATTTCTGGGCGAATCATCTCAAAGAGGTAGCGAAAGATAGCAAGCAAAGGAAAATTACGCAGCAGGGCCCGTTTCGTTTGGGTTGCATTGTGCACTCCCAAAGCAAAAATCGGGATGAAGAAGAGCATGGTCCACAGGATCGGCGGCAGCCAAAATGAGACCAAGCAAATACTGAGAAAGACAACAGCCGATGTGGCAAAAAAGATTTTTCTCAAGGTGGTCGACCTCCGGTAAAATAGCCAAACTATTGATTCTTGCGAATATTGCAGAATCAGGTATAAGCCTTTGATATTCTTATCGGATTAATCTTGAGAACATGAACGAGACTTGCTAAATCAAGACCATGGTCGGCATCGCGCAAAAGCCCTTAAACCCAGTGCCGTCAGTGTTTTGGTTTTCCTATTTTCTGTTGAGCATTGCGGTGCTTGGCTTTGTGCTGGGTTATTTAGTCAATGCCCTTCACGGCTAATGTCCCGATTTCCGCAGATCGTCTTCTACAGTGGCTTCCGCACCGTCCGCCGATGATTTGGGTGGACCAGGTTCTTAATTTTGCCTCAGATGGAGGGCCGTGTTTAGTCACCGCCCACATTAAGGCCTACACTGAAGTTTGAAGTGCGGCCCATTGGATTGCTTTTGATCCTTAGAAAGAATAGCGGCCTTGGATATTGTAGCCAGCTAATACGCTGTCACCAAAGTCGGCTTTGAAATTATCGCCACGAATTTCCATTTGATAGCGAACTTCTCGTTGCACGAGTTCCAAGGCAATTGGCAATTTTTTAGGATGAAAGCCAATTCCGTATTGGTAGCCCAATTGCGGGGTCAGGGTAAAATCCTTAGCCGCACCATCAGTTTTCATTGTGTAAAGTGCGTAGTTTAAGGCAACTGGGAAATAAATAGTTTCATTCAGTTGATAGCTGATGCCGCCTGAAGCAATCACTGGTCTGAAGCTTGGCTTGGAACCCTGGGCAGAAAGTCGCAGGCTTCCGATGTTGCCTCCGCTAAGTTCGCGGCTGGTTTCAAGTGAAAGTCCTGCCTGCCAGGCTATATTTCCCCATTTGTAATCCGTGATTCGTGCATCAATTCCCATTCCAGAATCTGTGGCAACTTCTCCATCGCCCTTGATTGTATTAAAGTCGCCAGTAAGTTTAGCGTTACCAGTTGATTTGATGGCATTGGCGGAAGAAATAAAACCAGCAATTGATAGGTGCGATTTCAGCCAGGCCGTCTTGTTGCTGATCAAAGCCACTTGTGGTGTCGTCGTCGCAGCTGCCGCTATTTCTTCGCTTGCAGCCGCAGAGCGCGCTGCCTTTTTCGCAGAATATTTTGCTTTGTTAGGAGTCTTAGCGGAAGCCTTAGCCAGATTTTTAGCTGAAACTTTATCTGAAAGTTTAGCTGGCGCTGTCGACTGGCTGGTTGGTGCCGCGAAAGCAAAGGTTGAAAAAGCGCCAACAATAATTACAAAAAGACTTAGTTTAATCACAATCTGTCCTTAGTTAAGTTTAAATATAAAATTCCAATTTCCATCTTCTATGGTGTGAAAAAATCGAAGTCAAGATGAGCGGCCCATAGATATTTCAATTTGGGCCGGCTCTAGGTGTAGATTCGGCTTTATTTGCAGATTCGGCTCTAGTTGCGAATTTGACCTTTTCCTTCAACAACATATTTGTAGGTGGTCAAGGCTTGCAAACCCATCGGGCCGCGCACATGCAGCTTTTGTGTCGAAATCCCCATTTCGGCGCCAAGACCTAGTTCGAAGCCATCGGTAAAGCGTGTGGAGACATTGTGGTAAACTGCCGCCGAATCCACTTTTTTAAGAAATTCGCTGGCATTGCGTTTTGATTTGGTCACAATCGCATCAGAATGGTTTGAGCCATGCTGGCTTATAAAATGGATGGCCTCGTCAAGGGAGCCAACAGTTTGGACTGAGATGATCAAGTCCAAATACTCGGTATCCCAGTCCTCGGCGGTGGCTTGGCGAATGCCTGGAAATTGCTTTTTGAATTGTTTCATCAGGCTGCTATCCAAACGGCATTCAACCCCGGCTTTTTGCAAGGCTTCGATGGCCTTTGGCAGAAATTTTTTAACTCGATCTTTGTGAATCAAAAGTGTTTCAAGAGCGTTGCAAACCCCGGGACGCTGGGTCTTTCCATTGATCAGAATCTGCAACGCCATTTTGTCGTCCGCAGATTTATCAACAAAAAGATGGCACAGGCCTTTGTCATGCTTAACCACCGGAATCCGCGAGTTTTGTTCGACAAATGAAATTAAGGACTCGCCACCCCGGGGGACGACCAAGTCGATATACTTTTTCGCCTGCAAAATCGGCAGGACGTATTTTCTTTCAGAGGAAGGTGGCATTTGAATGACGTTGCAGCTAACCCGATGCTTCTTCAGTACCGCATGCACAAGCTTAAGCAGCGCCTTGCAGGTTTCGAAGGACTCCGAGCCCGGGCGAAGCAAAACACTATTGCCAGACTTCAGACAAAGCGCAAAGGCCTCGATCAAAACATTGGGCCGGGACTCGAAAATCATTGCCACAACACCCAGTGGAACCCTACATTTTTTAATCTTAAAGCCCAAAGGATGATGCCAAGCTTCTGTCTGTTTTGCGGCCAATGGGTCAGCAAGAGCGGCAATAGAATTCACTTGCTGGCTAAGCAGGGCCAGGCGTTGCGGATCCAAGCTTAGGCGGTCTAGTAAGGCTTTCGAAAGTTTTTCTGATTGAGCACGGATCTCTTGCTGATTGATGCGCAAAATATTCTTTTGCTGCTCTTTTTGTTTTAAAGCTTTGGCTAAGTCTTTTAGAATGCGATTCTTTTTCGCAATGGGCAAATCCAGCAACTGGCGCGAGCTTTCCCGCAGGCTTTGAAAAAGCTTATCCATCGGGTTCAGTGACGGGCCGTTTTTTTGCGCCAAAATGTGAGTTCCACGGTGTTTGCCTTGAAGGATCAAAGGCAGAATATCTGCATTGTCCCCGTGGGTGATGTAGGTCTCAACCCCCGAGTCCGCGGCCAATTTGGCAGCCTGCAGTTTGGACAGCATTCCGCCACGGCCCTTCCAGGATTTCGCGGGTAGCGCCGCCGACAAAAGTTTATCATCAATCCGTCGAATGACCGAGATCGGGGTTAAATTCGGATCCGTCTTTGGGTCAGCGGGATAAAATCCGTCCACATCACTTGCGATAATTAGATGGTCCGCGGACATCAGTCTTGCGACCAAGGCCGAAAGCATATCATTGTCACCGAACTGAATTTCAGTAAAGCTTGTGCTATCATTTTCGTTAATAATTGGCACGGCATTGAAGTTAAGAACCGCCTGCAAGGTATTGACAATATTCAATGATCTTTCGTTATTTGCCAGGTCGTCATCGGTCAAAAGAATTTGCGACAGGTGCAGATTCTTTTCATTAAAAAGCTTTCGATAACTGTCCATCAGATAGGGCTGTCCAACGGACGCCAAGGCTTGCTTTTGGATGGTGGTTAAAGAGCTGCCGGGAATTTTAATATGCGAGGCTCCGCTGACAATGGCGCCAGAACTAACGATGATGACTTGGTGCTTGAGCTCGATAAGTTTCGCGATCGAGCTAATCCAGGTCCGGATTCTTTGATTGTGAAAACCACCAGCTTCGTTGGTCAAAGAGGTGCTACCGAACTTTATAACAAATAGCACAAATCTTCCTTTGTCAGATTGAGCAAACTATCTGATCACCGGTGGAAAACTCATACAACCAAAAAACCACGGACTTTTGCGCCAGCCACCTACCGGTGCGGGATTGTTGATGGCAGGGTATACACCGCCATCGCGCCAGAGCCAGAAAGACGAGCCAGGGAAATAATTCAATTCAGAGCACAGATTAGATCCCTTTAAGCGAAACGGGCCTGTGGTTCAGCTGCTAATTGGGGCTTCAATGTTGTTTGGGTGTTGTTTGGGTGTTGTTTGGGTGTTGTTTGGGTGTTGTTTGGGTGTTGTTTGGGTGTTGTTTTGTCGTCAAAAGAGTCCAAAAAATAGAAGGTGGCCCCTTTGCGAATTTGAATAGTCTGAATCGTCTTGACGCAGGCTGTATTTTTAACGAGTATGTCGCCTCATTATTCGAGAGGAACCCACATGAAATCAGTAACAGAGTTTCCAAGTTTTACACTGAACAAAGGTTTAACTGCAAAAGCAGCTTTAGCAGCCGAAGGAAAATCTCCGGAAGAGATCCAGCAAAGCATCGGTGAGACCTTTAAATACGAAGGCGATAAATTGAAGTATTTTATCAATGCATTGGACGTCGCCGGCCAGAACGCCACTAACTTGAAACGGGTTATTGTGGTCAGCCTGGCAGAAGGCGAAAATCCACCAAACAAGGCAACAAAAGTTGAAGAACTTCACTACATGCCAGAGTTTTTAGTCGAAGCAAAACCTGCTGTCGCTAAGACGGACAGTAAAGGTGGCCGTGGTGGTGGTGGAAAAGGTCGTGGCGGCGGCGGCGGCGGCGGCGGTCGTGGCGGCGGTAGCGGTGGAGACAAAAGTTCCCCTTGGGGCCTTTCTCCAGAGCAAAAAGCGGCCAAAAAAGGTCCTGCCAAAGCGAAGTAAAAATTCACATTCTAGAATCATCATCGAGACCTCTAGTCCGCATCAGTGGCTAGGGGCTGGCGATCGTGGAACGCCAGCTCGCTGCGGCTAAGATGTGCCATCGATATGGCACGTTTACTTGCCCAAAGGCAATAAAACGCAAAGAGCCGAATACGGGCCCGAGAAAACGTATAGATCTTTTACCTTGGCGCCCTTGTCATATCAAAATCGGATATATCGAGCGCAACGCACGGCCACATGCGATAGCTGTACAGCTATCGCATGTCGTGGCCATTTTTGAGTTGGAACTTTGGGAGCCAATACCCATAGAGCGAAGAAGAAAGTGGTAAGTCGCGCAGCCCTGTTAGGGCAAAAAGACGTGCGGAAGTATTCCTGGCTCAACAGGCCGATCTTTTACTTTGGTGATTTTTTAATTTATTTGTTAGCGCAGGTAAACGTGCCGTATCGACGGCACATCTTTACTGCGAGGTTTTTTCCCTCATGCTCGATGCAAAAATCCCCATTGAATTTATTTATTCGAGGCGTTTGGGCCAGCGGAGACGTATTCTTTGATGGCATGGAACTCGCATTAGGGTGAAGTATGTTCGATAGCAGCGATGCTAGTCAGAACTCAAGCGGGTGTAAGTCCCGTCAACAGAATTGTCCAGTTGCTGTTGTAGCTTGGATCAACGGGAGGTGTAAAAAGCCTCCCGTCAGCTGATCGACAAAGACTCTTGCATGTTCGTGTAAGGGACTTAGTAAATTGGCAGGTTGTAGCGAAAGCGAACCTCAAAAATTCGTCAGTCTGTGAACGTTCGGAACGAACAACGGGAGACTGAGGGGAAGGCCGAGCCCTTGAACAAGGCGAAGGCTAATATTGCTAGCGAAGAACTGGATATTCGCAGCTAGCAACTTCTTCACGGATGGGAGGGCAACATGTCGAGAATGAGTTTTGGTGAAAGCACGGAAACACTTATAGGTCAGTGGCGTTTCTCTGGCGCCAGTAAAAGTAGTTGGACAAGTTAATGATGTCGGTTGGAAACAGTCGATAGTGTTAGCAAAACTAACTGCCAAGCCTGCAGGTGGGGCGGATAAGATCGTGAAGCTCTGCAAAGAGCGAGGATCTTTGGAGTAGAGCTTCTTTTGGGTGTCAACGCTCAGAGGGGGTTATAATGGTGGCGCATTTCAGGTTTAACCGCTTGGACAGCGCTAAGGATGAAGTCAACTTTGAAACTTTTTGTGAATGCCCAGAGAATGGCTTAAACAGAAAACTAATAAAGGAATGCTTCATTTGAAATGCCAGCTCTTGAGCTGTTCTGGGGAAATCCCAATGGGCAGTTCTTCTTTATTAAGTGGCGGAATCGCCAGACGGAGTTTTAATCGATAACGTCTGGCGCGCCACCACTCTTATTTAATTTTAAGACCGAGACAAATAAAACTATACCCGAGGAGTATTAAAATGGAAAATCAACTAGACCGATGGGTCAGCAGCAGAAGCTTAAGTCCGTTTCGCAGTTTTTTTCAGGGGCAGGAGCCTTTTGATAGGTTCTTGAATGAAATTGTAAACTCTAATATGAAGATGGGCGCGCAGGAGCTTTATTCCTGTCCAGTGAGCGAGTTGGCTGATGAGGGAAATAGCTATTCAATTAGGGTCGATTTGCCAGGGGTTATGAAGGATCACGTGAAAGTCGAGGCCAATGGCGATATGCTCACAATCCACGCAGAGCGAAGAGAAGAAAAGAAAACAGATACGAAGCGAAAATATTTATCTGAGACGTACTATGGCTCTTATGATCGAAGCTTCACGTTGCCAGGCCCAATCGATGATAAAAAGGTTGATGCTAAGTTTGAAAATGGGGTTCTAACTGTGACAGTTCCCAAGACTGAGAGCTTCAAGGCGAAACAGATTTCAATTAGATAACTCTTGCGTGCGACTGATGGCTATACCATTTAGTCGCACTTTTTTTGTTGGCTACCATAGGTGTCATTCCTAATTTTCTCGCATTTCTAATTTTCCACCAGTTTCAACAAGCTTTTTTAGCCGATCAAGATCGGCACTAACTTCAGCCGGTACGTGGATGCCACTTGATCCGGTGTAACCAAATATCATTTCAGCTTCGTATTGCGTATCGGGCATTTAAAGCCCATATTCATTCTTTAGCCTATGATGTGCCGACAATGCGGCACGCTTACTTGCTGGAGGCAATAAGACACCATCAAATGATATCTCGTTATTTACAAAGATGACCGTGAAAATAGCAGCGCGAAATTTTTATCGACACAAAAGGAGTTTACTTCTAGATAAAGATTTCATCTCAAGCGTGAGAGTCGGCAAAAAGACGCGCAGAAGTACTTCGGGTCCAAGGCGCACTTTGGCAGCATTTTTCTATTTCTTCATAAGTTTCGCAGGTAAACGTGCCGTATCGACGGCACATCTTTATTAAAGATTCTGCATCAATGTCAAAAACCTGAAGTAAAATTTTTTATAGCGCCCGTGCGGATGAATGACCAGCGCCCAAAGCTGGGTCAACCAAATCAATTGAAAATGAGTTTTCAAGGACTCGGACAAATAGTTTCTATTTTTCTCTGTCCAGTCGAAAAGCCAATCAATGTTTAGTTCCTGCAAGTGCGATTCGCCGGACGCAAGAATAGGTAGGAAACAAACAGTCAGATCGTTTTTACTAATTAGATGAAGAATCACTTTTTCACATCGTTCTGGATTCTGGATCAAAGAAATAAATTCACGATTTTCTTTAAGATCAAATCCAGATGAGTTAAGCCGCTCGCGCAAGTTGGACCAACATTGTCGCATATGTGTGTCTATGGCCGCAAACTGCATCTGATGAGGATCTATTTTATTTGCGCCTGCCAATTCATCTAACTGGATTTGCTGCGAAACTTTCTTTTGAATAAAGTCGAAAGTAAATTGATCCATGGCATTTAAGGATTCATTTGCCTTGACTGGATATTGTGTTGGACTTGCCGAACTTACTACCAAAGTCATATTTCTTCTAAATGGGATGGCCGCGGCAAAGCCAAACTGTGATTTTAAGAAAGAAGCGAAGTTTTGTTGGATGTTATTTGCCGTTAACGGCGAAAAGTGATTTGGCAAGCCGTACGCGTTGACTAATAATGCGCCTTTGACTGTTAAGCGCCTTTGAATCAAGTTCATGAATTCAGGATCGAATGCTAGCGTTGAATAAGCAGCGTCTGCATAAATATCAAACCATATGGCATCGTACTTCTGATCATCATTTTTTAAAAATTCCTTAGCATCCGCGGTTATCGTTTTAAACTGAATATCAGGAAAGCATTTTTGGTATAGGTCGCGGCATTTTTGGACGGATTCTTTATCATAATCAACGCACGTTAATTCAATTTTTTTAGTACTTGAAAAAAGGGGGCGTATTCCTCCGCCCAATGCTAGCCCCAACATTAGCACCTTTGCGTGATCAGGAATTAAAGAGCATGTAAGCGCAAATTCATCCCAGTACTGTCCGGTAAACACTTTTTGTGAGTGTAAATAAGTTAGATGGTGATCAATCACCTGACTTTTTCGACTGTAGAACATTCTATCCCCGAACCTTTTGTAAGCTTAAATTCGCAGAAAGATATTTATAAGACATCACTGCAGCTAAAAGAATAAGAATAGCACCGAATGTATAAAAACCCAAATAACCTAACAGGAAGCCCACTGAAGAATAGGCAATCAGGTTTATTATCTGAGTCATTTGGTTTGCATAGGCCCAAACTGGCGTCGCATGGTAGCCCTCAGGAACTGAATTCTGAATGTTGGCTCGAATGGCTCCGGAAAGATACGACGACAGTGCCCCAGCGAAAAGAAATGACACAATAAGGACGTGTGCATTCGCTACAAAAGAAAAACAAAGTAATGCAAAACAGAAGACTACAAATAAGTTCTTTTCATTCACTGGACTTTTAACTAAGAATGCAAATAAATTTCCTAATCCCCATGCCGCCATTGCATAACCAATTAACTGTTCCGTCATTGCTGCGCGCTGAAAGGCGGGAAACTCAATAGCATTGATGAGCGCACCAACCGCTAAATACAAAAACCATACAAGCAAACCTTTTTGAATAAGCAATGGAATACCGCCAGGTCGTGGAGAAATTCCAGCGAAAATTGTTTTCCAAGTAAATACAAATTTTTCGCTCTTAATATTTTTTGTCGAATTTCTAAAAAGCTCTAGTAAGACGATCACGCCTATTAGAAAGCTGATTCCATCTATGATAAATAGAAATGAAGCCGAAGAAGCAATTTTGATCCAAGCTCCTGCCGCAGGAGCCAGTGCTAGTGTCCCAGCCTGAAGCGCTCCGACTCTGGTAAAAACTTCTTTTTGATCTTCAGGCTTTATCCACTCACCAATCAGGGTATTAAAAAGTGGATTTCCGAGAGATTTCAAAACTGACGTGACAAAAAGGAAAATATAAATGGCCCAAAGGCTTTGATTCAGTATTAACAAAAAGCTGCAGAGTCCTAGTAAAACCTGTGTCACCCAGTAAACTTTTTTGACTGCGTCGGCCGGCACTAAACTTGCTAAGCCGCGTGATAAAATGATGGCAGGTAAGGTTTGCACCAAAAAGACGATGGCGACATGTTGTGTTCCATACTTTTCCTGAGTCATCAGAGCGATAGCTAAAAAGGTAAGCCAGCTTCCGAAGCTATTGACGAAAGTCGATATATAAATTCGTTTTTTTAAGCTAAACATTGGGGCCCTCATTAAAGAAAAAGTTTTGCGTTAGACGACCGTTCTGAAGATTTGTTCCAAAAGATTTTGTGTGGCAATGGAATAATTGATTGCCACGAAATAGAACCAAGCGATTGAACTTCATTGCAACAAAGCCTGTTTGAATCCAAGCTTGCTGATTTAAAGTGTCCGGTTCGATAATTTCCTTTTCAATTTGTTGCCAGCCAAGATCTTGAGTTGGGCCATCAAATCCCGTTTTTTTATGTGTGTAAAATCCAGTCCCCCCATGGCAGTTTTCATCCAGGTTTAAATAAAGAACGCCTGTCCAGTCGGATTGACCATCAAGATGAACTTTTAGAATAGACCCTGTTTCTTTAAGCATAATTCTGAATTTACCGAAAGTATGGCTTTCAGGATCTAGCTCAATTTCAGAGTTGATTGCCTTTTCGATCTTTTGAGTCACACCTGCGGCGGCATAATTGTGAATGCTTTGAAAACCCGGATAGTTTAACAGAGTTACGTCTTTATATTGCGCCTTCAGCGCAAGCTCACGGACCTTGAGTGGGTTTGTATAGAAATTGTCTAAAACGATGAGGTTCACGTGGTCTCCTGTGTCTGAAAGAAAAATAATTGAGTCAAACGGCAGGCCGTTTCTGCTGAACCGAAATAATTTTCAGCAGCATGAAAAAGTTC
Source organism: Streptomyces griseus (assembly GCA_943330705.2). Taxonomy (GTDB): domain Bacteria; phylum Bdellovibrionota; class Bdellovibrionia; order Bdellovibrionales; family Bdellovibrionaceae; genus CALQIT02. The sequence goes on from CALQIT020000065.1 coordinate 13,716, forward strand.
CCCGGCTCTGAATAATACAAGTCGATTAAATTTCATTCCGATCTTAACTGAAACATCCCATTCATCGGAATTTTGCGCCCTAGGCTGCAAGAAATTTTTTCTAAAATCTTCCGTATCATGGTAGCCCAATTGCTTAAGCTGGTTTTTGGATGGCATCGCATTCAAGCCAGTTGATTTATGTTGATAAAAACATGTTCCGCCGGCGCACTGGTATGGTAAATTAAGATAAACAATTCCTGTCCATTCACTGGAATCAACATGAATTTCTTTTTTATGTTGGTCCGTTTGTTCAGTTTTTGCAAAAACACCAAAGGAAAACTTTTTCGGGTCAACGATGATTTTTTTACCAATTGCTTTTTCGATCTTTTTAATGACCGAAGACGTTGTAAAACTATGAATAGATTCTGTTCCTAGAAAATTTGGCGCTAACTTTTCGTTTGTAAGATATTGCGCTTTTGTCAAAGCATAATCGCGAACTAATTCTGGTTTTTCATAGAATTTGTCGATTACGATAATATTCTTCATGGTTCCCCCAACCTCTAAGAAAAGGCTATGACATTCAGTCATAGCCTTTAATGTCGCCCTTACAGAGCTACTGCCAATAATTCTTCAATTTCTTTCTGAATATCTTTGGGAAGTGGTTCATAAGTTACAACACACATCATATTGTTCGATGATGTCCGAACCTCTTCAGGCGTGTAGATCGCATTCAATTCGATTTGTTTTTCCATTTGCTTTTCCTTTCTAGGTAAACGTAATTGCTTACCGCCAAGGAACTTTGCAATTCGAATACCGGATCTGGTGACCTTAAAAGCGATATAGGGCATTTAATATGGAAAATTCGCCAATGATTCCTAACATTGAGAAGCTGATTCCAAAAAATAGGATGTGCCGTATCGACGGCACATCCGCAAAGATAAATTCGGCGGCGGTTCCGTGGCCAGTTGCTCCATTTTCAAAAATATTTTTTAGATAGCACCCATAATTTCTACTGCGTTCGCGGTCTCTTCCCAACACAGGTTTCAAATGGCGTCAGGTATTAGGGCTTCTTATACAAGCGATGAAATCAAAATTTTTGCCTGGTCGGGCGATTCCGGTGTCTAACTGCGGTCTGCAAAGAGGGGGTTCTTTGCAGAAGACAAGGGGATACAAATGAATCTAAAAAAATTAGCAGCGATTTTATTTCTTGTCCTGTTGGCCGCCTGTGCCGACAAAAAACAAATTCAAACAGATGTTGATCTTAGCCAGCAAGATTCTGCTGGAATTGTTGGTGGTTCTGAGGTCACAAAGGGGACAATTTCACAAGTTACCGTGGCTCTGGTAATTAAGACGGCATCAGGAACTGCTCTTTGTACAGGAACACTAATTTCTAGCCATGTGGTTTTAACCGCTGCTCATTGTGTCGATGGCGCACAGGCCATCGTTGTTAATTTTTCGCGTGATGCGAAAGACTTTGCCAAGGACAAACAGAATTACCGCCGGGTCAGCAATATCTTTGCAAACCCATTGTATCGACCAGGTTCGGCCAAGAACTGGGGTGATCTTGCTTTGGTCAAATTTGTTGGCGAGGCCCCTGTCGGGTATAAAACTGTCCAACTTTTAAAAAGTGGCGCAAGCTTAAGGGCCAATCAGTCCCTGACTTTGGCGGGCTACGGAGCGACTTCCATGCAATCCGGAGAAACTCAAGGGACTTCAATTTTGCGCGCGGCCACGGTTAAACTTACCGATCCCCTTTATGCACAGACTGAGCTGTTGATCGAGCAAACTGCAGACGGCAAGGGGGCTTGTCACGGTGACTCGGGTGGTCCTGCCTTTGCCCAAATCAATGGGCAACTTGTGCAAGTGGGCGTGACTAGTCGCTCAGCCACTGAAGCAGGTGGGCTGACCTGCCAATCTGGTTCGATCTACACAAATGTAGCGGCACAGGCCGGTTTCATCGAAAAAACTATTGCTCGTTTAGAGGCCCTCCCTGCGCCTGCGGCGACGGTTGTTGCGAAAAAATAGATGGGTCAGATTAGGCCATCGCTTAGCATTGCACGTCGCCTTGCGCTTAGCTTTACAATTAGCTTTGAGGTTTACTCAAGCTTAAAACCGAGTCTGGATTGTTTGCCGAAGCTTGGTCTTTTGCTTTGAATTTGACGATCGAGTTTCGCAGGTTTTCTAGGTATTGGATTTCGCTTTCACTGAAGCCCGCCATTTGCCGGTATTTTCGAGATATTTTTTCAATTCTTTTTGGAATGCGGTAACGGAATTTTTCCAGTCTTTTGGGGAAGTCCTCGCTGGCATCAATTTTTTCCATTTTGCAAATCTGGCGATACCAGCGGGAACCAAATTCGACATGACCAATTTCATCTTCGACAATTGTTTTTACAATTTTTTGAATTGGATTATCCGCAAGTCCATCCAGGCGCCGTAAAAAAGTGTCACCGGCGTCTAAACCACTGCCTTCCAAATAACGATGCACAATTAGGATTCGGTCCAAGAGGCTATCCGACGAATCCACGGCCTTCCAAAGGGCCAAGTGCACAGGCCAATGGCCCCATCGATAACCCAGTTTTTCGATTCCTTGCAGGCAAAGACGAAGATGCTGACTTTCAGAAATTGTGACCGCAACAAGCTCTTCACGAAAGCCAAAGGGTGCCCAGGGAAACTCACGCAGTGTTCTCAATCCCAATTCCATCGCCTGAAGTTCGATGTTGGCAAGATCGTGAAGCAGGCGGGCCTGACCTTCGGCAAACGAAATTCCTTTTTTGCCAGGAAGGGCTCCGGGGATAAAAACCGCAAGATCGCGAGCTGGCATTTCAGGAATTGGCAGGTTGTTGATTGCCATGGCCTGCGCACAAGCACTTTCGCAATTGGCAATTTTATCCCAAACATCGGCTGTTTCTAAGACCATTCCTTAAGGGATCACAGCTTAGCAACTGGTTCAAGTTTGTGGTTACATTTTGAACCCTAGCTCCGAATTGGAACCAGGAATATTTTGCAGCTGGCACCAAATTGCGAAGGAAGCGGGCAAATTGTGGGCAAAGCTGCTGTCAAATTAACAAAAGCTTCAGGATTTATGGATCTGGGGCTTGGTATGATCCTTGCGTAGCAGTACTGCATTAGAAACAAAAGCC
>CALQIT020000066.1 GCA_943330705.2 Streptomyces griseus
CACGTTTACTTGCCGGAGGCAATAAAACGCCACAAGCCCTCCGAAGACTCAAAAAGAATCAGGCAAATATTACTTTGGCCACAGTGAGGTAACAAAATTGACGACAGCCATCTCTGAAGGGATCAACAACAAGATCAAGGTTCTCAAACGAGTGGGATACACCTACACCAACGAGGAATCCTTTAAAAACAAGATCTTACAGCGATGTGGGTTTATTAACTCAAGGAACATAAATACCAACGGCTGGTATTGGCACGTGCCTACACCCCACTAATTGATAGATAGGCCGGCTTGGATTTAGAAAAAAATGCCAATTTTCGGCTGCAGAGCCAAAGATGAGCCAGGGTCAAGGCCCTCCCCGTCAACAGGATCAACTACCAAAGATTTAAAGGCTTTCGCTGATTGGCACAAATTTTGGACCTGTTTGCACCGGGCCATAATATTCGAAGGAGAATTGCTATGACTAAACTGTCAGTTTTTTTACTAGGGACCTTAATCGGTCTATCTGCCTGCCAAAAAAGTGATAGTGGTGGCAACCGCGGCACCGTTGCGCAAACCCCTGAGAATTGCAATATTCCTGGCGCCAATGTAACGGCCTGTAACCCAGGTTACTACAATCAAAATGGCTGGCAGAACTACAATCAATACCCAAACCAATATGGCAACTATGGATATTCAAACGGCTTTGATTCTGGATTTTGTGGCTGCCCAATTGGCACTGTTCCAGTTATGAACCCAGGCTGGGGAATTGGCTGCGCTCCAATGACCTACGGAGGTCTCTACGGTCAACAAAGTGGCTATGGTAGTGGCTATGGTGGTGGCTATGGCAATGCCTATTCCGGCTGGAGCTACCCTACTGCCAATACTCAGATTCTGAATCAGCCCACTTCTTATTACTCGGTTCCTAATAACTATGCGAACTCGCAAAATAACTGCCATCCATTTGCTTCTCAGGCTTGTGATGTTCGTCTAGCTGACTCTTGCGCCTTTAACGGAGTCTGTGTCGCAGTTGGCGGCGGATCGACCATTGGGGTTTGTCAAATGAATAACCAAGGCGTATCTGGCGGCAACGGGTGCACCATGCGTAATCTGGGTGGCTATCAATATCGTGTTTGTTCTTACGGTTACAGTACCGGCAGCACAAACAATTCGCCGCGATAATTCGCTAAAGCCCGCCGAATTTGGCATTGAGTCAAAAAAGCCCTAGCAAAGCCTGCTAGGGCTTTTTGTTTTATAGACTCTCATGATTATGGTAACCAAGTGGGATGCAAACCACGACAAAAAATCCTTTCATTGAAGCTGACCTGAAAAAAACATACGGCACTCGGGATGAAGCCATTCCTTTTTCAACAATCGCCGTTGAACATTACCTACCGGCCCTGGACTATGCGATCATCAAGGCCCGAGAAAATATCACGCTGATCAAGAACAACAAATTAGCCGCCAATTTCGAAAATACAATCCTTGCCCTTGAAACCGCCAGCGAACTGATGGAATCCGTCGTCGGAATTTACTTTAACCTTTTTAGCGCTGAGGCAAATGAAGCGCATCAGGCGCTGGCCCAAGAGATCTCGCCAAAATCAGCTGCTTTTTCTTCGGAAGTATCACTCGACAGTGATCTTTTTAACCGTATCAAAGAAGTCTATGAAAATCGAAGTCAGCTGAATCTTGATCTTGAGCAACTTAAATTGGCCACTAAGTACTATAAGGATTTTGTGCGCAACGGTGCACTGCTAAATCCAAGCGAAAAAGAAAAGCTGCGACAGATCGATCAAGAACTTTCAGTTTTGGGTCCAAAATTTTCCGAAAATGTTTTAAAAGCAACTAATGCTTTTGAAATGCAAATCGACAACAAAGCCGATCTAGCAGGCTTGCCTGAATCAGCAATTGAGGCCGCCGCCGCCGAGGCCACTGAAAAAGGCTATCTTGGGAAGTGGCTTTTTACCTTGAACATGCCAAGCTTTATGCCGTTTGTGCAATACGCGGACTGCAGAAAATTGCGCGAAAAAATGTGGACTGCCTTTGCCTCCCGAGCTTTCAACGATTCCTTTGATAATCAAGAGGTCGTGAAACAAACCGTTAAATTAAAAATTGAAAGAGCCCGCCTGCTGGGATTTAAAGACCATGCTGACTTTGTACTGAGCGAACGTATGGCGGAAAACTCAGTCCAAGTTCTAAACTTTTTAACCAAACTTTTAGCCCCATCAAAAAAGGCAGCCGAAAAAGACCTTCAAGAACTACGTGAGTTTAAGAATTCACTGAGCACAGGCGAACCCGATATCAAGAGCACAGGCGAACCCGATATCAAGAGCGCAAGCGAACCCGTTATCACTAGCGCTAGCCATACCGAAATCATGCCTTGGGACTTCTCATACTATTCGGAAAAGCTGAAAGAAAAAAAATATCAATTCAATGACGAAGAGCTCAGACCCTATTTCAAACTTGAAAATGTTGTGAATGGGGTTTTCGAACACGCCCGCAAACTTTTTTCGCTTAACTTTACTGAGATATTTGATGTCCCAAAGTACCACCCCGACGTGCGCAGTTTTGAAGTTCACGAAGCCCATACGAATAAGTATGTCGGACTTTTTTATACTGATTTTTTCCCTCGCGAGAGCAAAAAAGGTGGAGCGTGGATGACAAATTTTCGCGAGCAGGGTTTTGCCAGCGGAAAGGTCCAACGACCGCACGTAAGCATCGTCTGCAACTTTACCAAACCCACTGCGACCAAGCCTTCACTGCTGACCTACGATGAGGTACAAACTCTGTTCCACGAATTCGGGCATGCTTTGCATGGATTATTATCGCAAGTCACCTATCGCAGTCTGGGCGGGACGAATGTCTATTGGGATTTTGTCGAACTACCCTCGCAAATGTTTGAAAATTGGACCCGCGAAAAAGAGGGACTTGACCTTTTTGCCAAACACTATGAAACCGGGGAAACTATTCCCTCTGACCTGGTGGAAAAAATTAAAAAAGCCAGTAAGTTTCAATCGGGCTATTTTTCGCTACGGCAACTGAATTTTGCATTTATGGATATGGCTTGGTACACAACGGATCCTGAAAAAATAACTGACGTGGATGCCTTTGAAAATAAAGCGACAGAAGCAACTCGAATTTTGCCAAAGATTCAAGGCACCAATAGCTCATGTTCCTTTAGTCACATTTTTGCTGGAGGATACTCGGCCGGATATTATAGCTACAAGTGGGCCGAAGTCTTAGATGCCGATGCTTTTGAATACTTTCAAGAACTGGGTATCTTTAACCTTGAGGTCGCCAATAAATTTAAAGACAACATCTTAAGCCGTGGGGGAACAGAACACCCGATGGAGCTTTACAAGAAGTTTCGCGGCCGCGAACCTGATCCCAATGCCCTACTCAGAAGGGACGGACTGCTTTGAAAATTAAGAAGAAAGTTGAAATCCCCAAACTTGCAGGCATTGCCATTGTCTATCGCCCGGACACAATAGCTGCCCTTAGCTTGGCAAAGGCGCTTTCCGCCTGGCTCAGGCAACGTGGCCACAAAGTGTTTACGGCCCCCGAGCAAAAGCTAATTGCAGGAACTTCGCTAATGCGAAAAAAATCTGACTTTTCGAAAATCGGATTGGTGGTTGTTCTTGGCGGCGACGGGACCTATTTGCGGGCCGTTCGACTGCTGGATGGTCTTTCCTCCCCTATTCTTGGCGTTAATTTGGGCTCATTGGGTTTTCTAACCACCACCCGGGCGGATGAGTTATTTACCGCCGTTGAGCAAGCGTTGAACGGAAAAATGGATCTTTGCCCAAGAGCCATGTTGGATGTTCAGCTTCTGCATCGGGGAAAGGAAAAGGCCCGGCTTTTGGCTTTGAATGATGTGGTTGTCGAGCGTGGCTCCTTGTCACAATTAATAAATATTTCAATTCATGAAAGTAAATATCTTGTTAGTGAACTCAAGGCCGACGGAATCATTATCGCTAGCCCCACAGGGTCCACTGCCTATAATGTTTCGGCCGGCGGCCCGATCCTGCATCCCGACGTTCAGGCCATCGTGGTGGCTCCGATCTCGCCCCACAGCTTGAGTTCTCGACCATTGATTTTTCCTGACAATAAAGAATTATCATTCAGACTGGTCAGCAAATTGCATCCAAAACAGAAAACGGCTCACTTTGTGGTGGATGGAGTGAAAGTTGCAGACCTGACCGGCGAAGATGAAATCATAATTAAAAGATCTAGCAAAGATCATTACATGCTGAAGGACCCGCGTTTAAATTATTTTCATGTCTTAAGGGAAAAATTAAAATTCGGAGACCGTCCATAGGTTATTTTCAGGGGGACTTATGCTTTTAGAACTCAAAGTAGCTAACTTCGCAATTATCGAAAACTTGCATCTTTCTTTTCGTCAGGGACTTAATATTTTAAGTGGCGAAACCGGTGCCGGGAAGTCCGTTTTGCTGAAAAGTCTTTCTCTGCTGATGGGGGTCAAGGGTTCTGCGGAGTCCATTCGAACTGGTTGCAAACAGGCCTCGATTGAGGGCTCCTTCGATCTTTCCCACCGACATGATATTGCAGCTAAGCTGCATGAGCAGGGTATTGAATGCGAAGAAAATTTGTTGATCGTGCGCAGAGTTCTATCCGAGGAAAAATCCAGGGTTTATCTCAATGGCACCCTCAGTACTCTCAACACACTTCGTGACATGGTTGCACCTTTAATTGAAGTCGCGGGGCACTCGGCACCATTGATTGAAATGACCGGGCAGCACGAAAATCGCAATCTGCTTTCCAAGGCTTACCATCTCGATCTTATCGACCAGTATATTGGCGCGTGGGATTCTCGACAAAAATTGCAAAAGGACTATCAGCGACTGCAATCGGTTCGCTCACAGATTGCACAGTTAGAAAAAGACACCCAGGCTAAAATTCAACGACTGGATTTTTTGGTTTTTCAAAAACAGGAAATCACAAATTTGGGTTTGCAGCCGGGCGAAGAAATAAATATCGAAACAGAACTGCGTAAACTGAAAAACTCAAATCGGCTTGGTGGATTTGTCGATCTTGCAGAGGCCAGCTTATCCTCGGACGATGACTCGGCGATGGCAAGACTTCATGCTGTCCTGCAAAAGTCGGCAGAGGTCAGCCACCTAGATCCGGTGATTGCACAAAAGCTTGAAGGACTCGAGCAAGCCAAGGCAATGATTGAAGACTGCGTCTATGAACTTCGTCAGTACGTTTCCAAAATCGAAGCTGACCCCGCACGCCAAGAAAGTCTAGAGCAACGACTGAGTGACCTGCGAAAATTGCAAAAAAAATATGGGCCAACTTCTCAAGAAATTCTGGCGGCGTTGGCTGATATCGAAAATGAGATTCAAGGATTACAAAATTCAGACCAGCGAATCTCTGAACTTAAACTTGAAACCGAAGTCTTGGAAAAAGATCTGGGCAAAATTGCTTTGGACCTGCATCGCCGCCGCAGCAGTGGTGCAAAACTCTTGGGCGACTCCGTCAATGAAGAGCTCCTGGATTTAAATATGAAAGGTGTGACCTTCCATGTGACAGTTGGCAAGCTAGCGATGCTAAGTTCAAGTGGTATCAGTGATATCGAGTTTATGAGTCAAACCTCTTCAAAGGACGCACCAAAATCCCTTGCGAAATTTGCCAGCGGTGGAGAGCTCTCTCGAATTTTACTTTCACTGAAAAGGGTTGTCGGTTCGTCGGATCAACCAAGGACATATCTTTTTGATGAGGTCGACACCGGAGTTTCAGGCACAACAGCCGAAAAAGTGGGCAAGAAATTAAAATCCATTGGTAAAGGTCAGCAGGTTATCTGTGTTACCCATCTGCCGCAGGTTGCAGCCTACGGCGATGTTCATTTCTTCATTCAGAAGTCCCCACACAGCGACGGCGTAGCAATGGAGATTCTTGAGCTTAAGAAAAAGGAACGAGTGCAAGAAATTGCCCGACTGATTTCTGGAGAAAAAATCTCAAAAACAAGCCTAGCCCATGCTGAGCAGTTGTTAAGCGAAGCCCGGAGCTAGCTGTTCATTCAGTTTGATTTTAGAACTAGCAATGCATTCAAAGCCAATTGAATCCGTTGCAAACTCTTTAAACAGCCGAGGGTCTTTGTTGATATGCGCTTCGGATTTTCATGTAACACAAAAGTCCGTAAACTAGGACTTCCAGTGCTGGCATCAAGTAGGGTATTCCGCTAAAAACATTGATGTGAACTTGTGCGGAAATTATTCCACCGATCCAATATCGAAGTGGCAAGATAATCAGAAGCAGGGCCTCGGGACCTTTTAACAAATAGAAATAAACTAGCTGAATTAAAAGAATATCCCTCACTGAGTTCATAAATACTTGAGTCACTTCAAGTTTTGTATCAATAAATCCAAGAGTCAGCGCATATAGGACCGCTAGCACTAAAACCGACTGAATATTTTCTGGAGAGCAATTTAGAAATTTGCGTTGTGAAAAATTTTGCGTTGGTGCGGACCTTTGATAGAATAGCCATTGCCGCCACCAACCGTGCGAACCATGCGTTTGAAAAAAGCATACGAGGATCGCAAAAAAAGCCGTTATCTTAAAAGCTCGAAGGGCTGATGCCGAATTTATAAAAGTCGCCAGGTCGGATTCACTTTGCTGACCTGCCAAAAACATGTAGCTAGAAATTAGGAACAAGGGCAATCGCCACAACATGGGCTCATCCAGCAATTCTTCGCCAATTTTCCACTTGGCACCTAAAAACGACCAGGTCCCGAAAAATAAAAGGTGATAGCAGACCAAAGAAATCAATGAAAGTTGTTGCCCCCAGAAAACCACCTGAATACCCCATTCGCTGTCCCGAAGAACAACAAACGACAATGCCAACACCGGAGCCAAAGCTAAAGGGGTAAAAGCCAGAAGCCCCCGCCCCTGACGAAAAGCAGAAAGCACTAAAGCAAAAAACATAGAAAAATAGGCGGCGCAAAAAATATTAAATGATGCTCTTAATAGCAGTGGACCCATTTCCCCACTGCCAGTCGCTATTAAAATACCGATCCAAAACACAAAACACAGACCAACAGAAAGAGAAAACAAAGATGGACCAATCACCTTCCCTACGGCCATTGCCCATGCGCTAACTGGCGTCAGCCTTTGTAGGTCCCAAGTTCGCTGGGTTCTTTCCGCTGTGATACTTTGGGAAATGCCCAAAACTGCGCCGCCAACAACATACAAATACATTAGGATCAGCAAGACTTGAATGGCCCACTGTCCTCCGGTTTCACCCAAAGGCGAAGCACCCTGCTCGGCAAATAGACCCATGCTATTTCGCAATGCTAAAACTGATAATGAGACCAAGGAAGCCACAATGATAGCCAACACAAATCGTTTGAACGTAAAGTCGCGTTTAAAATAGCGATAGATCTCTGGAAAGTACTCAAACATCATCGGGACCTCGACGTGTCGCTTTGACATAGGCTTCAGAAATTGAACCTTGCTTCAGCGCAAAAGAGTGAACACGAAACCCATGGGCTAAAAGATCCTTCAACAGTAGATATTGAGATTCTGAATTCAGCGTTAGCTCAAGCTCGGCATGTTCGGACTTAACCAAGGTCACGGTCCCATAGTCAGCAACTATTTTTTGTAATTCCTGAATTTGAGCATCAACTAAGCCCAGAAATCGCACATCAAAAGAGGCCGTTTTGCCACCCTGATTGAGAAACTTTTCAATAGTACCAAAGCTGAGCAGTTTTCCAGTTTGGATCACAGCAACGTGACTGCAATACTCTTGAAGTTCAGTCAAAACATGGGATGAGACGATCAAAGTTTTACCCATTGCAGAAAGCTGTAAAAATAGCTGATGCAAATCATGCCTTGCATCGGGATCTAGCCCTGAAGTGGGTTCATCAAGAATCAACAGAGGGGGATCTTGCACCAATGATCTAGCTATTCCTAACCGCTGCTTCATGCCGCGGCTCAGGTGCTCAATCGGAGAATTGATTTTGCTGATAAGGTTCACCCTTTTTAGACAGCTTTGAATGACTTCAGTATGACTACTTTTTGGAATTTTATAGGTTAGGCAAAAATATTCCAGATACTGCGAAACAGTGAGCTCGTCATAGAGACCAAAAAAGTCGGGAAGAAAACCGATTTTACGATGTATGCCACGGGGGTCATCAATAAGATCGATCCCGTCAATAACAGCCGTGCCACTGGTAGGTCGCAACAGCCCGGTTATCATTTTCAGCCAAGTGGATTTTCCGGCCCCATTGGGTCCAACCAACGCCAGAACATTTCCCTTTTCTAAAGACAATGAAACGTCGCGAACAGCCACGAGGTCTTCAAATTCTTTGCGCAAAAATTTACTTTCCAGAATTGGCATAGCAAGAACTCTAGCCAGAAAGAAGTATTTACTCATAGATAATTCCTGCGAACGGGGCAGGGTGGCATTCTATTTGATAGGAACAAAGCCAGAACAGAGTGAATTGGCCTAGCTTGCGATTGAAGGCTGGATTGTGTCTATTTTTTTTACAGCTGCGCATCAGTTTGCGGACTTTTAGCGACAACTCTTGCCTGTCAAAGAGGCCCAACCGATCAAACGGCTGAACCTGTTCGCGGTGTCACTAAAAAGCCCGAATCTGCAAATTCTGCCCCTGGGCAAGCGGATGCAAACACAACATCCCGCGAAGCGGATATTGTTTAATAGCACCACAGCCCAAAGTCTATCTCTATCCAGAACCTTAGTCTAACAGGCAGCGACTATCGATTGCCGAATCATGATATTTCTTCCAAAATACAAGCTCGATTCAAGGAGAATACTCATGAAACTATATCTCGCTTTACTTATTTCCGTAGCTTCGCTTGTTGCAACTTCGACAGTTTTTGCCCGCGGCGGTGGCGGTGCACATTCCGTCGGTCTGGATTTGATGATCATGTCACCTAGTCAAGATGACTTGGATCAGTATATTACGGCTGTTGGCAGTATTGATAAATTCGGTTCAGCCTATGAGTACGGCCTGAATTATGAATACCGCTTTAGCGGCACGATGTTTTCGATGTCCTTGAAACCAACGATATTTTCTCAGTCAACAAAGGGCGCAAATGGAAGTGTCAAATTAACCGGATACACTTTCTTTCCGATGCTTCGACTTTACCCACTTGAAAATAACTTTATTCGCTTCTTTTTACAGGTCGGCCTTGGATACGGAAGTCTTGGCGGAACAATTTCTGAGACCTCCGGATACTCTAGCACCTTTTCAGGATCGGCCTTTGGTGCCCTTGGCGGTCTTGGGGCGGCTTTTTGCTTTACAGAAAGTCACTGCATGATTGTGCAAGGAAATTTGCGCTATTTACCGATTCAAAGAAATCTAGTTTCAACTTCTTCGGGAACCTTGTCGACCGGTCTCAGTCAAGGTGCCAGCAACCAAGAGCTTGAAATTGGCGGCAACGATCTGAAAACAACCATGTCAGGTATTCAAGGTTCCGTCGGCTATCAGCTTGTTTTCTAAGCGGTCGTCGTCAACGAGTCGGCTCCATTTTTGATTATACGGATTCCCATTGGTGCCCTGAATCTGAAATCTTCAGAACAAGGGCCTCATCAAACCAACTTCCAAGATTGATCGAGCAGGGCTTGCGCCCTGCCTGGCTCCATTGAAGTTCATCGCGAATATGCATGTGACCGGTGATCAGATAATCAAATTCACCCTGGGTAAAAACCCGACGAGCATAGGTGCGAATCATTTGCCGAAATTTTTCCTGATGAGATGCGCGTTGGACCGAGCTGTATTTGCGGCTTTTTCCACTGCCCCAATTACCGATGGCCTGGATGGCCCTTCCCGGCAAACTATAGGCCACTCTTTCCATAAAATCAGAACGCATGAATTTTCGAAATCGCTTATAGGCCAGATCATCTGGATTAATAAAATCACCGTGCTCCATGCGAACCAGAAAAGGCCCTAACTGAAAATATTTTTCGGCGGTCCAAACATGAATACCCCGACTTTCCCAAAATTTTCGAACGTGAATATCGTGATTGCCTTCAAAATAAACGACGTCCACGCCCATTTTTTTAATTGCGTCCAAGGCACTCACCAAAGGTGCAAATTTTTTTGCAAAAAGTGGAGAGTCTCCTGCCCATAAATCAAAAATGTCCCCCAAGAGGAACAAATGAGTCGCTACCCGCTTGCGATCCATTATTGAATGCAAAAAGTGCAACAGTCGTATACTGTTGCGCTCATTTAAATCTTTAATATGAATATCAGATAGAAACCAAGCTTGCATCGCAATATCTATTTATCGCTGGCAATGTCAGGCCCCTGCCTTTTGCGAATGAATGCAGGAACCTCAAGATTTTGCCCAGAAAAAGGCGAACTCAGCACTTCACGTGCCATCCGCCTAGCATCCTCTAATGATTGCTGCTCTTGATAGTCGACATTCATCGATAATTGCTCGGGATGACTGTATCTTTGCTGAATGCTTTGAGTTTCCTTGAACGCTTTTGCTTTTGCAATTAGCAGATCGCGGGCACTGACAATCGCATCACTGACTGCCACCGAAGGCTCGACCATAGCGGGGGCAGCAACCACTTGATTATTTTCGATTGGCGCCGAACCAGACGAACCGACTTGATAGACTGGTGGCAAATTATTTTGCACAGTTGCCGGGGCTGGATTTACCGGAATCGACAATGGGGCAACAGACTGCTGATACAACTGAGCAGCCGCTGCAAACTGCGGAGCAGCCGCTGCAAACTGCGGAGTCGCGGAGAACGGCGAAGCCCCTGGCGACTGCGAAAATTCAATCGGTGCACTCGGCTGAAAATTAGGTAAATCAATCCGTGGCATTGAAGCAGAAGCTGCCGTACTTAAAAAGTCGTGCATACGATGAGTTGCGTCCGCGTGACCAATCTTACGCTCTTCATCTTCAAACCCAGTCGCAATAACTGTGACCCTGATCTCGTCGGTCATTGTTTCATCAATCACTGCACCAAAAATAATTTCAGCGTCTTCATGAGCGGCCTCAGTAATCAAAGTCGAGGCTTCATTGACTTCGTATAGGCTTAGATCCGGTCCGCCAGTCACGTTGATAATAATACCAGTGGCGCCGTCGATTTTTACATTCTCAAGAAGAGGCGAAGAAATGGCTGCTGTCGCTGCTTGCACTGCTCGGTTGTCGCCTCTGGCTGAGCCGGTGCCCATGAGTGCCAAACCTTTGGCCTGCATAACCGTACGAATGTCAGCAAAGTCCAAATTAATTAGTCCGCGAATATTAATTAAGTCTGAAATTCCTTTTACCGCTTGCAATAATACTTCGTCAGCTTTCTTGAAGGTCTCTAAAAGCGGGGTTTTGTCTCCGGAAATAGAAAGCAATTTTTGATTGGGAATTACGATTAGGGTATCAACATTTTCTTTTAATTCCTGCAGACCACCGTCGGCATGCTTCATTCGGCGCTTGCCCTCAAATGAAAATGGACGGGTTACCACACCGATCGTCAAAGCGCCTAGTTCTCTAGCGATTTTTGCAACAACCGGGGCACCACCGGTTCCGGTTCCACCACCCATGCCCGCGGTGACAAAAACCATGTCCGAGCCTTCAAGCCTTTCGACAACTTCGTTGTAGGACTCAATGGCAGCTTTGCGGCCGATATCTGGATTTGCTCCTGCGCCAAGACCTTTTGTAAGATCCCGCCCCAACTGAATTTTTCCTGAGGCTTTATTCGCATTCAAGGCCTGAATGTCCGTGTTCGCAACGATAAATTCGACACCAGTCATGCCGCCTTCGATCATTGTGGATACAGCGTTGCTGCCCCCGCCACCAATACCAACTACTTTAATATTGGCACCGATGTTGATGTTTTCTTCTAGTTCAAACATTCATCCTCCTAGCTGCTGACATCATTTCAGAACATATTTTCGAAAAAGTTTTTAACTTTTTGGCCAATTGATCCGATCGACTCTGAGATGTTTTCTTCAGAAATCGCGCTGGCACGACTGTACTTCTTTTGTGCTAATCCGTGCTGCAATAGCCCCACCGCAGTAGCAAAAGCAGGGGACTTCACAACCTCAGCCAAACCGCCCACTTTACCAGGAAGACCTCGTCGAACCGGAAGATCAAACATGAACTCCCCCATTTCAACAAGACCTTCCAACTGACTTGCTCCGCCCGTCAGGACAAGGCCTGAACCCAGCAAAGGCAGTAGGCCACTCATGCGTAAGTCATTATAAATTAAATGCAAAGTTTCTTCTGACCTGGGTTCGATGACTTCTGCCAGATCTTTTCTCATCACAGTCCGGGCTTTACGACCACCGACACCCTCAACTTCCATGGTTTCGTCTTCGCTTGTTAAGCTGACCATAGAGCAACCAAATTTTCGTTTCAATGCTTCGGCAGACATCTGAGGGGTCCGCAGACCAATTGCTATGTCGTGGGTAAAATGCTGACCACCGACCGGCACCACTGATGTGTGGGCAACACTACCGTGAACGAAATAAACCATGTTGGTCGAACCTGCTCCCATGTCGGCAACACAAACTCCAAGATCTTTTTCATCGTCACTCAGAACAGCTTGTGCTGAAGCCAACTGCTCAAGCACTAAGCCCGCGGTTTTTAAACCCGCACGTTCAATACACTTTAGATTATTGCTAATTGCAGTTTGACTGCCGGTAACGATATGAACGCTGGCCTCAAGACGCACGCCACTCATTCCAATGGGGTCATGAATTCCGTCCTGGCCATCAACTTTATATTCTCGTGGAATCACATGCAAAACGGCGCGATCGTTTGGCACAGCAATCGCCTTTGCGGCCTCAATCACTCGCTCGACATCATGGGGGCCGACTTCTTTATTTTTAATTGCAACCATGCCCTTAGAATCAAACGAACGAATGTGATTGCCACTTACGGCAACGAAAACTTCTTCGATCCGGTATCCCGACATGAGCTCGGCTTCTTCGCGGGCTTTGCGAATGCTTTCAGTTGTGGCTTCGATATTAACCACGACCCCTTGACGGATTCCCGTATTTGGAGCGGTTCCAACGCCAACGATGTCAATTTTCAAGCTATCGCTAACAGTACCGATAACCACGGTGACCTTCGATGAACCGACATCGAGACCGGCGATAACCGGTATTGATTTTTTGCTACTCATCCATAAGTCCTAAGCATTAAGTCTTAAGCATTTCCTAGACTTCAACAAAATCTAGGCCAGACAGGTCCATCAAATAGTCCAGTCCTTGGACTAAAGCTTAGGGGTCCTTACGCAGCCTGACAAGGACTTTCTTAGAGAGGTTTGCGTCTATGACGCGCGCCTCAAGCTGACGATTTTCCATGTACTCGATGACTTGTCCGACGCGACTGGCTTTCAAAGCAAAATTATCTTCACCCATTTTCACGCGCAATCCCGTCTTCATCATCGTCATCCAAAATCCGTCTTTGCTATCGTGACGAATTTCAGAAATCCTTTTCGGACTGAACTTTCCCTCTGTAGGAATTTCATCGATCATCTGTACAGCTTTTTTTCGCAGCTCAAGATTATGTTCAAAATGTTCGCCCTCAAGCAAAGTCACATCGGGGGAATTTTCTAAAGACACCGGATCCAGAAGACTGCCATCGCTAACCACTGGCAAAAGCTTTCCTGCACGTGATGAATACAGCAGCTTAATATCCTGCGGTACAATCATTACCGCCAAGGTGCCAGGCCAACGGCGTGTGATTTGCAAATTCAAAACCCATTTTTTTTTGCGAATACTATCAGCAATCAGCTGCAGATTAAGCTTCCAAAGGGATTTGCCCTTTTGCGCTTCAATCAGCTCTTGCAATTCAACTTTTAAAGGCGCCAAGAAATGAACGTGTTCACTGTTTTTTGAAAAACTAATGTCCACTGTTTGCAGGTTAAAATAGCCCGCTTCATTGAGCGAATACAAAGACCCGATCACTGCAGCAGGAATCACTAGCAAACCAATAAACCACTTTAAAAAAACCTTAACCATGTAGCCAAATACTAGCGCCTTTTTCAAAAGCGATCATCCACACGAAAAAAGACTCGACGTTATACCAGCTCCAGGTGAAGCATAAGGCCAAAACTAAGAACCGGAAAAGAGCAGCCGAATTTGTTCGACCCTCTTTCGGTTTGCACCCAAATCAGAATAACCAACCCGGGATTCAGAACGAACTTCGATCCAACTGACGCCAGCCGGAATGTGAAACTGGACATCATCGACAAATCCAAAAATTTTGCTTCGTGCCGTCACATACAGATAGGCACCTTCTTTTTTTTCAACTTTGAGGCGATCCATTTTTGCCAAAATACCCTCAAGCTTTAGCAATGCTGCTGCAGGATCTCCGGAAAATGAAATCGGCGAAATAAAGAAAGGTCCTTTTTCGGCGCGACTCGAAACACAATTAGGCTTAGTACCACACGACTTTAAGGATCCATCAAAAGCAACCACGCCTAACTCCGATCCGCGACTTTTGTAACCCAGCATAAAAAACCGGATCAGCAAAAAACAAATTAGTAAAATCACCAAAAGCAATCCGTATTTAATTAACTTTTCCAAGATTTATTCCTTTTCCTAGTCAGAAAAGAATATGTCACAAGATATCCATGCATTCATCTAGATATTTCGATTTCTATAGTGCACTATTGCACTATGAAACGTCGGAAAATATCTCTGATTGTGCTCGCCTTGGGAATTTTATTTGTTTTTGCTCCCGACCTGCAACGGATTTTAAATCTGAACTATTTCAAAGAAAATCAAGAAAGATTCATCAGCCTCTATCATCAAAACCAAGCTCTAACCCTAGTGCTGTTTTTTGCAACCTATAGTTTACTGACAGCAATCTCTTTTCCCGGGGCTACAGTATTAACGCTAATCGGGGGTGCAATTTTTGGCAATGCGATCGGAATCCCCCTGATTTCCGTAGCGGCAACCTGCGGTGCGACAATGGCTTTTCTTTCGGCTCGCTATTTTTTTCGCGCTTCCATCAACGCCAAATTTGCGACCCGCACTGAAGCCCTGCGAAAAGGATTTGAAAAAAACGGAGCTTACTATCTATTTTTGCTGCGCTTGAATCCGATTGTGCCATTTTTTCTCATCAATCTTGGTATGGGACTAACAAACCTGAGCACCTGGAGTTTTTTTTGGGTTAGCCTGATTGGTATGCTTCCGGGGACTTTTGTTTTTGTTAATGCTGGCACCCAGCTAAGTACGATCAGAACCGCTTCGGATGTTTGGTCAGCTGATATCGTTATCGCATTTTTACTATTGGGACTATTCCCACTTTTGGCCAAAAAAATTGCGACCTATTTTTCTTCAACTTCATCCTAATTCGACGCTCATATCTTCGCTTGGAAAAGCAACGCAAGATAATTTATAACCTTGCTGCTTTTCCATCAAACTCAGTCCTGCATCCGTTAAAGTTAATACTTTGCCGGTCATTCGACAACGACAAGTTCCGCAGACTCCGACCCTGCAAGCATGGGGGATTTCAGCACCTTGGGCCTCTAGAAAATCTAAAATTGTTTGTCGCCCGTGATATTCATATTGTTGTCCCTGAAATAGAATCTTCACCGACCGGATTGGGATTGCCGCCGGATCTATATTTGCTGCTGAGACAAAGGCCTCGGTGTAAATGTGATCCTCGCCGACCCCTGATTTCAAGAGCACGGCAACGAATGAGTCCATCAATACAGAGGGGCCGCAAAGAAAATAGTGCATGTCGTTTGTCAGTTTAACTTTTTCTTTAACCCACTCTAAATTAATAAATCCCCTATCGCCGCCCCATTCACCTTTTGCATTAGAAAGAATCGGAAAGTACTTAAATGAAGAGTACTTATGACTGAGCTCAAGCAACTGCTCGTGAAACGCCATGTCGGCTTCCGTTCGCATGCCATAGAACAAATACATTTCACAATCATGCGAAGAGCCCAGATTACTAAGAATCATTGACAGAAAGGGAGTAATTCCAATTCCACCCGCGATGAAAACTCTTGGTTGTTTTTGCAAATGTGAATCTGTAAAGTGCCCAATGGCTGGATAGGCCCAAATGCGTTCTCCCAATTTGCATTGATGAAACCACGACGAGCCTTGGCCTCTGGCAATCTGCTTTATTGAAACCCGGACAGAGTCCTCTTCAAGATTCGAGCTTGAGATAGAATAGGACCGTGTTAGCTTTTGCTGCATTCCAATCTGAAAGGTCAGAAATTGACCCGGTCGAAACTTAGGAAAGCCCTTCCCATTACTACGAACAAATCTAAAAGACTTAATGTCATGGGTCTCGGCTTTGATTTCTACGAGTTCGAGCTCTTCTTTTTCCAGCCAACTGTTTCGAGCAAAGACCAAGTCCCCTGGGTAATGACTGAACCTGCGACCAAAAAACCGAAATGATAAAGTTAGAAAACCAACAATCGCGGCCCCTGACAACAAATAGACTAATCCTTGAAGTTGTTCAGCCTCCATCAGCGAACCTTAGCCTGCAATGGAGTCGCGACTGAATTCGGCGCCACTTTTTTGGGATTCAAAACTTTTTGGAAGGACAGAGCCTGGACCGGACAAATATCAATACAGCCGCCGCAACCAATGCAGGGACTGTTTTGCAAACCAAATGATCCCATGGTTGGAACCTTATTGACGTGCGCATAACCAGCCACATCGATCCCCATA
>CALQIT020000067.1 GCA_943330705.2 Streptomyces griseus
TGCTTTAGTCTTGAAAGCGATTTTTCTCAAAGACCACGACAGTGTAACTCGCACCGGGCTCAAATAAAATATCCGTTTCTGAGTCCTGAGAAATTATCAATTCAGCCTGAATCATTTTTTCACTATCAAACTTGGTCTTTGCAGCCATCATGATCCCGGCCAATAACTCGCGCACCAACAATTCCTGCAAATCTAATTCAGCGTTTCGAAAATTTCGAATCTGCACATTAATAATGACCTTTTCACCAACCACCCGCCGACCCAAATAGATTTCGATAACGCCATTTGGCAAGGTAATACTTGATTGCAAGTAATTCGTCTGTGCATTCAATAGGAAAAACTTCTGTTTAACAAAATTATACAATTGACCACGCAAGCGAAGGTCGAGCAAAATACGATTACGAACCAAAAAATTGCGAAATTCCTTACTTTGAAAATCAAGTAATGTATTTTCAGAAATCCTAACTTTTTCACCCTCTTGAATCACCCGAACCACATTACCCGGCCGCGGATAGCTGACTCCAGCTTTTCCTGAAAATCCCGGCGCAGCAATGGCCCGACCCGGCAAAAAACCAGTCGTAAAACCCGCACCAACAAAAAGTAAAAAAAAGCGCCAATTGAATCGAGAATCCATACCTAAAGCAAAGCAAAACCTAAGCCACTTAGAATCCCGCAGCAGCAACCAAACCATCCAAAAACCCAACACTTAAACGCGATCTCCGCCCTTCGCCACCAACTGACCAAAAGTTCGCCAGCATTTTGGTTCCATCACCCTTCAGGACCTTGCCTTCGGTCACCCTTTAGGATCTTTTCTTCAGTTACCTTCATTCACCCTTTAGGACCCGCAGGGCCCCCACGGTTTAGGGATTGATCCCGACCTAGCTTCGAAAGAACTTTGCAAAAATCCCAGCATGACTGCTAAAATTCAACGATGATAGAGTTAAATCACTTCGCAACAATTTGCCTGTTCCTGGCCATCGCACATACTTTTTCCGTCAGAAAATTTACCAAGTGGGCGTTGCACTATCCAGAGGGTTCCGTTGCAGAAAATCTTTTGCACCTTTTGGGCGAAGTTGAAGTCGTCTTTGGACTGTGGGCTGGAGTATTTTCTGCCTACTATATGTTTAGCGAAGGCCCACAAGCGCTGATCGCCTATTTGGAAAGTCTCAATTTTACAGAACCGACTTTTGTTTTTGTCATTATGGCAATTTGTAGCACTCGGCCACTGCTCAGTCTATCTTTGCGTCTTATTCACAAAGCCTCAACTGTTTTGCCTTTTTCTAAAGGCATCTCGTTTTATCTAGTTACCTTAATACTTGGCCCCCTGCTTGGCAGTTTTATTACAGAACCCGCGGCGATGACAGTTACGGCCTTGATTCTTTTGCAATATTTTTTCAAAAGCGGGATTTCACTAAAATTCAAATACGCAACGCTTGGATTGCTATTTGTTAACATTTCAATCGGCGGGACGCTCACCCATTTCGCAGCACCGCCAGTTCTGATGGTGGCCAACGTCTGGAATTGGGATTTGCCTTTTATGTTCAATAATTTTGGCTGGAAAGCGATGGTTGCATGCACGGTTAGTACTTCGCTGATCGCTTACTACTTCCAAAAAGAGCTCGATGCGATAAGCATACCTACTTCTCCGCCAAAAAATATTCCTTTTTGGGTCACCGGACTGCACCTGCTTTTTCTTGCTTTGGTCGTAGCAACCTCGCATCACCTAGTTGCCTTCCTGCCCCTGTTTCTTTTTTTCCTGGGGGTTACAAAGGTAACCCAGGAGTTCCAAGACCCGATCAAATTAAACGATGGACTTATGGTAGCTTTTTTTCTTGGAGGCTTAGTGATCCTAGGAGGCTTTCAGCGCTGGTGGGTCGAGCCCATAATTATGGGTCTGGCCTCATTCCCACTTTATTTGGGGGCGACAATTCTTACCGCTTTTACGGACAATGCGGCGCTAACATATCTAGGTGCTCAACTTCCAAATTTAGCGCCGGCCTCGAAATATTTTCTAGTTTCGGGCGCGGTCGTCGGCGGAGGATTGAGTGTGATTGCCAATGCCCCCAACCCCGCTGGATATGGTATTTTGAATTCGCAATTTGGCGAAGGCGGAATTAGTCCTCTTGGATTACTTGCCGGAGCTTTGCTGCCAACACTCATCGCCTTCGGATGTTTTTGGTTTTTATAATGCGACTACGGAGCAGCGTCGACTGGGATTTCAATATGATGTGCAGCCCCACGCAAAACGAAGTCCATACGGACTAACCAACGACCTGCCATTACAAAATTAGCGTCAGAAACCCAAAATTTATTCACATCTTTCGACGTCAAAGTAACTGGTGACGAACCATGCCCATGCATTGGCATCCAAAGATCCATCTTGAAATCTTGGACTTCTTCATTTTGCGGCACCATTAAGTGCGCCATAAATTCCATCGGCTGCCCACTGACAAACTTATCAAAGTGTCCCAGATGTCCACAAACCTGCTTACTAATTGCCGAACAATAATTGGGAGTATGATTCTCCGCAAACGCAAAGCCACCAGAAAGCAAAAAACTGCAAAAAACTACGGCTACAAAACCTTGAACATTTTTCATAAAAAAGCCTCCGTGGAAAGGAAAGATAATGATTTTAAAGTACTTTGATAACTTCTAACCCCCTTTGCTGCAGATTCAAAGCTTGGTTTTACATTTACCGCAAAAGTTGCGGAATCCGATGAGGTGCGCAATTGAATTCTGCGGCCTACCTTGATATAGCTTCCAGGTATGAATCCATTCTCATTTAGATTTAGATTTCTATTTATAGTCCTTGTTTCAGTCGCCAGCCAGGCGGCCACACCCTTAAATCTTGCAGCGATCAATCTTGTGACTGGGCAAAAGGTCGCCGTGTCTTCAACTCAGGGAAAAAAGGGTTTGATAATTGTCTTTATGGCTGCAACGTGCCCTTGCTCAAACAGCCATGTGGATGAGCTCAAAGATTTGGCCGAAACTTTTAAAGACTTTCAATTCGTGGCGGTGCACTCGAACCAAGACGAGGACCCCCTTGCTAGCAAAGACTATTTTCTAAAATTGAATCTTCCCTTTCCCGTATTGCAAGATCAGGGCGCGAAGATTGCCGACCAGCTGAAAGCTTTTAAAACACCCCATGCTTTTCTTTTTTCACCCGACGGAACCTTGCTTTACCAGGGCGGAGTAACGAACAGCGCCGACGCCCACCATGCGGATAAAAAACTACTGCGCGAGGCTCTGCTTTCTCTTTCGGCGGGCAAGAGTATCGCCGACAAAGAGGGGCGAACTTTGGGCTGTGTGATCTCGCGAAAGATCAAGAATGTCTGGTAGAATTAAAGTCTTTTTTTATTTTAGCTTGCCGCTAGTTCTATTAGTGACGTCTTGTGCTCGACCGAACTACCGCCCCCCCAGCGCTGTGCCTTTACCCCAAGAAAAGCCAGAAAAGCCAGAAAAACCAGAAAAACCAACTCAGACTTGTGAACTGCGAATGCCGGTTATAAATTTCTGTATTTCCATTGACTGGCAAAAGCAACCAAGCGCCACAAGTTTCGGCCAGTTTCAGCTGAAATTCTACCGCGCCGACGACAGCGCGCCTAACCTCGATCCTAATCTGAAACCCGAAGTTATTCTTTTTATGCCAAGTATGGGTCACGGCTCATCAAAAACTACAGTCGAATTCGCAGGTGAAAATTCATTCTTAGTCACTCGAGTTTTTTTTATAATGCCCGGGGACTGGGAAATTCGCGTACGTTATCCGACCCATGGAAGTGAATACGATGAAGCCATTCAAAAATTCAAATACTAAAGGCAACCGTTGCGTCGGCTATTTGCGCTTGCCGAATCATTTGCGCTTCTCTATCGGGGCCTCCTTGGTAACCTCCCGGATTACTTCGCTGCTTGTCCCTTTGGCTTTACTTCTAGCCGCAAGCCAAGCTCAGTCTTCGGCTTGCTGTGGCGGGGGGTCGTCTTTGCCTTCGTTAATAACTGGTGATGACAAAGCTCAGGTTACAACCTCGCTAAGTAGTTCGAACGTCAATGTCGATGTTCAGGCAGATGGCTATTGGGATGCGCACGCAGATAGGGACTTAACAAGAACCTTCAAAATCGAGGCCGCTCGAATTTTCAATGACAGGTACCAGTCGGGGTTTTCCTTACCGATTCAGTCTCGGGAAAAATCAGGGGCTGAGCAGCAAAGCTCCTCTGGCCTGGGTGACTTGTCAGCGCAAGTTGGCTACGAGTACCTGCCCGATTGGGACTATAGCCCCTGGCGCCCTAAAGGCATCGGCTTTATCTCCTTGGTTTTTCCATCTGGAAAATCTATTTATGAAGTAGACTCTCCAACTGGCGTCGAGTCCCATGGCCGAGGATTTTGGACGATTGGTGCGGGCACTGTTCTTACAAAAAGTTGGGAAAGCTGGGATGCCAATTCTGTGTTCGAAGTCCACCGCTCATTGAATAGGCAAGTAAGCAATCGAGTTTTGAATGGAACCCTAAGCCCAGGAAATGGCGCAAGCTTTGCAATTTCAACTGGATACAACCTATCTGCGTTGCGTATCGGTGCCGGCGTGACCTACAGCTATGAAGACCCGGTCGTTATCACCGGTGACAACCCAAGCCAAGGCAACCTGCAAAGATTCGCGACCGGTGTGCTGTCTGTCAGTTATCTATTCAAAGACAGCTGGTCTGGGACTGTGAGCCTCTCTGATCAAACTATGTTTGGCGAGCCCACCAATGCAGCTCTCAGCCGAGGGCTTGCCCTTATGCTGCAAAAACGGTGGCAGCGCTAGAGTCAAAGCGACGAAATTTGATCAGTATTTATCGATTGTCAGCCAAACGAAGCACTGATAAGTTGCCAAGCTTGCTTCAATTCCAAGCCGCCGGAGTCCTTTAGAATATGCCAAATTCTTTGATCGAAACCCGTTTCGCATATGTACAAAGAAAGAAAGAACTTCTGCAGGCTGCGGATTCCCGGATTCTGGTGCTCGATGGCGCCATGGGCACAGAGATTCAAAATAGAAATTTAGGACCCGATGACTTTGGCGGTCCCGATCTTGAAGGTTGTAACGAGTATCTTGTTATTACTCGGCCGCAAGTCATTACCGACATCCACGAAGAGTACCTGCATGCCGGTTGCGATATTATTGAAACAAATACTTTTGGTTCGACACAAATGGTTCTGGATGAATACCAGCTGGGTCATCAAGCTTACGAAATGACTTTGAAGGCAACCCAGCTTGCACGGCAGGCCGCTGATAAGTACACATTACTCACCCCCGAAAAACCACGTTTTGTAGCGGGATCCATCGGACCAACGACAAAAGCCCTTAGCGTCACGGGCGGAACTACTTTTGCGGCACTGGTTAGTCAGTTCTACAATCAGACCAAAGCCCTTATTGCTGGTGGAGCTGATTATCTGTTGATTGAAACGGCACAGGATTCACGCAACATCAAAGCCGCTTTACTGGGTATTGAAAAGCTAGAGATCGAATTGTTCGGCTTGAATGCAACCCACCTTCCCGCCGACCATTTTTTAGTGGCAATTAGCGGTACAATTGAAACCATGGGCACGATGTTGGCCGGTCAAACGGTTGATGCCTTGCTTGCCAGCGTTATGCACAGAGACCTTTTCTACATTGGTCTTAACTGCGCGACCGGCCCTGAGTTTATGACCGATCATATCCGAACGCTGGCAAACCTATCACCTTTTCGCGTCGCATGTGTTCCAAATGCGGGACTTCCTGACGAAGATGGTTGCTATTTAGAAACGCCAGAAATGATGGCGAAAGTTGTTGATCACTTTATCAAAGAAAATTGGCTTAACTTTGTTGGTGGATGCTGCGGGACCCATCACGGGCATGTCCATTCTTTTTCCCAAGTTGTTGCGAATCGAAAACCAAGAACTATTCCAAAATTAGAGCGCTCGATTTTGTCCGGCATCGACTTTTTGGAAATTGGCGATGAAATGCGCCCCCTGATTGTCGGCGAGCGAACCAATGTCATTGGCTCAAAAAAATTCCGTGACATGATTACCGCCGGAAAATTCGAAGAGTCCGCAGAAATTGCCCGGGCCCAAGTTAAATCCGGCGCTCATATTATTGATGTTTGTTTATCAAATCCAGACCGCAATGAATTTGAAGATCTGAAAACTTTTATGGAATATGCGATCAAAGTGGTGAAAGCCCCTTTCATGATCGACTCAACGGACGACAAATGTATTGAGCTTGCCCTTTCCTATTGCCAAGGCAAATCTATCATTAACTCAATCAACTTAGAAGATGGCGAAGAACGCTTTGAAAAAGTCGTACCGCTTGCTAAGTCTTACGGTGCCGCATTGGTGGTTGGCACAATTGACGAAGATCCCAAAAATGGAATGGCTGTAACTCGCGAAAGAAAACTAGAGATTGCCCTGCGCAGTTATGATCTTCTAGTTAACAAGTATGGAATTCGCCCCGAAGATATCTATTTTGATCCCCTGGTCTTCCCGTGTGCGACCGGGGACCAGAATTACATTGGATCTGCAGCGGAAACCATCGAAGGTCTGCGGCTGATCAAGAAGCATCTACCCCGTTGTCGAACGGTGCTTGGAATCTCAAATGTTAGTTTTGGCTTGCCGGCAGCAGGACGCGAAGTTCTAAATTCTGTATTTTTACATCATTGCGTCGAGGCCGGCCTTGACCTTGCAATTGTAAATGCCGAAAAGCTAGAGCGCTTTGCCTCGTTGCATGCAGAAGAAATCGAGCTTGCTGACGATCTGCTATTCAATCGTGGCACGGACCCAATCGCCCGCTTTGCCGCCAAATTTCGTGAGCGCAAAGTTAAAAGTCTAGTGGACCGAGCCTCAATCCCCTTGGCCCAAAGAATCGCGCAGAATGTGGTTCAAGGAAGCAAAGAGGGCCTAATTGAAGATCTGGAATTGGCACTTAAAGAAAGCCGACCGCTGGAAGTGATAAACGGCCCACTGATGACTGGCATGGACGAGGTTGGGCGGCTATTTAATAGTAATAAGTTAATCGTGGCCGAAGTTCTGCAAAGTGCAGAAGTCATGAAGGCTGCGGTGGCTTATCTTGAACAGTTTATGGAAAAAACCGAAAGTTCAAACCGTGGGACAATGTTGCTAGCGACCGTCAAAGGTGACGTCCACGACATTGGAAAAAACCTAGTTGATATTATTCTGTCCAATAATGGATTCAAGGTGATCAACCTAGGAATTAAAGTGCCACCTGAGGTTTTAATTGAAAAGGTGCGGGAACATAAGCCAGATATGATTGGTCTTTCGGGATTGCTGGTAAAGTCAGCTTTGCAAATGGTCATCACGGCAGAAGATTTGACCCGAGCTGGAATCACCACGCCCATTTTAGTTGGCGGGGCAGCGCTTTCGCGAAACTTTACAGAAAAAAGAATTCTTGCAGCCTATCAAGGCCCGGTTTTGTACGCACAGGATGCTATGAATGGCCTGGATCTGGCCAATCAAGTCCGGGATCCAGAAAAGTTAAAACAAATTAATATTGAAATGGATAAAAAACGCGAGTGGGCATTAGCCTTAAAAGCAGAGTTGGCAAATCAATCCGTAAGCAACGACGCCCCAGCACCTGTGACCGCTCGCTCCAGTGCGGTGGAATTGCAGACCTCGGTGCCGCAGCCTGCTGATTATGCTCGCCATGTTTTGCGCTCGACTCCGATTGAGCATATTTGGAAGTTCATCAATCCCTTGATGCTTTATAATCGCCATCTAGGGGTAAAAGCCAAGTCGGCTAAACTGCTGGTCGAGGCCGAGCATGATCGAAAACTTTTACTAAAACTAAAAGAAGAAGACCCCAAAGCCGTTGAGATCTTTGAAACCGTGCAATTGGTTAAGGAAACCTACGGCAAAGCGAAAACAGCCGACGGGCTTTCTGTTTTCGCTCCGACTGCTGTCTATCAGTTTTTCAAGGTGCAAAGCCAAGGCAACTCAATCGCAATTCTTGAAAACAAGCAAAATGAAAAATCAAATACAGTACTCAGCGAATTTAATTTCCCACGGCAAAAGCAGCCCCCTTCTCTTTGCCTGTCGGATTATGTTAGCCCTGGTGTCGCAGACGAGAACATCGCTTTGTTCGTCGTCACTGCTGGTCGTAATGTGCGCTCGAGCTATATTGATTTAAAAGAGCGGGGCGAGTTTCTTAAGTCCCATGTTATTCAAGCCTTGGCCATTGAAACAGCCGAAGCCTACGCTGAGTATCTTCACAGCTTTCTTCGTTCGCAGTGGGGCTTTCCAGATTCTCCGAACATGACCATGATGGACAGATTCCAGGCGAAGTACCGAGGTAAACGTTTTTCTTTTGGTTACCCGGCCTGCCCCCGCCTTGAAGACCAGAGAAATCTTTTTGATCTCTTGCGGCCGGAGGACATTGGCGTCGACTTGACAGAGGGTTTTATGATGGAACCCGAGGCCTCGGTTTCAGCAATTGTCTTTCATCATCCACAGGCACAGTATTTTAGCGTCGGGAATCAATTAGAACTTGGCATCTAGAACTTGGTCTCTAGAACTTGTAAAAAACTAACACGCTTGCTTTTCTCGGGCGTGTCCTCATCCACCTTTAAACAAAATCTAACTCTACTCGGCGCGGTTGCCCCAAAGATCTTGAGCCGTTAGCCAACTGTCGCCTTCGTATGCAGCAGGCATTACTAAACTGTCCATCATAGATTCCCCAACGCCAAGACTTGGTTGCTTCGGCTGAAAGTCGAAAGCGTAACTGACAAAACCCAGCGCCGAGGAAATGTCCTCAGTAACTGCTGATCCGGCAGCCGGATTCACTTTCACATCTGAGCCCCGCTCAAAACCAGGCAACCACGGCTGAGAGAGAGCCCCACCATTTTGATCTGGAGATTTAAAGTTCTTTGCAGCCAAGACCGCAGCCAATGCATCCGCTTTGCCGAAACCATAATTAGCATTCCATACTTTGCCTTGAATTGTGTTGCCACTGGCATCAACGGAACGAGCGGTGCGAATTAAAATTTCCTTCAACTGAACGGGGTTCAGACTAGGGTTTACCTGAACCATCAAAGCAACTAATCCAGCAACATGCGGAGTCGCCATGGAAGTCCCCGACATTTGGCCATAGCCCCCACCCGGAAGGCTTGAAGTTATGTTATTACCAGGGGCGGTCAGATCAGGCTTTTGCGTATCAACACCACGAAACTTGCCGGGACCTCGGCTTGAGAAATCTGTAACCTTACCATCTTCTTGGGTCGCACCCACGGCCAAGGTTGACGGATGTTCATGTGGACGAGTGATTGTCGCGGCCTCGGGGCCAGAATTCCCAGCTGAAAAAACCGGCAAAACCCCACCGGCATCCCATGCTCCGATCGCGGTGTAAAACAACTCGACATCAGGCGCACCATTACAGTTCCAAGAGTTAGTCACAAACTTCGGACCATCTTTGGTTTCTGGATTGCCGTCTGGGTCCAACATCAATTGCATACTTAAAAGCATATTGTCGTAATCAAGCCCTGGCCCGACAGAAATTAGCTTGGCCTCTGGGGCTACGCCAATCATATTGTCTTTTCGGTCACCACCAAGAACGGTGCCGGCAGTATGGGTTCCATGCCGCTGAGAATCGATAGCCGGAACTGATTTTTTTGCCTGCACATCGTAAAATAATGCAATTTTATCTTTAAGAGCACTGTGGGCCCCGTCAACACCGGTATCAATATGTCCGACCAACACGCCTTTTCCCGTTACCGTCGGCATTTCCGCAATCAACTTATCCAACTGTAGGTCTTTGAAGGCATATGAAGCTTCTTCAGAAAATCGTGAGTCAAAACGATTTACCAATCGAAGATTCCTAGGAATATCGCTTACCGTTCTTGCATTGGCATAAATCTTCTTCACGTGCGGAGCAGCGGTCAATGCCTGTAGGCCCTTTACCGTAACCGTCGCTTGAAAAGAGTTATTGATCCAAAAAAGGCCACGAACCTTAATGTCTGCACCAGTCAGACCCTTGGTCTTAAAGTAGGCGCTGAGGTCCCTGACGCTTTGTTGTGACTGTCCCTGCAAATATTTTTTCACGTTCACGGAATCAAACTTCCGTGGAACGACATTCGGTTTCTGCAACTCCATCAAGACCACAACGGACACAGTGCCAGGAATAGATCCCAAAGCAAAGTTGCGCAAAGATGGATCGACCTTAACCGCCGGCGCTGTTTGTGCCGCAGCGACAACCCCTGCGAATACCAAGTAAACTATTGCAATGACTGATGCCTTCATATTTTGCCCTCTTGCTTGAAATTTCTTAAAATTTATTCGCAGAATTCGTTTGCGCTGCAGCTACCGCAGCTGACTCAACAGTAGCTTCTCCCGCTTGCACTTTCAAAGTACCGGCTAGGGCGCTGTTAATATATATTTCGATCGGGCCTGAGTTCACGCGCAAAGTTGTAGGCAGTTGCCAGACAATTGAGCCTCTGCGTCTGCCGACACTGTCTTCATTGCAGGCCGTATCGTTTTTCGCCTCCAATGAGATAATAGATACAGTTCCTTCGTACGTGAAAGAAGAGACAACCAGATCACAAGTCCCAGTGACGTCGTGGACTGTCTCAAAAGCGATTGTGATATCTTTTTTGTCATTAGCAACAATGGCTCGGTAAGGAATTAAACTTACCCGGGGAAGGGCCTCGACCGCAATGACCTGCAGAGAAAAACCGATCACAGCAACACAAGCCAAAAACTTTTTAAACTTCCAATGAGTCATACTGGCGTTTCTCCTGATTCTGTTCCACTTCTTGTACACAGGTTTGTACCCGAAAACTGATCCCCTTCGATAGCCCCTTTTGAAGAAAATGAAAAAAGGACAAGGCGCGGCAGCATGCATTTTTCTAGCTCCCATAAGATTCCCTAATACTGGCAAAGCCATGTGGATTTTTTACAGACCAAATTTTTGCCATCTATCGTGCTGACACCGAATCAGCTAAGTTAGCCTGGGCCTACTTTCTGGAGGGTCATGACCCATGCGAAAAAAGCGATTATACCGAGCCCTTGCAATCCCCTGCCTTGCGCTGCTTTCAGCTTGCACTACGCCGACAAGCCAGCCGGCAGTAACGGGTCAGAATAAAGCTACAGCGACGCAATATATTCGCTATGGCTCTACTATTGAGGCCGGATCAGAGCTCGCAAAGTACACAGTTGGTATTCGCATATATGAGTCCATGCGCAATTTTATGACCTGCACAGGAACAATCATTGCTAAACGGATTATTCTAACCGCGGCTCACTGTTTCCCCGAAAGCCCCTTTCGCGTCGACGTTGTCTTTTCAAATCAGATCCGCGAATCACGCCCGGAATTAGTTTTGCATCCGGCCGGCAAAGCAACAATAAAAAATTGGACTGATCTCGCAACGGACTTGACCCCAGGCTCCGAGCAGCGGCGAAGCTATTATGACATCGCTCTTGTAAGTTTGGATCAGGATATTCCGTCTTCCCATGCCATTCTGGATCTTATCGAAACAGCGGAAGAGCAGAATTCAAATCATATCTTCTATTCCGTCGGTTTCGGCCGCAGCGAAAAGGAAGGTCAGTTTGACGGCCTTTTGCGCCAGGGGATCTTGTTGAAAAAGCCAGGTACAACCTCTGGCAATGAAGAGCTTCTAGATTTTGATGGCAGCGAAGGGCACGGCCCCGATCACGGAGACTCTGGTGGGCCAGCGATTCTTCCGACGGGCAATGGATGGAAATTGGCCGGGATTTGTGGCCATACCCTAACTCGAGAATCGGACAATCACTATCTAGGTTCCCGTTATGTGAATATCATTCCCCTGCGCACGTGGATTCTAGCCACCTCACTAGAAATGCTGGCCAGGGGAAACAAATAGGCGGCAGCAGTTCGTGCAACATCTTGAAAACTCTTTTTACCAAAAGGCTGATTTCTATGGTGCTTTTTCTTCACATTTAAAGCCTAAGCCACTCAATTTTTCTGCAAAAGCCTTTACTTTTGTAACACAATATTCCGCTTCATTGTTTGCAGAAAAGATCAACTTGGATTGGCCGGCTTTTGTATAAGTTACTTCACAGGGTGCTTGTTTTCCGGCTTCTTTATAGACGATCTCAATCTTTCGAACGTCCTCTCCGGATTTGCAGATTGTCTCTGCTGCACCTGCAGTGACTCCGGTAAAAGCAAAAAGCACTGCGCTGACTAAAGCCAACTTCATTTAAAACTCCTTCGTTGATATTTTAATTCATTCTAAGCAATTCTGGAAGTTTGGCAATTGAACCTTCTCAATTCCCGCCTCTTGTCAGGTTCGTTATCCAAGTGGTGGCGGGGCCAGCGACAGGATTCAGCAGCGGATACTTGCACTGGCTAAAAAGACAAACCGCCTGGACTTCGATTTGAAACGCGACTTGATTCTACAAGACGATCATCTAGAATCAGCCTATGGATTATACTCCGTTAGCATTTCTGACTTTGGGTATTTTTGGGGTTTATTTTATAACCTCAACGCCTTTGAATAAACGGCAAAATCTGCCCAAATTTGCTGACCTTTTGACAGGTTTTATTTTTATTTGTGTCTGCCTGACTTATATGACTGTGATCTATCTTCTACCCGAATACCTTTCGGATGAAGCAGACACGAATGCTTGCGGCCCAAAATCAGTTCAGGCCTATTGCTACAGTCTAGACCTACCGGCCTGCAAAGGCGCCTGGGAAAGTTCTCGTGCCGAATGCGAGGCCGCAGCGGCTCCGACTCGGCAAAAAAGGCCTGGCGCGATCCTTTCGCCAATCATTTACCGTTGCCAAGCAAAAAAATTTGACCGCGCACTTTCCTACAATCGAAAAAATGAAGACTCTGATACTTGCAAGGAATACTTTCGCAAAATGAGTCGATGATATGCGTAAGCCAACTTCTTATTTTGAGGCGTATAAGCATCAATCAACTTCCGCTAAATTGACAGAAAATCCCCGTAGGATGCCTGAAAACAGCAGGCTCAGCCGGCATGGAACTTGAATAATAGATCAGCAATCGGGGGAAAAAATGAGCAACATCAGCGGTAAATGGAACATTAAAATCGGTCTTATCTTCTCAGCAGGAATGGCAGTTCTATCTTTCCAAAACT
Source organism: Streptomyces griseus (assembly GCA_943330705.2). GTDB lineage: Bacteria > Bdellovibrionota > Bdellovibrionia > Bdellovibrionales > Bdellovibrionaceae > CALQIT02. The sequence goes on from CALQIT020000067.1 coordinate 13,094, forward strand.
GCGCCAAAACGGGATATATTATTCCAGGCGAAGACCCGGCAAATCTGACGGCAGCTGGTGACATCATTCCCCCTGACGACTATGACAATCCCCAGGATCCCAATGGAGGCTTAGGCAGCCCTGGCACAACTGCGCCGCCGCCTACGATTGCAGAAACACCGCCTACGATTTTAGTAACGCCAACTACGATTTTCGTAACACCTACACCGACCCCAACGCCTACCACTCCATATAATCCGCCTACGACAATCCCAAAGGTCAAGCCTCCTTGCGATCACAAACATCACGGCAAAGATTGCGATCACAAACATCACGGCAAAGATTGCGATCACAAGGACCATGATGAGGACAACGATTGCGATCACAAACATCACGGCAAAGATTGCGATCACAAGGACCATGATGAGGACAACGATAAAGATGACAACGAAGACTACCAAAAGGTTTGTAGCCAGATTTATAAGGGTCTTAAACAAACAGATATCGGCATGATCGTCAAAGATGGCCAAAATGTTTTAAGCATCCGTGGCAATCAAATCATTATTGGCAGCAGAATTGGCATGATCAAAGATGTGGCCGGACGGACAATAGTTTTTGGCAAAGACGACAAGTCGACTATTCGCGAAGTCCAAGATGTTCACGGCAAGCTCATCATCTGCGGAATGGATGTCCAGTTGCTGAAAAACGTCAGCGGGAAAGTTATCATCGTCCAAGGAAATGTCGGTGATGTTTCCAATCTCAAAGGCCGGCTATCTATTATAGATGGAAAAATTTCTGGCCAGATCGAGAACACCAATGGAAGAATTGACGTGGACGGAGTTCGCCTACCGAATCGCTAAAGCAAGAAAAGCCCAAACAAAATTTGGGCTTTTCTCTCAACTCAGACCAATTCATCTTTTAATTTCAAGGCTAGCTTAAGGCTGGCCTTCTTTCTTTTGCATCAGCTGCTGAGCCCACGCGGCTCAAGAATTAGCTGACTCGCGGGCGCAGGTTCGGGGCTCTCGAGAGAGAGCCCGTATTGACCGAAGCTATCTTTTTTTACGATTGAGCATCTTTTTTTTGCGTAGGATTCTTTTCTTTTTATTGCGGATGCTTTTGCTTTTTTTTGCTTTTGCCATTTCGTCCCCTTGTTGTTGATTCTGTAATAGGTCTGCTGCTTACTTTATTAAACCGGCCGACCATTTGATCATACCAATTGCCAAATCCCAATCAAGTCCATCTCTATCCTGCAAGCCAGCGGCATCACGCCAGAACTGGGACGCTTCCGGATGAACTCCTGCTAAAAAGACACGTCCGCGACCAAAGCCATTCCTTGCCCCTGATAAACCAACGCCAAAGGGACAACAGGCGCGGCAAAAACAAACGCTCCAGCGACTAAAACAAAAGAAATTGCCAGAAATTTAAACATACCTATTCCCTCGGCCCTGGAGGCTAACGAAAAGCAACGGCCTTTGACAACCTCTGTTTATAATTTATCGCGACTTTTTCATCTCTGCTTTACTGGACCATCAATAAGGGATTAAACTATGCCGCAGATGAGTCAAATTCAGATCAAACTAAATGCAAAATCGAACTTACTACCTAGCTCTGATAAGCTTGGCTTTGGGCAATACTTTACGGACCATATGTTTTGCCTTAACTACGAAGAGGGTCCGGGCTGGAATAATCCCCGCGTCATCCCCTACCAAAATCTATCCCTCGATCCGGCGGCTTGCGTTTTCCATTACGGACAAGCTTTGTTTGAAGGCATGAAGGCCTTTCGCCAAACTAACGGAAAGATTGCCTTATTTCGTCCAAGCTTCAATACCCAACGAATGAGCCAGGGTGCTGCTCGTCTTTGTATGCAAGCGCCGCCTGAAGACTTACTCCTGGCAGGAATTCGAGAACTGGTAAAAGTAGATCAAAAGTGGGTTCCGGCAGATCGTAGCGCTTCCCTTTATATTCGACCGACCCTCATTGCAACGGAACCATTTCTTGGGGTTCGCCCCTCTAAAGAATATCTTTGCTATGTCATCCTTTCTCCGGTGGGCTCCTACTACAAAGAAGGTGTTAATCCGATTAAAATTTGGGTTGAAGAAGAATATGTTCGCGCCACTCCCGGCGGATTGGGAGCGACCAAAGCTGGCGCTAACTATGCCGCTAGCTTGTTAGCGGCGATGCAGGCACGAACCAAGGGTTATGCACAAGTTTTATGGTTGGATGTAAATCATCATTTTATCGAAGAAGTCGGCACCATGAATGTTTTCTTTCGCATTGGCGATACGGTAATTACACCTGAACTTAACGGATCCATTCTGTCTGGCGGGACCCGCGAGTGCGCCCTGCGCTTACTGTATGACCACGCGGTAAAACTTGGAATCAAAGTTGAAGAACGAAAGATCACCATGGCTGAAGTAATGGCAGCGCAAAAAAACAAGTCCTTGAAGGAAGCCTTTGGCACCGGCACAGCAGCGGTTATCTCGCCGATCGGGGAACTTCACTATCAAGAGCAAGCTTGGGAAATTGGCAATGGTAAAATGGGTTCGTTGGCGCAGTTCCTTTACCAAGAGATCACCAGCATTCAATACGGGGAAAAACCCGACCTCTATAACTGGATTGAGCAGCTTTAGCATTTATCTGCAGCATTTATCTGCAGCTTTTATCTAGGCTTAGCGGTCTTCAGTTTCTTATTCTCGAGATTCAGAAAATCCCATGATTTGCTTTTTCTGCAATTCCATAGTCAGCGCCAGCAGGCGTTGATAGCTTGACGCCGGTAAATTTGAAAACTGGATTCCATACTGCGGAATCACTTCGTTGCCGATAACCAGGGAATGAACATGGCAGACAATCCCGGCTAGCGCAAAACTTTTGCCGAAAGGAGGGTGCAGCTGTAGCACCAAAGCAGCCCCGGAGGTAAGTTTTTGTTCTTTGCCAACAAAGTAGACTTGCAGCCCCGAAGGACTCAAATCCGAAACCAAAGCTTCAAAAAAGACGCTTTTTGATTCAATTTTCGTAATATTCAAGTGAAGAGGAACCGAGCTCGGCACTTGCACTCGCAAATGATTTCGTTGATTCATGCGGTAAAGATCAAAACTTAAATTAAGGCGCACCCCGCCTGCAAAAAGATAACTGTCGCCAAGGTAAA
>CALQIT020000068.1 GCA_943330705.2 Streptomyces griseus
CCAGTCGGCACCACAACAACTTTACCAGCGACACCAGAAATCAAGACCTACACTCGCGTACTGTGCACCAGCCAGGCCGAGCTTCTTCCTTTTCAATCCATGAACGCTTTTTCTAGCAAAGCTCTGGCCTTACAAAACTTCTCTGTCTGGGAAGTGCAAAACACACCTGGGCAAGTAAAGCTTCAAAGCATTGTTGACGTTGAACTTCTTTCCGCCGGTGATGCTACTAAAGCTCGCTTGCTTGCGACTTTCAATGTTGGCTTTCAAGGGCAAACTGCGATTGCCACCGTCATTGTTGATCCCGCATCCGGCAGCGGTACGGCGGTCGTCTTTGATTTTGTGGCCAAAACCCCAATTAGTGAAGCCACACATATCTTGTTGCAAACACAAAACCTAAAGCATTTTTCTTTCAGTCTTGCGAATACCGACCTCATTGCCTACGCCCAAGCTAAAAGCAATAATTATGTGCTCAGAAACCTTAAGACTGGCGAAGTGAAGACCCTTCCCTATTCGGCAACTCAATATTTTCAACCGTTATTGTCCTCGTCCGGCCAGTGGATTATTTTTCATCGTATCCGTAACAATAAGACATTGGATCTAGTGGCCTGCCAAACTGCCAAGGATGAATGTCGGGTTATCTCGACTGGTGGCCGTAACAATACCCCACTTTATGCTTTGCCTATTCAAAACACCGGCCTTCTGTGGCTTGAACAAGATAAGAATTCTTACCGGATAATGGCGTCGACTTGGGATGAACTTGCGACGGACTCGTATAAATTGATTCATAAGTTCAATAGTGATTCAACTCCTGACCTAACCATTTATAGCACTGCAGAGGATATCAATCTGGTATTCCCCGAGGAAGTCGTACAAGAAAAAAAGCTGAGCTCTGGAAAAATAAACTTTGTTAAACTCAATGTTAAAACTCTGATTGGGGAATACCGAAGTCAGGTTGACTATCCATCTTTCCTTTTAAATAGCGAGATCAAAGTGAATCGCGGAGTACTGCATTCACTGCAGTCCGCTGCGTGGGCGGGACAAATATTCATCGCCCTTGGACAGCATTCGGGGGTTCTCGCGATCAACTATCTGACTAAAGAATGGACATCCTACGGATATCAGGGAGCCACGGGCTGCACGCGCTTGAGTGTTGCGCCTGAAACTGGATCCGAGGTTCGCAAATGAAGCCAATTTTAAAAACTCTACTTTTAATAATTTTTACGACGGCTCTTTCCTCGGGACAGGCCTCGGGACAGGCCTCGGGACAGGTTTCAAAAAAAGCTTCTGGTCGTGCTTCCGGACTTGCTTCACGAAAATCTTCTATTCGCGGCTCCGGAATGGCTTTGGCTGCCGCCAAAAAGGAGCCGGCGAAAACTCTGCGCCTGCTCGCTCTCGAGGAAACACTCAGCCCGTCGCGAAAGCCTAATCCAAATCCTAAAGCTTTATCATCCGACGCGGCCGTCGACGGAATTCTTCACCTTAAAGATGATTCCGTTTCGCTCAATGAGCGTTCCGATTTATTCTCTCTTGGCTTTGCTCTTGCTCCTTATCGGCCGAAGGGACAAGTTAATTCGTCCTCGCTTGGAAAGTACGATATCTCTAGAGCCGGCGCGACGTTGATCCCAACTGTATCAATGGGCTACTTGACTCAGTTAACAAATAATTCTTGGGGTCTATTCCATGGGGGTCTCGAGGCCTCTTTTGGCTACTCTCGGCAGTTAATCGATATCGTCACTCCGGGACAAGCCACAGTTGACGCTTCTTTGAACACCACAAATCTTGAGGGACTTGCCTTGATTCGCTGGACACGATCTACACTTAGCAAATGGTTTGCGCATACCGGATTGGGAATTGGCCAGCGAAATTTAGTTCAAACCAGCAATCAATCCATCGGGCAGTGGTCGGAAAACTTAAGTTACAGTGCCGCCGTCCTTGGTGCTGCTTACCAGCTGAATCAAAATACTTTTGCCGAGCTGCGGTTAGCTTCACGCCGACGCGTTGGAAGTTCCGACTCCACGGCCGAAATTGAAGTCGAGTCCACTAATTACTCCATCGGGGCCAAAATTCTATGGTAAAATCGCTCACGACTTTTTCTCTACCTAATAGATCTGAATTGCGAAGATCTCTACCTAATAGATCTGAATTGCGAAGATCCGTATTGCTAAGAATAGCTGTGATCATTTTTAGCGCAAGCAGCTCTGCCTACGGCGAAACACTAGCGCTATCGCAAAAAGACGTTGCTCTGCTTATCTTGCGAGAAAGTAACCAAGCTAAAGAAATCGACCTCGCGGCTAAAAGTACAAAGCTTGCCTGGACACAAGCTCAGGCAACTTTCGATTATACTTTTGCAGCAGAGGCCGGCCATGAACTCAGCAAGTTCGAAAACTTTGGCAGTAATATCAGTAATAAAGACGAAACCCTGAAGTCCCAGATTTCACTTTCAAAGCCATTCTCGACAGGCACTTTACTTGGGTTGCAGTACACGCGAACTTCACTGCGACAAGACCTCATTGCGGGTAGTAGCTCAAGTCTTCCACCGTCTCAGCAAACGCAAGATATCTTTGGCCTTAGTTTTGAACAAAACCTATTAAAAAATTCTTTTGGCGCTGCCAACCGCGCTGATTTAAAGGCTGCAGAACATTCATATACCGCAAGCTCACTGGTTCGCGCCAATCAACTGCAAGATCTGGTGCTAACGGGCCTGCGTGCGTTTTGGAATGCCTACGTCACCCAAGAAACTTTTCAAGAGGCAGTTAATTCACGCGCTCGCTATCAACAGCTTGTGCAATCGATTAAGAAAAAAAGCTCTTACGGCTATACCGGTCCTGGCGAGTTAGCTCAGGCGCAGGCTGAGCTCGAGTTTCGTGAAGAAAATGTAAAAGTCGCTTCCACCGTTTACCTTCGAGCTTTGGATGAGCTTGCTAACTTATTAAAGTATTCTGCCGAAACAGATGTTAAGTTTATTGTCTCTGACGAAACCCCTTTCCCTCCAGCTGGGGCAAAGACCGAAATTACCCAACTGCGTGGGGTGCAGTCACAAAAGCTAAAAGTTGAAGCCACCAGAGAACTCGAGACCGCAGCAAAGTCTAGAAAGTTGGCCGACCTCAGTTTGGTTGCAAAACTTTACCAAACAGGCCTAGAAGAAACACCGGACTCGGCCTATAGCGAAATGGCCTCTGCGACCCACCCCAAATACTATCTAGGTCTTAAATTTCAATATTCTTTTGGTTCAGGAATTCAAGCCGAAGATTATGAAAATAAAAAATTAAACCGTCAACTTGAAGAGTCCAAACTAGAACGGCAATTGGCCGACTTAAAAAGCAAAGAAAATGATCTACAAAGACGGATCAACGAAAACTATTCGCAAGTCATTTCAAGCAAGACTCAAAATTCCTATCGCGAAAAAGCGGTGCAAGAGCTAACAAAAAGCTACAACCAGGGCCGCACCGATATTGCCGTTTTGATTGAAGCATTGAATAAATATTTCAATTCCGAAATACAACATACCCGCGCTGTGGGTGATTACCAAATAACCCTGAACGAATGGGCCGCCTTTCGTGACGAGTTAATACCTTCAAACTAAGTTAAGGAGCCCCCAAATGACTATAAAACCACAAAGTCTACGAATTTTAAAATGGTTGCTGGCCCTAGCAGCAAGTTCAATTCTGATCGGCTGTGCTTATGGGGGCAAAGATGGTGAACAACTTAAACAAGAAACTGAAGACCGCGAGTATTTATTGAAATCCTTTCAGCCGGTGCAGGGTACTTATGAAAAAGCTGACCGCTCAGCTGCAGGGCTTAATTTAATTCTTGGACTTTTTCCGATGGACTCAGACAACAACAATAACTCTTCGGGCGAAACCAGAAAACTTCCTAAGCTCAAATTAAAGTACCGTATTTTGGAAGGGCCGCTGACCCCTGATGTGATTCTTGACGCCCGCTACTATCAAAACACCGGGGAAATTATCGCCACCGGAAATGGCAGTGACGGCAGTCCATTGCAGGTCCGAGCTAACTTCAATGGCAATGCCTTAGTGGGTGAAGTCACCCGGGGTCATGGACTTTTGGGGCCGTTTTCTTTGGTCCGAAAATCAACGGAAGTCCGCGCCCAGTCGGCAGATCCACAAGTTGAATTTTTTAATCTTTTAAAGGAACGATATAAACGATTGGCTGGCAATTATAAAGGCACGGTAAAATCAAATAGCGCCTTTACTCCTGACTTTGCCTTCGAGTTAGAAATTACGCTTCCCGAAACCAGCGAAGGCGGTAAAACAAAACTTGAAATGCGGGCTCACTACCGATTGCTGGGTAAACCCGATATGGATTCCAATCGTTTTCTGATCGTGACCCCAACTTTTGACCGCCTAGAAACAAAAACCAAACTATCGATGATTAGCACCGGCACGGCTGCAAACGAGCCCCCCGACAGTCGCTTTCTGGTTATCATCGGCTACATGAACGAACAGACCGGTAAATTTGTAGGCTCTACCGAAAAAGGTTCAGACGAAGAAGGCGGAATTATTGATAAGCGCGGAACCTTGGGCTCGGTCACGCTAGAAAAAATTCAGTAAAAGTTTAAGTAGAAATTATCGTTCAAAAAGCCCATCAGATTCCTAAGAACTGTCCAACGTGGATAAATCAGCATCGCAGCCCGCGGTTGAATTTCAGGCGCGATCGGCGGTTTAAGTTCTGGTGCAATCGCATTGCAATCCGCGATACAATTACCATCGCGATCAGCAGTGCAACTTCAGGTGCAATCAGCGGTTCAAGCGATTACCGACTAAGTCCTGGACAACCCCGGGATCAGCGAGGGTGCTAATGTCACCCAGATTTTCGGGGCTATTTTCTGCAATTTTGCGCAAAATTCGCCGCATGATTTTACCCGAGCGAGTCTTCGGTAGGCTGGGTGCCCATTGCAGTAAATCCGGTTTTGCAATGGGGCTAATTTCTTTTGCAACCCACTGAATAAGTTCTTTACGCAATTCTTCGCTTGAGTCGACTCCGGTTTTTAAGGTGACGTAGACATAAATACCCTGGCCTTTGATGTCATGGGGATAACCAACCACTGCGGCCTCAGCCACAGTGGAATGTGCGACCAAGGCACTTTCGATCTCAGCCGTACCAAGGCGGTGACCCGAGATATTCAGCACATCATCGACCCGACCGGTAATCCAGTAATACCCATCGCTGTCCCGACGACAGCCATCACCGGTAAAGTAGTAGCCCTTGTAGGTTGAAAAATAGGTTTCCTCGAATCGATTGTGATCCTTAAAAACCGTGCGCATCTGACCGGGCCAGCTATTGGCCAAAACCAAGACCCCTTCGCAAGCCCCGCTTAGCTCTTGGCCCTCGGGGGAAAGCACTTTGGCCTGCAAACCAAATAGCGGTAAAGTAGCCGAACCTGGTTTTTGCGCAACCGCACCCGGCAATGGGGAAATTAAAATTCCGCCGGTTTCGGTTTGCCACCAAGTATCAACCACTGGACAACGGGAATCCCCCACCGTGTGGTAATACCAAAGCCAAGCCTCTGGATTGATGGGTTCGCCAACACTGCCCAGTAGCCGCAAGGAGGACCGCCTTGTTTTCTTAACCGGGGCATCCCCTTCCCGCATCAAAGCGCGAATTGCCGTGGGCGCGGTATAGAAAATACTAACTTGGTGTTTATCAATGACCTCCCAGAATCTGGAAGCCGTAGGGTAATGTGGCACACCCTCAAACATCAGGGTCGTGGCCCCCGCGGACAGTGGACCGTAGACAATATAACTGTGGCCTGTGACCCAACCAACGTCGGCGGTACACCAAAAAATATCACTGGAACGATAATCAAACACCTGCGAAAAAGTTAAGTTGGCATAGACCAAATAGCCACCAGTCGTATGCAACACCCCTTTTGGCTTACCCGTCGAACCCGAAGTATACAAAACAAAAAGCGGATCCTCGGAATCCATGACTTGCGCTGGGCACTCAGCTGGGACTGACAATTTTTCTTCGTGCCACCACAAATCCCGTCCCGGTTTATAAGCAACCGCAGCTCCAGTATATTTAACCACTAAAACATTTTTAACGGTTGTTGTCTTCAGCAGCGCCTGATCAATGTTTGCTTTTAGGCTGATTCTTTTTCCGGCACGTTTTCCTTCATCAGCGGTAATAATAAAGCTAGATCCGCAATCATTAATTCGATCAGCAATCGAGTCCGGAGAAAATCCCCCAAAAACAACCGAATGCATCGCCCCGATTCGCGCACAAGCCAGCATGGCAAAAGTCGCCTCTGGAATCATCGGCATGTAGATAGTGACGCAGTCCCCTTTTTTTACTCCGTGTTTTTTTAGAACATTGGCCATCAAGCTGACTTCCTGAGAAAGCTCTTGGTAACTAATTCTGCGCGAGGGGACCTGAGGTTCGTCGGCCTCCCAAATAATCGCGATGCGATCCTTATGTTTGGGCAGGTGTCGATCAATGCAATTGTAGGCAACGTTAAGCTGCCCACCTAAGTACCACTTGATACTGACCGGCTTTAAAAAACTAACTTCTTTGACCTGATCCCACTTTTTATACCAATGAAGCTGCGCAGCCTGTTGCGCCCAGAATTTATCTGGGTCCAGAGCAATTTGCTGATTCATTTCTTTGTAGCTCTGGGAATTGGTAACTGCATGCGCTGCAAACTCAGACTTAATTGGAATTAATTTTTCCTCATGACTGGCTGGACCCGTCATCCTTACCTCTTTTACGATTAAGACCCACATCTAATTAAAGATGTGGGTCTTGCAAAGGCCTTAGCCTAATTTACAATTTAAATCTAATTTACGTCTTTAAAATCAGCATCGATCACATCGTCTTTGCTGCCGCCCTTTGCCTGGCCATCCGCATTTGCAGGGCCACCGCCGGCATCGGCCGCGCCTTCAGCCCCTGGTTGCTGAGCACCAGCTTTTTTATAAAGCTCTTCCGTCACTTTATGCGAAGCCGCCGTCAGACTTTGCGTTTCTTTTTCTAAGGCCGAGAATTCTGCATTTTTGTTTTCCAATACCTTACGTGCAGAAACAAGGGCCTCTTCAAGAGATTTCTTGTCGCCTTCTGGCAAACTTGCATTGTCCTTCAACAGCTTCTCAGTTTGATAAACCAAATTATCTAAACCGTTACGCGCAGAGGCTGCCTTTGTTTTGTCTTCGTCATCTTTTTTATGAACTTCAGCTTCGTTGACTGCTTTTTTGATTTCTTCTTCGCTCAGTCCGCTTTGCGCTGTAACTTTGATGGCCTGCTGTTTGCCGGTCCCAAGGTCTTTCGCATTGACGTTCAAAATTCCATTGGCATCAATATCAAAGGTGACTTCAACTTGAGGCGCACCCCGTGGAGCGGCCGGAATTCCGGTCAACTCGAAACGTCCCAAAGTTTTATTATCTGTGGCCATTTTTCGTTCGCCCTGCAAAATGTGCAGGTCCACCGCTGGCTGATTATCTGCCGCAGTAGAAAATACTTGCGACTTCTTAACCGGGATCGTTGTATTTCGCTCAATCAGCACGGTCATCACGCCGCCCAGGGTCTCGATACCCACTGACAACGGAGTCACGTCCAACAGCAGAACGTCTTTCACATCACCCGCTAAAACACCGCCTTGAACTGCAGCGCCAATAGCCACAACTTCATCCGGGTTTACTGTGCGGTTGGGCTCTTTACCAAAAAAGTCTTTCACGGCCTTTGCAATTGCAGGGACCCGAGTCGATCCGCCGACCAAAACAATTTCATCGATCTCTGACAATTTAAGACCAGAATCCGCCAACGCTTTTTTACAAGGTTCAATCGAGCGAGCCACCAGATCTTCAACCATTTGTTCAAACTTTGCACGAGTCAGCTTGCACTGTAAATGTTTTGGACCCGAGGCATCCGCTGTAATAAACGGAAGATTAATATCGGTCTCTTGCGCACTAGAAAGATCAATTTTTGCTTTCTCTGCGGCCTCTTTAAGGCGCTGAATTGCCATTTTATCATTGCGCAGATCAATACCTTGATCTTTTTTGAACTCACTGATCATCCACTCTAGAATTCGGTGGTCAAAATTATCCCCACCAAGATGAGTGTCGCCGTTGGTCGCCTTGACCTCGACAACACCGTCGCCGACTTCAAGAATCGAAATATCAAAAGTACCGCCACCAAAGTCATAGATGACAATCTTTTGTTCTTTCTTTTTATCCAATCCATAGGCCAAAGCTGCAGCCGTGGGCTCATTGATAATACGTTTTACGTCCAAGCCAGCGATTCGGCCAGCATCCTTGGTCGCCTGTCTTTGCGAATCGTTAAAGTAAGCAGGGACAGTGATTACCGCAGCAGTCACGGGCTCGCCTAAATAGTCCTCAGCAACTTTTTTCAGTTTTGCTAAAACCCCGGCGCCGATTTCTTCAGGCGATACCGTTTTTCCATTGGTCAGTTTAAAAACACAGTCATTTGCTTTTTCTGCAACAGTATAAGGAACAAGCTTAAGCTCTTCATTCACTTCAGAATACTTTCGGCCAATAAATCGTTTTGCCGAGTAAATTGTATTTTCAGGATTGGTTACAGCCTGGCGCTTTGCAATCTGACCCACCATCCGCTCGCCATCTTTATTAAATGCCACAACGGAAGGGGTCGTGCGTCCACCCTCTTCATTCACCAAAACTTTTGGCTCGCCGCCCTCCATAATTGCCACACACGAATTCGTGGTTCCCAAGTCAATTCCAATAATCTTTCCCATAGTTTTGCTCCTTCAGATTTAACGCTTAAAAACTCTATGTATCTACCTCTTCAACTTGGGTTTTGAAAGCATTACGTCAAGCCCCCACAACAATTTTTTCCAGCCAAAACCAATCCCTAGCTTTTAAGCCCCGAAATCAATCACCAGCACCCAAAATCTCGGATCACCATTCAAATTCAGCTCGCGAGGGGAGGAAGTCCCAGGTCCAGACCCACAGGAGGTCCGCCCCCGCCACGATGGCGGTATCCAGGGGCGGCAAGGCAAAGCGCCGCATCCTGTGGGTCTGGACCTCGGCCTTCCCCCCTCGGTAACTGAATTTGCTAACGGTGTAGCGAGTAATGGGAATCGATTATTTTTTGCGGCTAAAAAACGAGCCTTTGGCTCCGCATTTGGTTTCGTGACCCCGTTTTTGAGCGATTTGTCGAAGGAGCTCTTCTTCTTCTTTTTGCAGTTTCTTGGGGAATTCAACTCCCACTTGAAAAATCAAATCGCCACGACGACTGCCGCGCAGCGAAGGAATGCCTTCGCCTTTTAAGACTAGGCGCTCGCCGACCTGGGTGCCCTTTGGTATTTCTAGGCTTTTTTTGCCAATGACGGTTTCGACCTCAACTTCGCCACCCAACAGCAGCATTAAATAGTCGGCGGCAAGTGCACTGTAAAGATTGTCTCCGTCGCGCTCAAATCGGGCATCGCTGGCCACTTGAATTTGAACGTATAAATCGCCGGCAGGGCCCCCGCGATATCCGCCCTCGCCTTCATTGCTGACCCTTAGCCTTGTTCCGGTATCAACACCTGCGGGAATTGTCAGTTTTATCTTACGGTGCTGTTTAATTCGGCCCTGGCCACGACAAGGTTTGCAGGGGTCTTTGACGACGGCGCCCTGTCCTTGGCATTGCGGGCAGGTGGTTGCCATTTGAAAAAATCCTTGGCTGACGCGGACTTGTCCGGCCCCGCCACAGGTTTTGCAGGTTATCGGTTCTTTTCCCTTTTCAGCACCGCTGCCGTTACAAACTTTGCAGTTATCTTCGGTGTCAAACTCGATATCTTTTTCGGATCCTTCGATCACCTCTTTAAAAGTGACTTCTGTCATATAGCGCAGGTCCGAGCCCCGACGCGGCTGATTGCGGTTGCGACCCTGCGAGCGCGATCCGCCTCCTCCCCCACCAAACAAATCGCCAAAGACATCGCCAAATGCTGAAAAGATATCGTCCACGTCTTGAAAACCACCACCGGACCCACCGCGTCCGTTTTGCGTATAGGCCTGGTGACCAAACCGATCATACTGTGCTTTTTTTTCTGTAGTTCCCAAAACATCATAGGCAGAGGCTGCGGCCTTAAACTTGTCTTCGGCCTCTTTGTCACCGGGATTGCGATCGGGGTGATACTGCATGGCCAGCTTTCGATAGGCTTTTTTAATCGTATCTGCGTCGGCCTCTTTGCTAATTCCTAAAACTTCATAAAAATCTTGCATGCGGAGCTCTCCATCACAGGCTTCTTTGGCGTTTGCCCAATCATCAAGCAAACACCTTTTGAAAAAGAGCTGAGAATATGAGTTCCGATTTTACTCTGTCAATCTGTGTCTATGGGCCAATCAGAGTAGCCCCTTGAATGAGCATTTTTCCTAGTTCACCTGGGTTTCCTGGCCCACCTGGAGCACCGTCGGGACCATCCAGACCCGGGGCACCTGGGCCAGCCGCCTGACAGTACTTATTATTCTCGCCGGGGGCGCCTCCAAAACCACCCAATTGCCCAGCACAGCCCGTTCCACCCGCACCCCCAGGAACCGCTTCGGCAATGGTTGCGATTGAAAGTGCTTTTCCATCGTCTATGATAAAATCAAGTGATCCTGAGTTTCCGCTATCGTGGCCGCGAAGACCAGGCAATCCCGCAAGGCCGTCAGTTCCGGGCAAACCATTTGTCGGGTGGCGGCCGCAAACGATAACTCGCTCCGTGTTGCGCTCCCCAAATTGAGGCGAAAAAAGATACCCCACCCTGATCTCAACCTTAGTGGTAGCGGGCTGGCCGTTGGCTCCGCTGGCAGCTCTGTTTGCAGCTGAAAAAGGTTGGCCTTCTGATTGCCCCTTGCCACCTCGTTCGCCGCGCAGAAAAAATTTCAGAGTACCCAATCCCCGCTTGAAGCGCCATGACTGATGACCGCCCGATCGGCCACCATGACCCATCGGAGCCACTGAACCCGGAAGAAAATTTTCAATAACGCCACCACCTGCAATCAATTGATCTGCACTGACGGTGATCACATTACCCATAGTCAGCAAACGTGCGTTGGGCATAAAAAAGACCCGACCGAAGCTGCCAAGCAATGGCCCGGTAAGGATCGCGGTATTTACAAAAACTAGATCTAGGGGAATCTTTAAATCATAGGTTAACGTATCGACCAAACCTTTAGCAGGAAAAACCTGGTCGATTGTAACTTGCATTTTTGCTCCTGCTCTAACGTCTAAGATCGTGACACTTTCTTTGCTGCCATCGACCGACGCTAAAACTGTAGGTCCTTCACGAAATATCAAGCGACCCTCCCGGGATTTCCAAAGGGCTTGAAGCTGATATCGATTGGGCTCAGGCTGCGCGACAATTCGAATCTCGACCGGACAAGCCTGCAGCGAGGCATCTTTGCAAGTTGCAAGTTCAGCGGGCTTAATTGCTTCTGGTTTCGCTGCTTCTGGCTGGGTGGCGGTCGGCGGTGCTAGTGGACTTTCGGGATTCTGCTTATCCCCGACGCTGACCTGGCAGCTTATCAGTAAAAAAGTGGTGCTGATAAAGGACCCTAGTAAAATATTTTTCATGTGAATCTCCATTCTGTGGTCAAAATTCCAATTTGTTTTAGGAACTTTGACCCGCTGCAAATATGGAGGGATCACGGCGAAGGCTGGGTTGTCGAATCGGCTCCGGGTCCCGGATAAGATTCTTTGGTAGCGCACCTGGTAAGATCATCCATGTCGACAAGATCTACTTTTATTTTAAGATTTCTCACTTCCAAGTTGTCTTTAATTTGCCCGACGATATGCAGTGGCTGCTTCGCCATAGCCTTGGACTATTGATCCGGTTCTCGCCAGGCTTCAATTGATAACGATGGAATCATAAATCTGACTCCATGGTTTCATTAATAGCTATACACCACTTTTTATTCTTCTGTGACTCTGCGGAACCTTTTCCTGGTTGCAACAAAATAAGACTTGGACTTAAGTTCTTAACCCACTCATGAAGAGTTTTGGTTAGTTTCACATTTGCCACCTGATCCAATATAAAACCCAATCTTTGAGCCAACCCAACCTCATTATAGATCTTTGCTACAGTCACCAATTTGTCAGGATTCAATTTTTCAGCGAGTTCCGTAAGAATCGTGGCAACATTGTTTAAAGCACCTGCCCACCGCAAATAGTAAACCAAATCAAAGGCCGTAGTTTCTGGAGTTGCAACGGGTATAAATCCGGAAGGAGTCTTTATTGGTTGCGTGGGGACGTTCTGCATACGCTGATTAACTAAAAATCGAATTCGATATTTTTCTCCTTCAATCAGTCGCATTTGCGAGTTCGTCACGATTTGAAGTTCCTGTACTGCTTGATGAGTGGCCCCGTGAAGTGCTGCCGCCGACAGGAGCCCAACATAATAAGGCTGTGCCTTAAACTTCATCAAATTGTCGATGAACCAAAGTGGATTAGGAGCTCCGGTATTCCTGTTTTCAATTGGTACAATGACATAAAATCCTCTGACGGGATGGATCAGTCGTCGTTTAGACATTAGGCGACCCGCGGATCTTTGAAAGGCTATTTTTGACACTTTTAAGCTAGCAATAGCTTCTTTGGCCGTAAAGGTAAGACGCCCGCGAGTTTGCAAGAGCTCAACGTACGCCAATAGGTTCCCTGGCTTAACTACCTTTTTTACCATACTCAGAATGTACCATAAATCGGTACTATATGCATATTTTATAATAATCTAAATACGACGATTTGTGTCGATTTCGTATTATTCCATGTAGGAGTATTTAACCGTCCTGCGGATCCGAGGGCGTTGTTGTCATTGATCCAGAGGTTATTCCCATTCGGAACTTTGGCCCATTGCAAATTTTCGGAGATCGCGGCGAAGGCTGGATTCTCGCGTTGATTCCGACCTCCGGATAATATTCTTGAGTCGCGCGACATTAGACCTGCACCCGACTCATATTTATATTTTCGCGATAGCTCTCGGCAAGATCAGCCATGTCGACAAGATCTACTTTTATTTTAAGATTTCTCACTTCCAAGTTGTCTTTAATTTGCCCGACGATATGCAGTAGCTGCTGATCACCTCTGGCTCGAGATCCAAAAACATAGACCTTAGCGCCAAGACCTTTGAGTGGTTTTATCGCTAGACTGTCAAATCTGCCATTCGGAAGCGGAAAGCCCAAATCTCATAGAGTTTTAAGCTTCTCAAGAAGAGCAAAGCCATCAGGTAAAAACTGGCGGGCAACGGCATAAACTTTTTCTGCCAAATCTTCTTTGTAGGTATATGAACTAAGATTTCGCGCTTCGATATATGAAAACCATTTTTCAACGTCAGCAATAAGCGACTGCTGGGCCATATCTCGAATTACAGTTTTTGGGACAGAATTTGCAGTTGCCATTACTTTTTTAGCGGTTTTCCAAGACAACTCTACGCAAAACTCAAAGCGCTGAATTGTTGCATCTCGGTTTAAATCATTTTTCGGCGCACCAAGTGCAATATCCAAGGACTTCCGTGCATTTTCGAGCTCTAGAATCGATGCCATCTTTTGTTCCCCAATTCGTAGATCAAATCATTCATAGATAGATATTCCATCTTCACTAAGGCCCTCGAATACCCTCATTCTTAAAAAGAGGCAAGCCCCAAGCTTTTGACTGCGACTTCTGATCGTAGACCAGTGTCAAAATACCAATTGATAATATGTCGCTGAACCTTGGCCGGTACGCTGAATAAATTCAGCAGCCACGAGGGTAGATAGCGCATTGGCATGAGCAGAATGAGGTTATCACTGCTAAAATTTGCAAATTCACCCATCTATTGGGAAATAAAAACATTTGCTATTAATTTTGCTATTCTTTTACCTGTGAAGCTAGAGAAAATAGAGTATGAAGGATTTGACTGGGATTATAGAAACAGGTTCGCTTTTGTAGCTTTCACGATAAGAACTGTTGGCACGGACAGGTTAGTTAGACCAATCAGTGCGAGATATATTCACAGAGGAAGCAAGGAGGACAAAATTTATGAAAAAATCAGGAAAGAGCTCCTCGAAGAGTAAAGGAAAAAATTTATTTGATGACCCTTTAGCTGGGGATTTAAGCGAAATGATGCTTGATGCTGACTGGAAAGTGGCAAGATTTGAACTTACAAAGCCAAAGACCGAGACTGTGACTTTAAGAATGAGCAAGGATCTTCTTAAAGGCATAAAAGAAGAAGCTAAAAAACTGGGTCTTGATTATCAAAAATTTATGAGAATTATGATGGAAAATCATATAAGAAGAAATAAGGCTGGTTAGATTTTAAAATCTACCCTGATAGTATGTCGCTGAACCTTGGCCGTTACGCTGAATAAATTCAGCAGCCACAAGGGTAGATAGCGCGTTGGCAACTGTTCGCACCGGAAGCCCGGTGTTTTCTTGAATGCTTTTCGGTTTGATTCGGACTTCAGTTATATGGCATGATTGCGAATTAGACCTAAAATTCATTTAATCCAAGGCAGCAGATTTGAACAGCCGCTCGAGACCGCCGCTGGACCTATCTAGGTGCTATGACTTGGAGTTATGCTGCCAAAACCTCGATGGTCAATTTTGGATATAGTATCACTGCATACCCAAGCAGCCTTTCAATCGAGTACCGTTCAATTTTATAATGCAAAACTCGACTGGCCTCTGGCTCATCAAGACCAATTTTTTCAGCAAGTTCTTTTTGTGAAAGATTTTTTGCCAGCTTGTATTCTAAAATTTTGCTGCAAAGCTTGTATTTGATCTTATCACTCTCTGGAGCATTTTTTGGAATAACAGTACTGCCAACAACATCGTCGGACGACAAATCTTTAAGTATTTCTTTAAGGTCTTTTTCTTCTGGATACCTTACAATAGAACCATCTTTGAGCTCAATTTTTCGCGCCATAACTACCTCCGAAAAGCGTTGATAACTCCGATATAAATTTCATTTTTCTCTAGCAGCCAAATTAGCCGATAGCTGATTCCGTTAAAAGCTAGGGGGTCTGTTTTGAAATACTGAAACCCATCGCGTTCGACTCTGGCGTGAATGTCTGCCCATCAAGCATTCGAACTAGACTTAAAATAACCGCGTCGCCCATTCATATTGCTAATCAAGTTAACATAAGTTGTCAGTTTTGACAACTTATTCTTGCACTCGTTGGAGTAATGGACGGTAGTCGTCGCTAGTATTTTGGAAAGACGTGGATCGAAACCAAGCGATGATGAAATCTAGCCGCAACTTCATCCCAAGGATAGGTGCTGGCTTTGGTCCCACTGAACGCCAATGCTTTTGTCTGACTGTCTGGTTTTTCCGGCCCACTTCCAGACCCTGCCCAACATCCGTTTGTGCAACTCGTAGGCAAACGAAACCGTGAGAAGATCTGGTTGTTTTCTCGCTCCAGCAAGTTGAGCTCACCTTGTGTGGTGATGTAGTCGGGAAGGAGGCCCGCTTTCTCATCGGGATCAAGCGGTGTTGCCCCACGCGAATAATGGATTTCAAACTTACTCATTTTGAAACCTTCCGCCTTTTCTTCAAGGCAGCTTGATTATCCCAAATGCGGGAATCCATTTTCGTCTTGAGTTCAAAAGCAAGCCGCTCGACTTGGGCCCTTGAATCCGCCGCATCCGAGCCCTGCATTTCAAGACTGAGGGAATGCTCGAAGCGCTTTAAAAGTTCCGAGGCCAGCGCTTTCGCCTTGGCACTCACGATGGAATCAAGGCTTTCTGACGGAGCTTCGGGTACAATGCCGTAGGTCCTCATTTCTAAATAAGACACTTTTTCTGTCTTATTTAGTAGTATAACACCCTGATTGCTCATTTTTCGGGTGGCGGAGTAATTCCCAATTTCTTTTCCATGCGACGTAAAAAGCCGGGCTCAAAATCAGAGTCCTTTAAGCTTTCATAAACCCTTCGCCCAAACTCCTGTTGTCCAGCCTCGGTATACAAAGTCACTGCTAGGTTAAAAAACCAATCGTTGCCGCCATTGCGGGCGGCGCGGATCAAGTATGCCGCTGCCTTTTCGTTATTTTTATCCTCGCGCATGGCGTGATAGGCTGCATAGTATAGAATTCGCCAGTCATTTGGAAATGCCGAAAC
>CALQIT020000069.1 GCA_943330705.2 Streptomyces griseus
ACCGCTTGATAGGTGCCACGAACAACAGCTGCCATCCGCTCGTAATCCAGAGTTTCTGGCCTATCTGTAACCTTATGATAATTTTGATTACGAAAAAAGGAGGTGTCAGAAATCATAACCGCTTGATAACCCATTTTCCAAAAACTACGGTGATCAGAATAGTCGATTCCCTCGATAAATTCTGGCGCATTGATCGAAACCGCCGGCAGATCCGACGCTCGCAAGTAGGCTTTCTTTATTTTTCCAGTAAATTCCATCTGATCCATGCGCCCAATGACGCCGATGAAATTGCCAACATCACCATATATTCCACCTAACATCGAAATCGGATAATTTTGACTGCCCTTTTTGTCGCTAAAGTATCCGATCATCTCTAAGCTTAACATTCCGTGAACTGCAATGGCATTGTCTTTCAGGGACTTGGCGTAGACGTAACTGCCCATCCATTCTGTGTCATAGTAGTTGGGCTCCTCTAAAGTGAAAGCCACAAGATTCACTGGGTATTTCAGCTGTTTTTTTGAATGGACCAAAGCTTTTGCCAACTCAATCAGACCGGCAATACCGCTGGCGTTATCGTCAGCACCCATTTGCTCTCCACAGACATCGTAATGCGCACCGATGACAACAACCGGCGTTCGTGGCCACTGTTTCAGGTAATCGGAAAAGTTTTTTGCTGCCTGACTTGCGCTAAAGGGCATCGAGGTCAGGATACCATCGGGCCCCGGCAGAATTAGGACCGTCAGATTGTGGTACAGCTGTCCATTTGGTCCTAAGTAGGATTGCCGGACAACATTCAACCCAAGCTCTTGGAATTTTTTTTCAATATACAAAGCGGCGCTATTTAGCGAAGCAACATTGTCTGAATTGCGCGGCTTTGCCGTGCCGGTCAAGGCCACGACATGATCCTTGAGAGCCTGGACATCCACCGACAATCGCTCGGCAAGCGGCAGGGGCTGAACGCTCATTGGCGCAGACAAATAGAACAGACCCAAGGTAACCAAGGCGAAAACTAAAATTGGAAAACTAAAAAACCCTAGAAAAAAAACAAGTTTAGTTTTCGCTTTATGTTTTTCCATATTTCCCCCGATCACCGTTGGCTTTTCAGTAAAGAATTGAATCAGCAAAATCTTTACTGGAAAAAGGACGCAAATCACCGATTTTTTCGCCAACACCAATTAGGCGTATTGGAATTTTCAGCTCGTTGGCAATTCCCACCGCAACACCGCCTTTTGCGGTTCCGTCCATTTTTGTTAGTATCACACCACTCAGAATAAGAGCTTGGTGAAATTCCTTGGCTTGCAATAAAGCGTTTTGCCCAGAATTCGCATCCAGAACAATCAAAGTTTCGTGGGGAGCCTCGGCAATAACCTTGCCCATCACCCGCTTCATCTTTTTGAGTTCTTCCATTAAATTGGCTTGGGTATGCAGCCGCCCCGCTGTATCGATAATCACAACATCATAGCCTTGGGCCTTGGCTTTTGCGATGGCATCGTAAGCCACTGCGCTTGGATCTTTGACTCCGTCTGGGGAAAAAATTTCAACTTGGGCTCGCTCAGTCCAGACTTTCAGCTGATTGCCGGCAGCCGCGCGAAAGGTATCGCCCGCCGCCACCAATACTTTTTTCCCGGAACGGGCCAAATGCGCCGCTAGCTTTCCAATCGAAGTTGTCTTGCCCGCACCATTGACGCCAACGACCATCCAAACAGCAGGTTTTGCAGAAAGCTGCAAGTGCGACATGAGCTGATCCGGGGCGGCCTCTGAAACATCGGCAGACTTAAAAATCAATTTAAATTCTTCTGCCAACGATTCCTTTACCAAACTAATGTCCCCGGCCTCAGACTTAGAAAGCTTTGTCTTTACCGCGGCCATTAGCCTTTCCACAGTTTGTGGACCCAAATCACTGGTGTACAAAATTTCTTCAAGCGCTTCAAAATGCTGATGAGCGCTGCCACCTTTAAACAAAGTTTTGATCCGCCCAAATAGAGTCTTTTCAGTCTGCAGCAAAGCTTCTTTTAAGGTTTTAGAGGCCGCAAATTCGTCGTCTAACTTTCCAGCCTGCCCGCCGCTCATAAGAGAAGCTTCGGCCACTGTTATCGATCCCGCAGGGGCGGCAATTATCGATCCCGCAGGGGCGGCAATCACGGATCCCGCAGGGGCCGCACCAAGAGCCTCTGGATCCGTTGGTTTGGCAACGTCGCCTTCCGGTGGTTTGCGCCGAGAAAGGAAAATGACGACTCCAATAACCGAGGCCAAAAGGAGAATAAACCCAATCAAAACCAAAAAAACTTTCCGTTGAGCTTCAGTCATTTAAATTCCCCTGACACCGGATCTGGAAAAAATTTGTGAATTTCATCAAACAGACTTTATGATGGCAGACAATACTTCAAAGGCGATGAGAATGATGACGATAACCTCAAGCAACAGACTACGCTGATTGTGAACTTCGCCCTGCAATAGTTCTGATACCCGAGCCAACAGCTTCATCTTGTGACGAATGCTTTGTTCCCAATCATGAATGCGGAATCGGCGATTGATGGCCCTAAAAATAACTGCCAAATAAAAATCACCCACAACCTTCAGACTATTGTCCACCCGCTCGATAAACTCCGAAAACTCAATATATCTAGAGTTGGCTTCGTGGGAAATTTTTGAAAAGCGACTGCCAAAAAGTGGCCGACTTCGTTTGGATTCAATGGCCGTGTAAAGATCATTTAGTTTTGTATCCAAAAGGTCGTCATAATAGCGAACTTCCATAAGATGGGTCAGCGCAAATTCAAGCACATCGGGAATATCCTTGATCCCGGATGGTTCGACCACCACCGCCGCATTCCAGTCAATCACCGACAAATCATTGGTCGCGTACTGAAAAATATTTTCTAAAATCGGGTCCTTCGACTTGGCGGATAGGTCCTCGCTGGGTTCCCCTAGGATTAAAGCTGCCATATTAACTTTTTCGACAAGCTCTTGGGGATTTGCAACGCCTGATAACTTTTCAAAAAAGTAAACGGTGTAGTCTTCGTAAACTTCCCATTCTTCGGGTTTCTGCAAAGCCGGCGCAATAAGATTTGTGATTTCTTTCGATTTGCTTCGTGCCAGCTCTTCCAATTCAGGAACGGCAGTATCGCCAGTAATAAACAAAGACTGATCCAACAGAGATCGCCAGGTCGTACCCGCCGGTATTGGAACTTGAAATAAAACTGAAAGCACTCCGTAGTCCCAGATCGTAACGGTAACTTCGGCTTTATAAAGATGTGGGCCTAGGGTAAACTCGGACTCGCCCAAATTAATCCGTACCGGAGCATTCTTAATTACCACTGCCCGCCGGGTTTGCCGATTCAGACGAAATCGAGAGCTGTCCTTATTCTGGACAAGCTCTTCAACTTTTTTCAGATGAATTTCTTCGGCGACGTCAAAGACCCGATAAATAAGAATCTGGCCCTTTTCAATGCAAATTGATTCATGCGCAGTCATCGGCAAAACACTATTGCACGTCCTGAAGATTCACAGAAACCATCGTCGAAACACCACGCTGTTGCATAGTGACTCCGTATAGTTTTTTTGCGACCTCCATGGTGTGCTTATTATGGGTTACAACAATAATTTGTGAGCGCTTAGCCATCTCTTTGACCAAGTCATTGAAACGAAAGACATTGGCGTCATCCAATGGCGCATCAACCTCATCCAGCAAACAATACGGAGAAGGCTTCACTAAGAAAATTGAAAAAACCAGCGAGACCGCAGTCAGGGCCTTTTCCCCGCCCGATAGCAAAGATACATTCTGCATTTTCTTGCCCGGAGGTTTTGCAATAATTTCGATTCCCATTTCTTGTTTATCAACATCCTCGACCAGCTCTAACCGAGCCTCACCGCCGCCGAACAGGACCGGAAACACGCGGGTAAAGCGATCGTTAACCAAATCAAACGTTTCTTTAAATCGCCGCGAGCAGATCCGATTGATTCGATCGATCACTCGCTTTAACTGCTCCTTGGCTGCATTTAGATCTGTTTCTTGTTTGGTCAAAAACTCGTAGCGTTTTGCGGTCTCTTCATACTCTTCAATTGCCGAAAGATTAACTTCACCAATACGCCCAATTTTTTCGCGCAGGTCTTTAAGTTCGACCTCCGCATTTGAGACATCACCCTCTTTAGTGATGTGCTTTTCAAAAACATCAGCAAGGTTTAGCATATACCTTTCGCGAACTTGATCGACCAGGTATTGCTCCTTCATTTTTGCTTGCTCAAACTTTAGCTGTGACTCATTCATGCAATGTTGGCGATCATTTTTTGCTTTCATCGCCAGCTGCACAGAACTTTCAATCTCACGGGCTTGCGCACCGATTTTTTCAAACTGATCCCGGGCCTGAGAAACAGCAATTTTCAAACCCTCGACTTCATGAACGAGGCGTTCAAATTCAATTTTGCGTTCTTCCAATAGCAGCTGATTTTCGGTCATTGAAAAACTGTTTTTTTCGTTTTCTTCACTCATGCGCGATAGCTGCAAGGTCAGGTCTTCAACCTGGCGCCGAACCATCTGTAGCTGCCTAGAAACGCCTTGGAACTCTTGGGTTTTTGAAGCTGAGTTGACCTGCAATTCAGTGACTTCACTTTGCATTCCGTCAAAGCCAATACGTGTCGAAACATATTCTGAATTCAATCTTTCAGAGTCGGCTTCCGTTTCGTTTTTCTTAATTCTGGTTTCTGTCAAAGTCTCTGAAATCTCAGAGCATTTTTCTTCCAAAATACGCATTTGATCACAGATTTTGGCAAGTTCGCGGTCCTGGCGGTCGCAAGCGTAGCCGGCATTTACCAATTCGGTTTCAGCCCGTTCCAAATCCTTTTTCAATTCAGTAACACGGATCTCTTGTTCGACCTTGCGCTTCTGCGCGCCTTCAAAGTCGGTTGTTACCGTCAGCAACTGCAGCTCGGTCTTTTTCAGTGAAGCCTGAGCCAAAGCCAGTTTGCCGGCCCATTCACTTTTCTGTTCAGAAAGTTCTTTGATTTCACGACGGCGCTTCAAAACTCCTGAATCCGCGCCCTCTTGTGATCCACCAGTCAATACACCATCGGCAGTCAACGTATCGCCATCAGTTGTGACAAATGTCCATCCGCTGTAGCGGGGCCGCAAAGCCAAGGCCGTGCGAATGGAATCGACAACCGCAACACCATCCAAAAGATAGCTGACATTGTGCTGATACTTTTCTGCCGAGCGAACAACGTCTTTTAAAAGGGCTTTGACCCCTTCGCCATGCGGAGCATCCGAGCGCGGAGTCGCCCCCCCGTCGCCGGTATAAAAACTAGATCGACCGGTATTTTGCTCTTTTAAATAATCCACGGCTTGCAAAGCGTGATTGGAGTCACTGGTTAATAGCATTTGCAAGCGAGAACCTAGTGCGGCCTCCATTGCCATTTCAAACTCAGATGGAACTTCAACAACTTCAGAAACCGGCTGAAAGTAGACCGACCCGTCAGCCGTGACTTCGGCCTGTTTAGTTTTCTGCCAAAGCATGACTTGCTTCACGCCCTCTTCAAAACCTTCGAAGTTGGAGTGCAAGTTTTCCAAACCGTATAAACGACTGGCAACTTGATTGAGTCCGTCTTTAAATTTCTCAACTTCTTCACGTTTTTCTAATTGATGTTGAGTCAGAATTTTTTTATTCGCTTCAAAGCTCTCAACGTCACTGGCTAAATCTAGATGCATTTGCCGATCACGATCCAAATCGATGCCAACTTTTCGTCGTCGATCTTCGAATTGAACCTGTTTTTCCCGCAATTCATGCAGAACCAATCGCTCATTTTCTTCACGGCTACGAATGTCATCGATTTGCGAATTTAAAGACTGAACTTTTGCGTCCATCGAGGCCTCTGATTGGCCTAGGGCAAAAAGTTCACGTCGTTTGCTAGTCAATTCTTCGTCGACCACTTGAATGCGAACCTGGGACTCTTGAAAGGCCTCATTTTTTACCAAAAATAATGCCGAGAGCTTTTCGGATTCGCTTTGCAAATCAGTGGCTTGTGTAGAAAACAATTGCAGGTCCCGATTTAAAAGATCAAGACGCGCTTGCTGCTCGGATAGCAGGGATCCGGTCATTTGCTCGTTTCGCCGAGCTTGTTCGATTTCAAATTTAAGCTCTTGAATTTCAAGCTCTTTCTTTTGCACCAGCGATTGCTTTTCGTAGTGGCTAGCTTGCGAGGTCTCGACTTGCTTTTCTTGCTCCAGCAAAGACAACTTCAAAGTTTCAAGCTGCGCCTGAAGACCACCAAACTGCGATTCACCCTCAACTTCAAGACCTTGAGCCTCTTGATAGATCCGTTGAGCGTCGTCGGCGGCTGTCTTTAGATCGTTAAAATGCAGTGAACTTACCCACAGATCTAATTCTTCGATTTGATTTTTTAAATTACGATATCGCTCGGCCCGCTGAGCTTGTCTTTGTAGAGAATCAATCTGGCGCTTGAGCTCGCCAATAATATCATGCAAGCGAACTAGATTTTGTTCGGTGGACACCAGACGCCGTTGCGATTCTTTTTTTCGCGCCTTAAATTTTGTAATCCCCGCCGCCTCCTCAATCAAGTGACGACGATCTTCAGGTTTGGAAGTAATGATCCGACCGATCATCCCCTGTTGAATAATTGAAAAACCCTTAGACCCCGCACCGGTGTCCATAAAAACCTCTTGAATATCACGCAAACGAGCGGGCTCTTTATTCACAAAATACTCGGACTCACCGCTGCGATGTAAACGACGAGTCACCATGATTTCAGAGTGCTTCATGTATTTGGCGGGAAAAGGACCGCCATCATTTTCCAAGGTCAAAGAAACCTCGGCCATTCCCACTGGAGCATAGTCCTCAGAGCCTGCAAAGATAACGTCAGTCATCGTGCTTCCGCGCAAATCCTTAGCCGACATCTCGCCCATAACCCATACGAGGGCATCGACAATATTGGATTTTCCACAGCCATTCGGGCCAACAATACCGGTAATTCCAGCATCGAAGTGAATCATAGTTCGATCTTTGAACGACTTAAAACCAATGAGTTCTAATTTCTTTATTCTCAAAGTTGCACCTCTAAAAATTTACAAAATTAAATAATTATTTTTGGTTGAATCCTTCAACCTGAATATACTCAAGCCAACCCGATCCTGGATTGGCTTTTTGCGATCCGAAAATAAATCCAGACGCTTTAATTTCCGCAATTAATGCTGCAACTTGTGCGACAAAATTGCCGCTCGCGCTGCAGCCAGTCGCGCAATAGGCACGCGATAAGGGGAGCAGCTGACATAATCAAGTCCAATACTGTGAAAGAACTCGATGCTGTCGGGGTCTCCTCCATGTTCACCGCAGACGCCTGTTTTCAAATCTGGCTTGGTTCTGCGCCCCAAGTCAACACCCGTTTTGACAAGGAATCCCACTCCTGCTTTATCTATACTCACAAAGGGATCCTTCGGTAGTAAGCCCTGAGAGACATAACTTCCTAAAAACCTTCCGGAATCATCGCGCGACAGACCCAATGTGGTTTGCGTCAAATCATTGGTTCCAAAGCTGAAAAAATCAGCGTATTCCGCAATGGCATCAGCGGTAACGGCAGCCCGTGGCAACTCAATCATTGTGCCCACTTGATAGGCAAATTTTAAATCTTTTTCTTTTTGCACAGCTTCAACTTCAGCAATGGCCAATTGTCGAAGCAATTCTAGTTCCTTATCCATTCCAACCAAAGGAATCATAATTTCAGGGTTCAGTGGAATTCCTGATTTGATAACTTCACAGGCGGCTTCGGCAATGGCTCGAACTTGCATTTGATAGATTTCTGGAAACGTCACAGCCAGGCGACAGCCCCGATGTCCAAGCATTGGATTAAACTCATGCAAGGCACGCACCTTCATGCGTAATTTTTCAATATCGATCTTTAAGCGCTTGGCAAGCTCTGCGGTCTCCGAATCTGAATGCGGAACAAACTCGTGTAATGGTGGATCCAATAAACGAATCGTAACCGGGTAGCCCTTCATAATTTTGAAAAGCTGGACAAAGTCGCCTCTTTGCATCGGCAGTAGCTTGGCCAAAGCCTCCACGCGCTCGCCGCGATTATCAGCTAAAATCATTTCTCGAACAGTATCGATGCGGTCTGCTCCGAAAAACATATGCTCGGTACGGCACAAACCAATTCCCTCGGCACCAAACTTTCGCGCGGTCTCGGCATCCTTTGGTGTATCGGCATTGGCCCGGATTTTCAAACGCCTTTTGCTGTCGGTGATTTTCATGACCCGCTCAAAATAAGCGTCCACCTGAGGTTCAATTGTTTTTACTTCGGCCAAATAAATTTCACCAGAGCCACCATCCAAAGTAATGACATCGCCCTTTTTTAAAACGTAGCCTTTGACCTTCATGGTTTCGTTGCGATAGTCGACGTCGACATCCCCACAACCGGCCACACAGCATTTTCCCATCCCTCGGGCAACCACAGCTGCATGGGAAGTCATACCACCGCGAGTGGTTAAAATTCCTTGGGCCGCAATCATACCGGCAATGTCTTCCGGCGAGGTTTCAATCCGAACCAGGATTACTTTTTTGCCCCGCTCTTTCCAATCGACAGCTTCTTCGGCAGTGAAAACAATTTGGCCACTGACCCCGCCAGGACTTGCCGGCAGACCTTTTGCCAATAATGTTTTTTCTGCCTTTGGGTCCAAAGCTGGATGCAGAAGCTGATCCAGCGAGGACGGATCTAGGCGCAAGATAGCTTCATCTTCGCTAATCAGCTTTTCATCGATCATGTCGCAGGCAATTCTTAAGGCTGCTTTTGCCGTGCGCTTGCCATTGCGAGTTTGCAACATCCACAACTTGTTCTGTTCGATTGTAAACTCAATATCTTGCATATCACGGTAGTGAGCTTCTAGTTTTTGATAAATTCCAACCAGCTCTTTGTAGGCCACGGGCATGACTTCTTCCAGAGAACTAACGCCTGATTTTTCAGCGGCTATTTTCGTAATCGGATGTGGAGTGCGAATTCCCGCGACTACGTCTTCGCCTTGCGCATTGATAAGAAATTCTCCGTAAAATGCTTTTTCGCCAGTGCTTGGATCACGAGTAAAAGCAACACCCGTCGCAGAGTCCTCGCCTCTGTTGCCGAAGACCATCGCCTGAATATTGACCGCAGTTCCCCACCATGCTGGAATCTCGTGAAGCTCCCGATAGGTCATAGCCCGGGCCGTGTTCCATGATTTAAAAACTGCAGAAATAGCTCCCCACAATTGCTCCATGGGATCTGAAGGAAAAGCCTGGCCGGTTGACGAGCGCACTAAATCTTTGAATTTTTTTACTAAAACTTTTAAATCCTCAGCCGTCAAATCAGTGTCCAGTTTGTATTGCTTGGTTTCCTTCAAGTCTTCAAGGGTCACTTCCAACATCGAAGCGTTCATACCCATCACCACATCGGAATACATTTGAATAAAACGACGGTAGGAATCCCAAGCGAAGCGCGGATTTTTAGATGATTTTGCTAAGCCCTCGACCGTTTGCTCATTCAAGCCCAAATTTAAAATCGTATCCATCATCCCGGGCATGGAAGCCCTTGCCCCCGAGCGAACACTGACTAAAAGAGGATCGCTATTATCACCAAATTTCTTCCCCATTTTGACTTCAACACGTTGAAGGGCCGAACTTACCGCCGGCCGAACCCAGTCCGGCAGCTTGCCACCATTTTCAGTATAATGAGTACAGACCTCCGTAGAAATCGTAAAACCCGGAGGCACAGGGATGCCCAGCGCAGTCATTTCAGCAAGATTGGCACCTTTGCCCCCAAGTAGGGCCTTCATTCCGGCGTTGCCGTCGGTTTCCCCGGCGGCAAAAAAATAAACAAATTTTTCGGGAACTTGGCTTTTTTTAGCAGTAGCTGACGAAGTATTTAGATTTTCCATTTTTCCTCCGAAATTTAGAAGTTTTTTAAAGCTGAAGTAACATATCCAGCCAATCCTTTGATCGGAACTCGCTCTTGTTTCATTGTGTCCCGATGGCGAATCGTGACAGCTTGATCATTCAAAGTATCAAAATCCACGGTCAGACAAAACGGAGTGCCGATTTCGTCCTGACGCCGGTAGCGTTTACCAATAGAAGCGCTTTCGTCGTATAGAATATCAAAATCTTCCGACAGATCATCCCTCAGTTTTTCCGCGATCGAAGTCAGTTCGTCTTTTTTCGAAAGGGGCAAAATTGCGACTTTGATCGGCGCAATGGAAGGATGTAAACCCATGACCACTCGAGTGTCTTCTTGGCCTTTGTCGTCGACTGTAATTTCTTCCCGGTAGGCATCAGCCATAAAGGCTAAGAAAAGTCGATCACAACCGACTGCAGTTTCAATTACGAAAGGAATAAATTTTTCTTTAGCAACTTCATCAAAATACTCAAGATTTTTTCCAGAAAATTTCATGTGTTGAGATAAATCAAAATTCGATCGATTGTGAATACCCTCAAGCTCGCTCCAGCCAATTGGAAATTTGTACTGAACATCAACTGCCGCTTTGGCGTAATGGGCAAGCTCGCCAGCTCCGTGCGGATGAAAGCGCAAGTTCTCAAGACGCAAACCAAATTTGCCATAGAAATTCATTCGCGTGTCTTTCCAGGTCTCAAACCATTGATCATCGCTGCCTGGTTTTACAAAAAATTGCATTTCCATTTGTTCAAATTCCCGGGTGCGAAAAATAAAATTGCCGGGCGTAATTTCATTGCGAAATGATTTTCCAATTTGCGCAATACCAAAAGGAATTTTATACCGAGTGCTAGCTTGGCAGTTGCCAAAATTCACAAAAATACCTTGGGCCGTTTCCGGCCGAAGATAAACCACGGCACCCGTATCTTCAACCGGACCCATATGGGTCTTAAACATCAAGTTGAACTGCCGAGGCTCAGACAAATTCTTCGAACCGCAGTTGCAACACTTTTTTTCATGCAAATAGGATTCTGTGTTGTCCGAACGAAAACGCGTTTTGCAGTCTTTGCAATCCACCAAGGGATCGGAAAATCCATCCACGTGACCTGAGGCCTTCCAAACCGTTGGGTGCATTAATATGGCAGCATCAATTCCGCAAATATCGGATCGGCGGGTCATGGCATTCCACCAGGCGCGCTTTACATTGGCCTTCATCAGTGAACCCAAGGGACCAAAATCCCAGCAGCTACCAAGACCGCCATAGATCTCAGAACTTTGAAAAACAAAGCCCCGCCGCTTGCTGAGGGAAACCAATGTTGAAAAATCTTCGAGCCTCTTAATCCGTGCTTCCGCCATGATGTAATCCTCCGCCCTATCAGGCGTAACTTTGGGTGGCAACCTAGTCAAAAAAATTCGTGCTTGATGGGGCGCAACCAAAATGGCTAAAATAATTAAAATTCAAGTATTTAGGCGTTTTTCGAGAAGGCACAGTTAAAAGATAAAGAAAAAGATAAGAAAGAGAGCTGTAATGCCCAAATATTCCGCCGCTAAAAGATCAGACCTCAAGCGTTTTCTGATAGTCCTTGCCGTTGCCGTCACGATCCCAATCCTGCTCATAGCCCCTTCATCTCAGTCCCAGAGCGCGTCTGAGGTCAAACGGGCCGAAGAAGAGATGCGCGAGGTGATGCGGGTGTGGTCGCGGCAACTGGGGGTTACCTGCCTCACTTGCCACGATACAAGCAATTTCAGGTCGGACAAGCTTGCTGCTTTTAAAGTAGGCAAAAAGCATATGAAAATTACGCAGACTCTGATCGATAACGGAATGGACGGCAAGAAAAGCCCCAAAGCTGATTGCTTTATGTGCCACCGAGGAAAATTAAAACCAGACTATAAAGAGCCTCCGCATCCGCTGACGCAGTAAATCAATTTGCGACTTAAAATATAAAATCAAATATAAAATCAGCCCTTGCGATCCTTGACGATCACCCTATAGGCGTACTCCAGAAACTGCTGGGATTGTGGGTCTGCCTGTCTTTTGGCAGACTCGTAGGCGCCCCTAACCCTGTCCAGGTCGCTGCCAGCTGGCAATCCCAGGACTTCATAGGCATCAAAAGTGTGACCGTTAAACATGAACATGACATTTAAATTGCGCGAGGCCCCTTCTAAGGGGTTTAAGCTTTCTTTTGACCGTGTTAGCACCGCTTGCTGGTCAGGCCTTTTGTTGCCTGCTCGCGAATTCAGCTTTGTGGGCTTCATATAGCCCCTTTTGCCCACAGCGAATAGCAGCAGCAAGAGTCCTGCAACAATTCCAATCAGCAATAGTCCTTGGCTTGTCATGATTCTTTGATTATCAGCTTTGAGACCAGAATGTTTCAAGGAGAAATCTATGCCCCCAACAAGCGCAAATCCTTTTGATCAACAGCAGCCCATTCCAGGCGTAAAAAATATCATTGCGATCAGTTCCGGAAAGGGTGGCGTTGGCAAATCTACAGTTGCAACAAATTTAGCCATGGTTCTTTCACGCTCGGGAAAAGTAGGTCTGTTGGACGCCGATATCTATGGCCCAAGCCTGCCGCGTATGATGGGAACCTTGGGGCAAAAGCCCGAGGTCTCGGCCCAAGGAAAAATCCAGCCGATCCTTCGTTATGGAATGAAACTGATGTCGATTGGCTACTTGGTCGAAGAAGGCGCCGCCGTCGTTTGGCGGGGCCCAATGCTATTTAAAGCCCTCGATCAGTTCTTGCGTGATGTTCAGTGGGGCGATCTTGATTATTTGGTGATCGACTTACCACCTGGAACCGGGGATATCCAGCTTACCTTAAGCCAACGCGTTCCAGTTCGCGGGGCAATTGTTGTTACGACTCCGCAAAATATTGCCCTGATTGATGCAAAAAAAGCCATCGACATGTGGTCCCGCATGAGTGTTCCGATTTTAGGTGTTATCGAGAATATGTCCTACATGCTTTCCCCCGCTGGCGAAAAAATCCAGCTCTTTCCTAAGGGCGAATTGCAATCCTATTTAGATGCAAAAAAACTGGTGAAACTGGGCGAGGTCCCTTTTCATCCATCCGTTAGCCTAAGCTGTGAGGCCGGGATCCCGGTTGTCGAAAGCCATCCGCAAAGCAAAGAAGCACAGGCCTTCGTCGCCATCGCCGAGGCAATCAAGGCCAAACTCGGCCCAGTTCTTGAATCTATTTCGCCTTAATGAGACATGACCTACCCATTCGAACTTCAATTGCCAATAGGGCGAAACGACTGTCTGTTTTCTTAACAGGCTGTTGCCTATTTTTGACCTTGGCGACAGCCGCCTATGGCCAACTTTCGGGACAGCCACTGAATCAGATCGTCAGCCTGGTACCAAGCCAGACTTCGCCCGCAAACTCGAATCCGCTATCTGCGAAAAAACTGCAAGTTGTCGATATTGTTTTTGACCTAGATTGGACCCTGATTAATGAAACAACAGCAGCGATGGCGAAGCAGGACTCTCAGGGCGTATTTCAGTTTGAGGGCAAATTGTATCGTATTTCAGATCATACCGCCAATGTGTTGCTTGCCTTACATCGCCAACCCGGAGTTCGCATTTCAATTTTCAGCGGCGGCTTGCAAGAGCGCAATCAGTTCGCGGTTAAATTCATTTATGATGAAGTCCAGCGAAAAGTTATGCAGGAAAAGCCATTCCAACAGCGAAGCATGACATTTCGACCCTATAAAGTTTTATCATCCCAAGATTTAACGCCAGTATCTACAGATCCAAAACTACGTTTTGCTTCCAGGTTTAAAAAAGACCTTGGACGATTTTTTAATCTAGAATCCGCTGTTCTGATTGATGACATTGCTGAATTTTCAATGCCTGGCCAAGAACGAAACATGCTGTGGATAGAAAAAACCTACAACGATCGCCCTCGTTACGAACTGGTCGCTTTCGAAAATCCCGAGGATGCTAAATATTCAGCGCCGAACAAGGAAGAATGGCAACGGGATCGCAATAAACTACTGCGGGTCAAAGAGCGAATCCTAAAAGCCTTGCAGTTTAGCCGAAAAAATAATGGCTCTTTTATTGAGGCCATAAACCTGTTTTCTCAAACTGGTCGTGCTTGCACCTTAATCTTCAATTGAACTTTCGCAAATTGAGTTGATCCCAAATCGAGAACCTGTGTCCTCCTGACACAAAAGAAACATTCTTTGTTCACTTCTTAGAATGAGCGTTAATGAATTTTGCGGCCCAGCCAATTTGCGATATCCTATGGTAGCAGTTTAGTTAATCGTTTATCTAACGAAGGAGGTCTCTAAAGGCGAATACCAATAGGAATAATATTCCTTCCTTTGCTAAAGGCAAACCCGCGGGAAACCCGGGGACGCAAAGCTAAAGGGGCTAACGAGCTGAAACTTTGTAGCTCAACGCCAGCCAGACTACCAGAGGACAAGAGTTGGAATGCTCTTGAGATCGCCAACGGGAGATCGCACTGGAAGGAGAACATTCATATGACAACCCCAAAGAAAGGTTTTATTGCCCCTACCCTCTGAGTGATTACGGAAGAATGTTCAGAGGGTTTTTTATTCAGCTGGTGCTCTATTCAATAGAGGCCGGGCGAGGTATCAACAATTTTGCGCCGACCACAAGCTTGCCTTTTCTTGCCAAGCGATTGGTGTCCTTCAAATTCACAACCGAGACCTGATACTTGTCAGCGATTCGACTGAGATTTTCGCCACGGCGAACAACATGAAACTGAGCTAATTTTGATGAATGCTTCGAACGGTTTGAAGTTTTTTTCACTTCACTTCCAGCAAGAACAGGAATCACAAGTTTCGCACCGACACGGATTTTTGTGCGCGTCGAAAGATTGTTTACTTTCCGCAGGCTATTTAGACTGACGCCGTATTTCCGAGCAATAACAAACAAGTTTTCGCCCTTCTGGACGATATGATGGGAGGCCTCTATTGCACCTGCCGTCGACCCGTGGTCGGCTGCGATTCCTCCAGCAACAAAGGCCCTGTCTCCGGTTCTATCACTATCCCCGACTGATCCCGGGACTCTGATTTTATTAATGATTGAACCAATTGCGGTTTCTGATCCAGCGGTTCTTCGCCTGGCCGAACTCCCGTCTTCAGATCCATTCTTAGCAAGCTCAGGGCCGCTAGCTGTGCTGGAGTCTGGAACCGAGCTGCCCGAAGGATCTGCAGGCAAGCCACCGTCCTCTTTTGGTACCCTCAGTCGCATTCCGACTTTGAGTAAGGCACCTTTTGATAACTTGTTCATCTTTCGAAGTTCCATAACACTTGAATCGTATTCACCGGCAATTGAAGACAAAGTGTCGCCGGATTGTATGACGTAATAGACCCCGCCCTTTGTGACTAACTCTGTGCGCTTGTCGGCTTGTTCGATATCTTCGTTTTGTTTTTCAGCAGGTGACTTGCTTGCTACCAATTGCGTAGCGACACTTGCTGGCGGTTGTGCCTTGGTGGCGACGGCTTGTTTGGCCTGTTTTATTTTTTCAGAATTCTCGCGCGCAGCCACTCGGGTTGAGGTCGACGAGTCTGGCACAAGAACCCGCATTCCGATTCGCAGACGCCGTTTGCGAGGCAAATCGTTCACGTCTTTTAAAAAGGCGACTGTGGTTTTGTAGCGTTTTGCAATTGTGTACAAACTATCACCAGAGCGAACCCGATAAGTTTTAAATTCGCTGGTATCAGCCACATAGGCCACTTTATCGACGTAGGATTTTTCGGCGGCAACTAAAGCCTGCTGCTGCGATCCCACGGGTACTCGAATCACCAGATTATCGCCCTTTAAGGGTGCGATCTCTCCGCGAAATTTAGGATTAAGTTGCTTTAAATCGTCGTATTCAAGTCCCAATTGCTCTGCCAGCAAACGTAAATTCAGAGGTCTCAAGACTGTGATCTGGTCAAACTCCATGGGTGGCAAATACTCAACATCGGCAAAACCATATTTGGCAGGACTGTTGCCGATCAATTTGGCAGCAATAAATTTAGGAATGTAATTGATTGTTTCCCGCGGCAGTCGACGCTTGCGGGCGAGCTCCCAAAA
>CALQIT020000070.1 GCA_943330705.2 Streptomyces griseus
CCAATGAGCCTTCAAAACGATCTATCACATTGCCAAAAGCCTTGTCCGCTGACCACAGCGTGTTGGCAAAAGTCATCGTGACCGAAAGAAAAATTCCAATGATCGACGAATTCATAGCAAATGAAATTTCATTTAAGAACCCGTCCATGACTTGTTTGGTTAGCTCCATGTCGGTCAGATTCATGCCACCCAATTTTGGCAAGCCTTTTACGATACCCAAAAATGTTCCAAAGATTCCACCGATGACAAATAAGCTTGGCAATACGGCAATAATATCGTTCAGAAGACCGATTTGGAAAATTCCGAACACCCGATTAAAATGGGGATTTTGCATAAATGTATTTCTAGTAATATTAAAGAGTTTCGGCTGTTGATCCGACCAGCGCAAAAATTTTGCCTGCTTCAGTATATCCTTAACCAGCCAAGCGCATCCTTGTTTGATTAGAAAAATACGATCGCTAGGTCCCATGACTTTATCGCTGCGACGGCGTTTCAATCGATCGCGAAGCTCAAAGACTTCGTAAAATGTTCGTTCAAGAAGCCGTTTGGTCAAACTAAAGAACGAAACATTCGTTACTTTGCCTGGGATCTCGCCTTCGATAAACTTATTCACCCGTTTTTCGAATTCAGAGGCAAACCATTCGTGCCGCTTTACCGTGTAGTAAATTAGCAAACGAAAGCAGATCGCAACTACCCATGCAATCAGCATGACGGGTACAAGCACTCCGATAGCAAAGGTGATCACATTTTCTTGCATGAATTTTATCAGAAACTCAGCAAATAGTGTTTTTGATTCTGGCGTCATAGTGCACTCCTTATTTATTGTCCAAACTAAATTTAATGATTACTTTTTGGGATTTCTTACAATCCCCGCCCTTGCCACAATAGTCAGTCTTCCCGCCCGCGACAGCGCGATTCCCTTTGGCTTCTGCAAAGAAACTTCGACCTGAAACCTTGACCAACGGACGCATCTCTTTTTGGTACGAGTAGTTCATTTTATCCGTATCAAAGATATGATTGAAGATTGCTTTGGCCCGGTTGTACGAAAGGTCCAAATTGAAATCGACGGCTTTCCGATCCGCTTGATTTAAGGTGTCTGGATCCACTTGCTTTCCCTTCCAAGTCGGGGAAGCAAATCCAATAATTTCAACAAATGCTAATTTCTTAGCAACTTTAGAATTCTCAAAAAGCGCTTTTGCATAAATCGGAAACGCCTTCTCAAGGGTCGTCTGCATTTTATCATTTAGCTTTGATGAACCAGTGGCAAAATAGTGTCCACCAAAGTCTAAGACCACGTCCCCTGTTTCAGGATCGACGTCAGCTTTGATTCCTGCTGCACGAAAAGCTTTTTGCATTTCTCGTGCGATGTCTTTTTTGGCTTCCATCTCTGCACGTGCCTGGGCCAACTTGCCTTCGGTATCCTTTAGCTTTCCACCCATGTCGCCCAATTTGCCCTCAAGTTCGCGGGCTTTACGATCTGATTCGGCTCTGAATGCGGCCTCGCGACGGGCCTTTTCGTCTCCGGTCAGTTTTTCTTTTGCTAACTGAGCCCCGAAAGCTTTTCGCTCGCGTTCTTGTTGGGCAGAAAAATCACCTTTAAGCTTGGCGGCTTGATCTGCCATTTTGCCTTTGAATCCCGCAGCCTGGTCGTCCATTTTGCCTTGAAACCCGGCCGCTTGGTCTGCCATTCGCTCTTGATATTCTTTTTCGGTCTCGTTCAACTTGCGACTTAATGCCGCTTTTTCATTCTGGGCACTTGCGATTTTTCCTTCATAACCGGCCGCCTGCTGGCTCAATCGCGCCTGATAGTCCTTTTCGGTCTCGTTCAACTTGCGACTCAAAGCTGCTTTTTCATTCTGAGCACTTGCTATTTTTCCTTCATAGCCGGCCGCCTGCTGGCTCAACCGCGCCTGATAGTCCTTTTCGGTCTCGTTCAACTTGCGACTCAGGGCTATCTTCTCTTGCTCTTTGCTTGTTAGCTGAGATTTAGTTTTATCCAGTTGCTCTGCCGTTTGCGTGAGCTCGACCTGGGCTTGTGCCAAGCGATTTTCTGCGGCGCTCTGCTTTTTTTCCAGTTCCGTTAGTTTTTCTTCGGACTCTTGTTTCAAGGCAGTCACTTTTTTCTCGTAGGTCTTCTTCGTGATCGTGTTTTGCGCGAGCAAGCCCTTTAGCTTGGCCATGCGATTTTCAAGCTCGCTTTCGGCGGCCGCGATTTTCTTTTGGTTTTGGTCAACCTCAACATTTAAATTGGATATTTTTTTATCTTGCGCGAGGATCTCTTGATCCTGTGTTTCAATAATATTGTCACGTTTCTTTATCCGCGACTTAGAAACCATATTTGCGTTCACTACGTTGCGCACCATTTGCTGATATTTATTTAAAGCCGTTTCTTTCATTTCATTTTCAAGAGCCTGCTGGCGCAGTTTATCTTTTTCGGTTTTGGCTTCTTCTTTAAGCAAACTGAGCTTATCCATCAGCTGCTTGTACATCGCTTGATCTTCGTTTGTCGCTTCGGTCTCGAGGTAGTCCTTCTTTAACGAGTTATAGGCCTTCAGCTGATTGCGCAAATCATGTACTTCTTGCATCATTTTTTCTTTTTCAATTTGCTGCTGTAGCCCTGTCGTCCCCGTACGCAGACTGGCCGTTACATAAAGCAAAAGAAAGACAACACACAGACCCATAAATAAATCGGAATACGATGTCCATTGGCTATCGCCATGGCCGCCATGACCACCGTGACCTCCGGAACTCTTTTTTTGATAATTTAAAGACATAGATGTCCTCTCCTGTACTTCCGTTTTGTTTGATCGGAATAGTTCATAAGAATTTCGACGAGGCAAAGGGCCAGTTTGGCTGACAAATGGACGTCGGTGGGGCCGGATTCGTGCATGAAGAAGGTGCACAAAACCCTTCAGGTCTTGACTTTAGACCAGGAGGCCTCCATCTCATTATCGATGGAAATTATTTTTGAAGATGATGACTTAATTGCAGTAAATAAGCCCCCGGGACTTCCTTCTCAGGCCACTGTGGACACACGTCGCCCTCATGTGATTTCTCAGTTGCAAATTATGTTTCCACAAGGAAAGTTTTTTTTACACCACCGCCTGGACCGCGATACTTCAGGCGTTCTTTTACTTGGCAAAAGCGAGCGCATTAACAAGGCAATGACGGAAATCTTTAGGGAACATCAAATTCAAAAAACTTATCAAGCCCTGAGCAAAAGATCTGAAATTCAAATTGGTGGGGAATGGACCGTGGAAAACCATTTGGCACCCGTTCGCAGTGGCGCCCGGCAGTTGATGCGAATGGTAGTGGTCAAAAAAGGTGGTTGGATTGCAAAGACCCAGTTTCGACTGTTGCATGAATTTTCTGACTTTCTCCATATCGAAGCTCAACCCATTACCGGTAGGACCCACCAAATTCGTGTTCACTTGGCCAGCGACAAGCGACCGATTCTAGGCGATAATTTGTACGGCGGTAAAAGCAATCTGGTGCCGCGATTGATGCTTCATGCTGGCAACTTAAAACTAAAACATCCCATTACAGGAAAAATTTTAGATTTGTGCGCCCCGGTCCCAAAGGACTTTGCAACTTTGCTGCGCAAGGCAAACGAAGCTGCTAACCCCAGCAATCTCTAGAGTCGAAATGATTTTGTGCCGCAGAATTGCAATTTTCTAGACGCAGAGGCCCCCGATGCCTAGAATGGCCCGACTCAAATACAAGGAGAACCTCATGCAAGCAATCCGTTTCCCAGCCAATTTGTTAAGCACATTGTTAGGCAGGCTGTCAGTCGCATTTTTAGTCGCATTTTTAGTCGCATTTTTAGTCACATTTTTCGCAACGATGGCAATGGCCACCGAGTCTTCTTTCATTGTCAATCCAGTGCCAAAAAAGGGAAGTTTCGATTTAGAAATCAGTCGAGAAAGAAAATCTTATTTTCTGAACTCAGACGGAAGCCGCCGTGGCAGCTCTGGAGGCCTAAACGAATATTCTGACAACGGCCCTTTATTCAAAGCTAAAAGTACGGCCACACTGCTTTCCATGGGCTATATCCATCCGTTTTCAGAAACATCAAATCTGACAACCACCGGCACCTTTGCGGTCAGAGATTTTCAGGCAGATTCTACATCCACAGGCGCTAGCAACGAGGCAACTGCCACCGCAGACGACGCCCAAGTCACTGGCTTTCGTAACATTACAGCCAACTATAAATACGGGCAGCAATATGAAAGCTTTACGGCTATTTATGGCGGCGAAATCACCTTAAGCCCCGGCGCCAGTAAAGACCCTGTAGGACTCAACGACAGCCTAACGCCAAAAACAGCAAATAACTCTTTGGGCTACCATGCCCTGGCTCCGTATATTGGTGTTGAAAGTTATGTTGGCGAAATTGCTTTAGGCGCCACGGCCCAGTTTTCACAATATCTGCCACTGTCGGACTCAGGAGCGGTTTCTTCCCGATCAACGGGTAACAATCTTGTTGCAACGTTCAAAGGATTTGTTGAAATTCCGGTCGACCAAAAGTGGGATGTTGGCTTAGCGGCAGCGGTTGGCCGCTCTGATCTGGCCATTGATCGACTGTTATTTGGATCAAGCGGGAAAAATGAAACTAGTGCCCAAGCCTATGCTGATTACAAATTGGACAAACAAAGCTCAGTTAGTTTTCATATCCGTTCGGAAGATCGGCAGCACCCGTACACTGAGTCCAACAGCGACCTCGGAATAACTCTAAAAAAGGCTCTTTAAGCCTGGCTTGCAAATAATCTAACGGGGAATCAAGTCTTTGCCTAAGGGCCCGCTCAAGGGTTTTTAGGCAAGACGATCTGTTGTGAGAAGATATCGGTAAAAAGCATTCGTTGAAGTCGATCTTGCAATAAAAAGTTTCGCAGGTAACTTTCACTTACTAAATTCTGCTCGTTCATCAGTGCTTTTAAAAGTTCCATTTTTCTGACCGGCGAGACCGCCAAACCCAGCCTCTCATCTCTAGCAATTTGGATCACGGACTGCTGTACTGTTGCCAACCTTAGCTCTCGCAAAGGCAAAATCCGAGCAATCGAATTGTTATTATCAACCACTGAAAAAATTTGCCGTTGCAGAGTTTCACCAATGGCTTTTTTCTGTAACTCGAGGACTCGTCCTTCGGTTTTTAAAATCTTAATCGAAGTCGCTGTCGCAAACCCAAAACCCTCATCCGTTGGCAGATGGTCAAAAACCCCACCACTAGCCCCCCGGCTAAATGAAGAAGCACCTAGAAAAGAAAACTGCACTTCTTTTTTTAGTTTCGGAATAGCCTTTAAAAATGCTTCATACTGGGCCAGTTCCGGTGATCGAAAAATCGTCTGCTCAATAAAAATAGGAACTTGCTCAGCAGCGATCAGCACAGGCTTAGGAATGGTCACGTCTGCTAAAGTAAAATCATCAGCAAGCGGCAGACCCAAAGTTTGTGCCAATAGTCGCTTATTATCCCGAACCAAAATTTGCATTGCTTGCAAGTCCTCTTGGGCGGACAAAGATTCCTTTTCAAGATCACGAAGAATTGCTGCCTCTAAAAAGCCAAAGGCCGCACGACTTCGGGATTCTTTTAGAATCTGTTCAACACCAGCGTGATATTGCTGAAGTTTTTGCAGAACTTGCTGATCAAAAAGAACTTTGATGTAAAGGCTGCGCATATTCAAAAGCTCATTGGCCCACAAAGCCTTGTAGGCGTGGACCTCAGCCCGATATAGAACTTCTGACTCTTTCAGGCGAAACCAATTTGTCGGAATTAAAAATGGAGCGATATCTTGAACGATATCCAAAAGGGCAATGGGATCAATGACGACTTTGGCAACATTCCAAAGGTTCAATCGGGGATAAAGATTACGACGGGAATGTTCAATTGAAAGCTTTGCTTGATAGACCTTTTCAGCTTCAATTTGCATGCTTAGGTTTTTCTTTGAAAACTCAAGCGAAGCTTCTGCCAGATTCAGCTGCGCTAACGAGCGGCAGGGCAAAATCAAAGCAAAAGTCAGCGCAAGGACCAACGCTGAAGGCAAGGAGCAAAAAACGAATCGCCATCCCGTTCTGTTCACGGCAGAGCCTCGGGAACTCGCTTGAGGGCCATAGAAAAAACATCGGGCCGGGCAGTCGGCTTCATTTGCAAGTTCAAGGCTTCAACTTGTTTCAATTCACCATTAAGGATTTTTTGGCCCATTGATTTTGCAGACACTAATTCGTCCGAGCTTAAGCTAAAGTCTAAAGTATAAGGGCAAGTATCAAGAAAAGTATGAATTGTGCCCAGCTTAAGATCTGGTCGAACAGCTAAAAATAAACAACCGACGGCCGCACTCGGCGCACTGAGGGGCCAATGGGTCGACTGCACAACTAGGTTCAGAGTATTTAAATCACTTGTGATTTCATCGGCGGTGCGCACGCGGGTGCCGCGGTAAATTGATAGGCTGGGCGCCAAACGAAGACGGGCGCGAAACTCCTCGCCTGCCAATTGAAATTTTCCTTCGTAGGTTCCACTCAAGGCTTGATAGTAGGATTCCCGCTGCTGCAGATCGGATTCCATTTCCTTGGCACGAGCCTCTTGAGAATCCCGTTCGGCCTTGGCTTGAGCCTGAGCTTGAGCCTGACCTTCGACTTCAGCTCGTTCTTTAATTTTTTCCGAGCCCTGGTTGGCACAGCCTAGCATTCCACCTAGAATTCCACTAAGGACTGCAAGACAACAAAGACCTGTTCGCAAGATTTTATTCTGCATGGACAACTCCGCCTAAAGAAAGCTTTAACGGGCCACCCATCGCCATCTCGACCCGCACCTTTTGCTCAAAGAACTCTAGGCGATGGTTAATATCACGCAATTCCACTTCAAGCACCTGTCCTGAGGCCCCTCGCAAATCACTTGAATTTTTTATACCCCGGCGATATTCGTCACTGACCGCGCTATAGTATTTAAGCGCCTGATCTTTACTTTTAACCTCGAAATCCACTTGCTCTTGCAACGAGCGAAGCCGGGTAAAGGCGCCCTCGGCCTCTGAGCGGGCCCGAATTGAGTTCGCACGCAGGCTTGCTTCTGCCTGAGCCACGCGGGCCGCGGCCTCACGACGGGCTGCCAAGGTATCAAAGCCTGAAAAAAGTTCCCATTTTGCCACGCCCATTAGCATTGTTTCGGGGGCCGTCAAAGTGTCTTCAAGCCCCCTGCTGCCGTAGGTTGCTCTTAGGTCTAATTTAGGCAAAAATCCGCCATTAACATTTTTTGCCATGGACTCGGCCCTGGCGACCTCAAGTTTACCCGTTGAAATCGCGACGTTGCCGGCATTCAGACGACCCAAGACCTCGGCCAAACTTTCATCAAGGTGATAATGCGTGAGCTTCCCCTCGGGAATAAAGTCGCTTTGTTCTTCATCCCCCAGAATTCGCCTGAGGGCGGCCTGGGCTTCGCGAAAATCACTGGCATGAGTCAGCCGCTGGGATCGCAGCGAAGATTCAAACAAATCAAACTCAAGAACATCCGCAGCCGACACCAGGCCCGCGGCTTTTCTCTTTCGCGCCATTTCTTTCTGTTGGGCATTTCGCAAAAGCGCTTGCTCAAATAGATTTATTTTTTCTTGTGCGGCCAACAAGCGATAGAAAGAAAGTCCAACTTCCCAAGAAAGCGACTGCTCGAACTTTGCCAAGCGCAATTCAGACCCCTGCTTAGCCAAACCCTGAGCTTGTAAAACAAATCGATCCTGAAATCCGTTAAAAACATTCCATTCCAAAAAAGCGCCCGAAGTGGAACCTGACTGCCGGATATAGGCAGAGCTAAAGGATTCATATCTGGTCTCTAGACCTAACTTTGGATAGAACACAGACCGCGCTTTGGCCTCGCCGGCCCTTTCGACTTCAACTTGCTTCTTCAAAGTTTGTAAATCTAGATTTGCGCTGTAAGCCTTGGCAACCGCAGCCTCAAGGTTCAACGGAACTGGCCTGGCAAAAGTTTGTCCTGCCAAAAGCAGACTAAAAAACAGAACCCAAATCGCCTTTATCATTCTGCGGTGGCCTCAACTTGCCAGACAAATTTTTCAGATTTATTTTTGTACTTAAAAACAACTGTGACCTGATGCCGGTGTGAGGACTTGCGATCAAAGGTGGCAGAGTAAAGCTCGCCCTGCTGTACAAACGAAGTAACAATTGTTTTGCCCTTTCCGTCTGAAACAGAACTTGCCTTTGCGTCAAGTGCGACATCAGTAGCCGGCAAAGCCTCTCCTTCACTGTTTAGAGCATAGATTTTAACACCAGTGTCCTCGGCGACAAGTTCTGCCATTAGAACTTTACCATGTTTCAGAACTCCACCATGTTTGGCCATCTTTTCGGAAGGTCCATGATGGCCCTCGTGAGCATGACTTAAAAGTGAAAACAAAAGAGCTAAGGCTATTTTCATATCAATTCCTTTCCAGTTTTTTTGAAGGCCAAATATTTTTCAGCCGATCGTTTACCAAAATTCAAAAATATCGAGGGCGTTAAAACCATATCCAAAAGCGTGCTGCTAAAT
Source organism: Streptomyces griseus (assembly GCA_943330705.2). Taxonomy (GTDB): domain Bacteria; phylum Bdellovibrionota; class Bdellovibrionia; order Bdellovibrionales; family Bdellovibrionaceae; genus CALQIT02. The sequence goes on from CALQIT020000070.1 coordinate 8,516, forward strand.
AGGCCACCAAAGATAACCACGGCCACCGGATGCAAGATTTCTTTCCCGGAAGCCCCTTGACTTAAAACCAAGGGCAGCAAAGCTAGTCCCGCCGTCAGCGCCGTCATCAGCACCGGAACCAGCCGCTCCAAGGATCCACGAATAACCATTTGTCGGGAAAATAATTCCTGCTCATGCTCTAGCAAATGCAGGTAATGGGAAATCATCATAATTCCATTGCGGCTAGCAATTCCACAAAGTGTAATAAAGGCGACAAGACTTGCCACGGACAGGGTTCGGTCTGAGATCCAAATCGCAATGATCCCACCCACCAACGCCATTGGAATATTGAGCATAATTTGAAAGGCAATAAATCCAGAGCGAAAATGAAAATAAAGCACCATAAAAATACCCAGAATCGAAAACAAGCCCAAAATCATTAGCAATTGCTGAGCCGATTTTTGGCTTTCAAACTGACCGCCCAAGCTGTAGCGCATATCAGACGGAAACTTAATCGTTGTCTGCAGTCGGGATTCAATATCCGCAGCAACGGCCGCCAGATCACGCCCTGAGGTATTCCCTGAAATTACAATCCTTCGCTGCAGATTTTCGCGATTGATTAAATTTGGACCCTCGGCAATAAAAACATCAGCAACGTCGGCCACTGAAACTCGGCGCGCATCCGGCATAATTTTGAGCACTGTTTTCTTAATCAATTCTATGTTGGCTCGCGACTGATCATCAAAGCGCATGAAAATATCAAAAAACTTTTGCTTATCGATAATTTGCCCAACGACTTGCCCATTTAATGATTTCTGCAGGGTTTCAACAACTTCGCCTGATGAAATTCCGTAGACCGCGGCACTCTCCCGCAAAATCTGAATCTTTACTTGGGGAATTAGAACTTGCTGCTCGATTTGCAAATCAACCAATCCCGGCACGTCCTTCATCGACTGAAAGACCTCGGCTGCTTTCGCCCGCAAACTAGTCAATGAAGTTCCAAAAATTTTAATTGCAATGCCGGCACGAACACCGGATAGCAAATGATCCAAGCGATGTGAAATCGGCTGACCAACGGAAACAAAAGCGCCTTCTAGGCTCTCTAGTTTTTCTCTAATTTCATTTAAGACCGTAGGGCGAGAGCGGCCCCCTTCCTTAAAATCGACATCGAGTTCACTGGAATGAACCCCTTCGGCGTGCTCATCCATTTCCGCCCGCCCCGTTCGCCGCGATACGTTTTTGACTTCAGGTACGCTGAGAATGATTTCTTCCGCCTGCCGCCCGACATTATTTGACACCTCTAAAGAAACTCCAGGACTGAGAATCACACTGACTGTGGCCGTACCTTCATTGAACTTGGGCAAAAATTCCCGCCCAAGATAGGGAATACTTGCAAGACACAGCACAAGAATGGTCGCACCCAAAACAATCAAAACTTTAGGATGATCAATCGTCCGATGAAGAACTCGCAAATCAATCTTCTTGAGCCATATAACAAATCGCGAATCTAAGTGGACCCCATTCTTCGCGGCAGGCATCTTTGCAAACAGCATCGCGCAAAGGGCCGGGGTCACCGTCAATGAAACAACCAAAGAGGCTACCAAACTTACAATGTAAGCAATACCTAAAGGTACAAACAGGCGACCCTCGATGCCCCCCATATAAAACAAAGGAATAAAAACTAAAACAACAATAACCGTTGCTAAGACAATCGAGTTTCTGACCTCACTTGAAGCCTCATAGACAACTCGCAGAACCGAACGCGGAACTGCCAATAAGGTATTTTCACGCAGTCGACGAAAAACATTTTCAGTGTCAACAATCGCGTCGTCAACCAGCTCTCCGATAGCGATGGCAAGACCACCTATCGTCATGGTGTTAATACTGAGTCCGAAAAATTTAAAAACAATTGCGGTGATCACAAACGAAAGCGGTATGGCGGTCAGTGTGATTGCGGTTGTCCGTAGATTAGCAAGAAACAAAAATAAGACCAAAGCGACAAGTATCGCTCCATCGCGCAGGGCTTCCTCAACATTCTGAATCGCACTGCGGATAAAATCGCTTTGGCGAAAAAGATTGCGTTCCAGTTTCACATCGGCGGGCAACTGCTTTTCAATTTCATTCAGCGCCTGTTCTAAATTTGCGGTCAGCTGCAAAGTGTTCGCCCCAGGTTGTTTTTGCACCGTCATGATCACTGCGGGTTGTGCATTGACGCTGGCATCTCCGCGTTTGGACTGTGCGCCTGTGCGAACCTGGGCTACGTCTTTGACCAAAACCGGGCGCCCAAGATGCATACCAACAACGGACCCTTCGATCTCTTCAATGGTGCGGGCCTGCCCGATATTGCGAATCAAATGTTCTTTTCCATCCAGGTCAATATAACCGCCGGTTGAGTTCAGACTGATATGGGTCAACGAATCACTGACTTCGGTCAAACTCAATTGACGGGTCTTAAGTTTGTCCGCAGAAAGCAGAACCTGAAACTGTTTTAAGCCACCACCCATATTATTGATTTGCGAAATTCCTGGAATGCTCAGCAGGCGGGGGCGAATTGTCCACTCTGCCAAAGTGCGCAGTTCCTCTGGTCGCACTGACTTTCCAGGTGAATGCAGACCCACTAACTGAATTTCGCCCATGATCGATGAAATTGAACCCATCGTTGGCAAAAGACCGGGCGGTATCTTTTCCCGTACCAGCTGCAAACGCTCAGAAACAAACTGCCGATTTCGATAGATATCGGTATCCCAATCAAACTCAACAAAAACAATCGATAGCCCAACCCCCGAGGTGGAGCGCACTCGCTGAACTCCGGGCAGCCCATTGACGGCGGTCTCAAGTGGAATAGTTACCAGGGTTTCAACTTCTTCGGGGGCCAAACCTGGGGCCTCGGTCATCACCGTAACGACGGGACGATTGAGATCAGGAAAAACATCCACTGGCAGTTGGACAATTACAAATCCGCCATAGACGACAAGCATGGCAGCAAAGCTAATTACAAAAATTCGATTATTTAAAGACCAACGAATAACCAAATTGAGCATCAGAAATCTCCTAAAATCGACCTTGTTGAATATATGCTACCGAGGTGGAGGCTTGTCAACTTTCGACCAGCAAAACGGGGCTGGCGGAATGCGGCTGAAATAGGACTCAAAGGGAACGCAAGGCAGAATTGAAAGCAGCCAAGAACTGTCTAAATTTTTGTCAGGTAAAAACTAGCGTGCAAGAAACTGACATTGGATTGCGACGGCCGATTTGGGGTATAAAGTCCCCACACTAAGAGGTCACAGAATATGAATATCAAAGAATGCTTGCTCTTTACTTTACTTTTCTCTTTGCTTTTCTCTTTGCCGATGCAGGCGGCTCAATTTGTGCCACTTAAAGATGCCGCTATTTTAGTAGAAGCCGGCGGCAAAAAAGAGTATTTTGATCAGGTCACCAGTGCCAGCTCGGTGATCGTCGATGAAGATTTAATCAAACAAGACTTTCCCCAAACAAGAAAGTTAAGCTCTGGCCAAATTAAATCCTGGTTCGTAAAGAATGCGGCGGTGATTTCCAGGCAGCAAAGTTCACAAGACGTGGTCAATTCGCCGATTCCGACAAGTGGAGAAACTCAAGAAATTGTCCGTCCTAATGAATACCGCAGGGGTGCCGTCATCATTGTCCCGGGTGGTGGAATGCTTGATGTTAAAGGTTCGGGCAGCGTCAACCCTGATCCAGGGGAATACGGAAATGGATTGCTTCCATTAGGCGACGCCATTCGCGAATTTATCTATGAAAAACTGGTCAAAAAAATATTTGCCCACAGTCAGGCCGACTTTAGTACCGTGGGCTGTTATGGGGTCATCGACTATGGGTTTAAAATAAAAATCCACGGTGGCAACGGAGAGATCACCTATATCCCGGCCGGCCTGGTGGCAAGACAGGCACACCAAAGATACTATGGACCACGCCCGACCGATCACCGGGGCTGGGCCTCTGTCCTTCCCGCAGAGACGGCGGTGGCAGTTGAAAAAATTCTGCGGGCCTACGGCATAACTTCAGCAGGGGCCAATCGCGACGGCGACGTAGACCTGTTGAATGTTCAAGGGGACATCGGAAAAAAAGCGATTGTCGACTTTGGTGCATTTCTAGCCGTGCAAGACTTTGAAAAGCCCGTTCGCCATATCTACGGACAGGATATTTTATTGGATCCGAACTCGCCTCAGTTCCCGCAGCCGAACCCTAAAATCCGAGTTCCTTTTGATGTTTGGGGCTACACCGCGACCGGCAAAGCCGATCCGGCCTATGACAACCCTTCGATCTATTCAAACCAATTGGCCGAAGATCTTCATCGTGGTGTCGCCCAGCCCGAGCATGCCTATCTACACCTAAAAACTATGCTTTCAATGATTCAAAGTCGATTGGCTGAGAACCCAATCCGACCCGCCAAGCTCATGTGCAATAGGCTATTTCAGTAAAGTCGTTCCCATCACGATATGGCCTAGACCTTAAATAAATTGGTCATACCTCCTTGGAGCTTTATGCTTAGGTCATGAAAGCTTGGGTAATTTGCTATTTGCTGTTTTGTAGTACCTTTTTTTTCTGGCCGCAAACTCAGGCTAAAACTTTTCGTTTTATTGCCAAAATGCCCCTTGGTACCGCCAGCCACGAACGAATATTTTTAACTGGAAACCAAACTGAACTTTGCCACTGGAAGCCAAACTGCATCGCCATGGAAAAAGTGGACCTTAATACGTTTTCTGCGGATGTTGAACTTCAGGATTTTCAAAAACTTGAGTACAAAGTAACAAGAGGATCCTGGGACCAGGAGGCTGCCGATGCCTTTGCTCAACCCTACCGAAATTCATTCTTGATAGCAGATCAACCTTTGCAAATTTTGGATATCAGCAATTGGAAAGATTGGGGTCCTCGGCAAATCGCAAAACGATTGCAAATTATTTCTGGCTTCAAATCAAAACATCTGGGTCGCCAGGTCACCCTGCGCATTCTACATCCCAATAAAAAACATGACCACCGACAGAAACAAGCAAAGGGAAAAGTAAAGAGAAAGCTAAAGCTACCCGTAATTTACGCACAGGACGGTCAAAACCTTTTCGATCCATGGTTAAGCTGGAACCAAAATGACTGGCAAGTGGATCGCGCTTTGGAATTGATGGCAAAGTCTGAAGATGTTTATATTGTCGGTATCGATTCAGGTCCCGAGCGCATGCAAGAATACGAGTATTCCAAGCGTGGAAATCTTTATGCACGCTTTCTAATTGAAGAACTCAAACCATGGATCGAAAAAAATTTTGCAGTTAGCCCCCGACGTGAGGACAACTTTTTAATGGGCTCGTCAATGGGGGCAGTGATTGCGATTGAAACTCTTTGGCTACATTCTGATATCTTTTCGAAAGCAGCTGGACTTTCTATTTCAGTTTTTGACCAAGCATCGCCGATTGATTCTCTGATTGAAAATAATTTTCCAGCTCAACCTGTTTCTATCTATTTGGATAACGGAGAAATCGGCGAAGACTTTGACTTCATTCGCAGTGTGCCGCTGTTTGCAAAAACGCTAAAAGCCAAATCCCCAAAAAGCCAGATCTTCCAGCGCAGCTTTCCATTTTTTGATCACCAAGAAAGCGATTGGGCCCGAAGATTGACCGTGCCGTTGGGATTTTTACTAGCACTGCCACGGCCGACAATTGCCCGCTAGTGGGCCGCAGCTTTCCCCCACACTTCACTCAGCCGTTTGTCCCGACCACAATTGCCGCGATAAAACTTATAGCGAATTGGATTTTTTTCGTAGTAAGCCTGATGATAGTCCTCGGCAGCAAAATAAGGTTTTGCCGCCAGAATCAGGGTTGCGACTTCGCCTTTTAAGACGCCGCCTTTGAGCAGTTTTTCTTTCGAGGCCTGGGCCAGCTTCTTTTCGTCTTCTGTTTGATAGTAAATTGCACTTTGATATTGTTCACCTTTGTCACAGAATTGGCCTTTTTGATCATAGGGGTCAATATTGGTCCAAAACACCGTTAAAAGTTCGTCGTATGAAATTCTTTGTGGATTGTAAGTAATTTCTATAACTTCTTTATGCCCTGTCGATCCGTCAGAGACCTGCTGGTAGGTAGGTTTGTCCGTATGCCCTCCTGAATAACCAACACTTGTGCTGATTACACCCTTGGCCTTCAATCGATCAAACGGCGGCTGCATGCACCAAAAACATCCGCCGGCAAAAATGGCGGTGGCTTTTGTCGCTTGTTTAGGAGCGGTTGTCGTGACCGCAGTATTTGCGAGGCTGAATAGTGAAGCTAAAACTACTGCGAAAGAGGCAATTGCATTTTTCATAGACCCCCAAAATAAACAGACCCCCAGTAATTTTTTTTAAAATGATTTCAAATACCCGCAGCTACTTTTTGTCAAATAGAGCTGCGAATTCTCCGTAGCCCTCAGCTTGTAGTTTTTCTAGCGGAACAAAACGCAAGGATGCAGAGTTAATACAAAATCGCTTTCCCGTCGGAGCAGGACCATCATCAAAAACATGGCCTAGATGCGAATCCGCCCAACGGCTGCGAACTTCGGTCCGCGTGCTAAACAGGCCACGGTCCTCTTTATTAATAATATTTCCATGATCCAAAGGCTTAGTAAAACTTGGCCAGCCTGTGCCTGAGTCAAATTTGTCAGACGAGCTAAAAAGTGGTTCTCCAGAGACAATATCAACGTAAATTCCCTGCTTTTTATTGTCCCAATAGACATTAGCAAAGGGTTTCTCGGTAGCAGATTTCTGCGTAACTTTGAACTGTTCTTCGGTCAGTTGTTTTTTTAAAACTGCAAGCTCTGGTTTTTTAAACATTTTGGCCTCCCACGCCTGTGCCGGCGTATGACATAGCCAAAGGCTAAAAAGGAACATCATGGGCTTCATCAATAACTCCTTTGCGCCTATTTTTATGCACCCGCGGCGAACAAAGCAAAGTTACATCAGTGATTCCTTGCCGGCAAGAATTTAGCTGCCGGCAAGAAAGAGTAGAATGAGACCTGACAAAAGCCCGCCCCGCCTTGTACTCCGCTAAAAAGGAGAATGCGGTTAAGGCCAATCTCCACGAGTCCCGCTGTTTGTCGCCAAACAGAACGTGTGGTTTGCGACGACTAAGGAATGTTTAGGATTTCTGACGAAGTCATTCCGCCGCCAGCACCTTGTTGTCCATTAGTGTACAGAACTCTATTGATACCGATTTTAATTGGTCCAGCTTCGGTCCTCCACGTTGTGGCAAGGGCAGAATTGCTCCAAGTGCCGGCGACGGGATCGTAAAGCTCGCCTTGGGCGCCGGCGGTGGTTGTTCCGCCGATGACGAAGACTTTACCAGAGTCCAAAAGGACTCCTCTGTCATAACCTCTAGATAAC
>CALQIT020000071.1 GCA_943330705.2 Streptomyces griseus
ATAGGGTACGAGGGAAAGTGATAAGTCGCGCAGCCGTTGTTTACGGCAAAAAGTCGTGCAGAAGTACTTCGGGTCCGGCGCATTTTGGCAAACATTTTTTGAAATTTTCATTTTGGCAGGTAAACGTGACGTATCGACGTCACAACATGAAGAGGGGGGGGCGACATGCTTCGGGTTCCCGGAATCAAGAATGCGATTTCCCGCATGAAAATTGTTACATAGACCTTAAGTAAAAGTGTTAAGTTCCGCATAAGATCAGACAGGCCTTTGCTATTTCTTTATTTTCCAATAAGTAAAATCTAAAGCTAAGGAAAGCGAAGCCTACTTTGTGCGTGCACCCAAAATATTGGCCGAGGCCAGGGCAACTGCGGCTGTAATATTCGCCATGTATTCAAAATCAAGGCGGGCATCTGCTTTGTCGCATTGGGCGTGATAACAAGGATCACCGTCGCCACCAAAAAAGTTTTCAGACAAGACGATGGCCGGCAATTTTGCAGACCAGAACGAGGCATGGTCGCTTCTGGTTGTGCAAGCGGCGACTCTTTGCAGTGGAAGTTTTAGAGCCACCACCGCATTCATAATCTGAGCGCTTAATCCTGTGGACTCGGGTCGGTCGCAATCGATCACATGAAAGCGGCCATCCTTCTTATGATTGGTGGCCATCATTTCAAGTTGAATATTTCCAATCACAGCAGGTAGGCTGGGCAAGGATTTTACATATGCGGCAGAGCCCACTAGGCCTACTTCTTCCCGGTCAAAGCCCAAGACCCGCAAAGTTGCGGTTAGTTTTAGATTCTTTAGTGATTGAGCCACCGCCAAAACAGAAATTGTTCCTGCTCCGTCATCATTGGCGCCGGCATTGCCAACCGAATCGATATGCGAGGAAAGAATGAGCACTTTGCCCGGATCAGAACCCGTTCTTTCTGCGATAAAGTTTACGCCTGATGAAAATTGGTGGCTTGTGACCTTAAAACCAAGAGCTTGATACTCTTGTATTAAATAGCGAAGTGATAGTTCGCGTCCTTTGGCACTTTGTCTTTCAGAGATTGTCACGGTTTGACCGTCAACTACGGTTGGAATTGCTCCGGAAAACTCTGACAGCTTTTGTTTGAGATACTCCATAGAAATATTTTCTGGAAAAACGCGCAAGGCTGGGGCGTCGGTGCTTGGCGGATTTTGCACAACTCGCGCAGAAAGAAACGCGCGGCTATCGGTGCGCCAATCGGTCGAGTCATGGGCAAAAGAGGCAGAACAAATAAGCCAGCAACCAATTGTAATCCATTTCATCTTGGGCCTCCGTTTTTTGTACTTATCACTAGCGAATCGCTAATGATCGGCAGGGTCAAGGGAAAAATCCGCAAGGGTTTTGCGTCCATAGTCGCATCAAAGATGGGCGCAAATTGTGAAAGCACGGGTCAGGTTCAGATCGTTGGTTACAAGCTGTCAGCTTCGGGTCGCAATGCTTGCAATAAACTGCAGGTGCAGGGGCTTATCCAGATAGGGATCTGCAGTTTGCGATAGTTCTTCTGCAGAATAGCCGCTGCGGATTTCAAGAACGCATAGGCTTGAGTTGGATTGTTTGGAAAAATCAATACGCCAAGTTCGATAGGCAAGGGTCCAGCCTTGCGGGTTCGGTTTTACTCTCTTTTTTTTGCAGTTACAGGGATCATACTCCAGCTGGTTTAGGATAAAATTTTGTATTTCAGGCAAGCCGTGAACGCGAAGAAATTCAATTTGTTGCTGGGCTTGGGCCGATAATTCTATCGCAAAAGGCTTAGGATCAACCCATCCCAAGCTGGCCTCCGGAAATGAATCGGCATAGGTCAGATAGGGTTTTATATCTATGATCGGCGTTGCATCCAAAAGATCAAAGGCAGAAACCCAAAGCTGTCGTCCTTCAACTTTTTCTAAGCGCACGCAAGATAGACCAATTGGATTCGGCCGATACGGCGAGCGCGAGGCCAAAACCCCAACCTTCTTTTCAAGTCTAGATTCGGTCCCACGCGGGGGTAGAACCATTGGCTTCCAATGGGAATTATTGTGAAACTGATACAGCAGCCATATATGAGAGAACTCTTGAAGTCCGGTCAGAGCTTGTTCAAAATCAAAGCCTGGATTGAGTTGAATATGACCAAATTCAGAGGATCGATCGACAGAGCCTTGGCGAGCAGCAGAAAAGGGTTGGCTTTTGCTACAGCTAAAAATGCCAATGGGCTGGATTGAAACAGAAGTCAGGATTTTTGTTTCACGTCCCATTGCCGCCTCCATTCAAATGCGGCCACCGACAGTGCTACTGAAACATTTAATGAATTTTTATAACCAAAACTAGGCAGGGCAGCGACGTGGTCGACCATATCTAGGATTTTACGATCCAGCCCAAAACGCTCATTGCCGACGATAAAAATACTTGGTCTTGCCAGGTCCAAGTTGTAAATCGGAATTGCCTTTTCTGCAGTTTCTAAAGCAACAACCAGTAAGCCCGCATTCTTCCACTCGGGAATAAGAGATTCTAGTTTGTTTTGCACCGAATGAGGGACCAAGTCCCAGGTTCCCATCGAGGTTTTTTGCAATTGGGGGCTGTCGGGGGTCGCGGTATATCCGATCAAATGAACTTTCCTGACGCCCACACAATCCGCCGAACGAAAAATCGAGCCGACGTTAAAGGCCGAACGAATATTTTCAAGGGCAAACTCTAGTGGTATGCGGGTGTGCTTTGCGGGTTCCGTTTTATCCTGGCTGGTAATCAAAAACTGATCATCCCGCAGGCCTCGATCTAAATAGCGCTCGAAGGGGACAATGAAGTTTGCAAAATGGCGGTCTGTCATCGTTGAGTGTAGCATCGAACTTAAGCCGCCCAGCTTTTGATGTTCCACAGATTGTGAGCTTGCTAAGAGCTTTAATAGACGATGAAGTTCACTCAAGTCCGAGTCAGAGAAAGCCTGATTGAGTGTCTGATTAAAAACCAGATCAGAAGCCTGATCTAGGACAAGAAGTTTGGCCTCCATCTTATGGGAAAGAGCTAGGATTTCTTGAATATATTTTTTCTCAACCGCCAACATTTAAAGCAGGGGTAGCATCGAATATCAACTTAGTCTAAGGCCAAATGCACAAATTTTAAGTAACGGAACTCGTGGCTGGCATGGGGAAAGGGATGATCCGGCCCCTGGCCTGAAACCCGCAGAACTTGGGCCCGTCGGCGGGCCTGGGAAAGGGCCTCATGGATGATTTCAAAAAAATCGTCAAAAGAAACATGGGTGGTGCACGAGCTTAACGAAAGTTCGCCTTGGGGGTTAACCCGTTTGGCGGCAGCCGCAAAGATCTCGATATATTTTCTTTTCGCAACTTCTTTTTGGTTTTCCGAGTGGGCCATGGAAGGCGGGTCGACGATAATATGATCCCAGCTATCTGGTTTTCCATTTAGGTATTCAAAAACATCCACGCAAAGACCAGTGTGCTTTTGCGGATCAAGTCCGTTCAACGCCCAGTTGGCTTCGGCGGAATGAATGGCCCCTTTAGAGACATCAAGGCTTGCAACTTTTTTTGCTCCGCCTAAGCCTGCATAGACCGAGAATCCGCCCGTATAACTAAATAAATTGAGAACACTTTTCCCCTGGCTGGACTGGCGAACGTGATTTCGATTTTCCCGTTGATCTAAAAAGAACCCTGTTTTTTGCCCTTTTTCTAAATTGACCTCGAATAGAACGCCGTTTTCTTTGATCGTTATTTCATTTTCACAAGGGACTCCGGCGATCAGTTTGGTCGTGCGCTCGGGACTGCGGCGATCCTTTTCTAAAACCGAAGTGCAAGATGTTTCACTCAGCAGCCAGTCGGTGATCAGCTTGCGATCCCAGAATTCACTGGGCCCGGGGCCGTCAAATTGAACCACCGCCGTCGACCCATAGATATCGCAGATCAGGCCAGGAAGCAGGTCGCCTTCGCCGTTAAAAAGACGGAATGCCGTAGTTCCAGGATTGCGAACCCCTGCGCGCAGTTGCCATGCTCGAGCAAATCTTTTTTGCAAAAAAGTCGCAGTCGGGGGGAAACTTTCAAGACTTAAAATTCTTAAAGATAAAGGAATGTGGGGATCATAAATGGCCCATGCCAATTCGCCTTTCGCATCACTGACCTGGCAAAGCTGTGCCGTTTCGACCGCAGGAGCGCTGGCTAAGGCTTCTTTGTAGACCCAGGGGTGGCCCTGCATAATGGCCCGACGTAAATTGCGAGTGAGCTTTATTTTGAGCTTTGCCATGGGGTTGTCCTTATCAAAAAAAAGCCTATTTAATTTTATCGCCTGGTTTTGCGCCGCTGTCCGGAGCAAGAATAAAAAGTTCGGATCCACCAGCGCCAGCGGCTAAAACCATGCCCTCGCTGATTCCGAATTTCATTTTTCTTGGCGCCAAATTGGCAACTACAACGGTTAAGCGGCCAACCAGAGTTTCTGCTTTGTAAGCTGATTTAATGCCGGCAATGATCTGGCGTTGCCCTAAGGGGCCAAGGTCGACTTTCAAGCGCAAGAGCTTATCCGCTTCTTTGATTTCCTCGGCTTCGATGATCTTTGCAACCCGCAAATCAACTTTCATAAAATCATCAATTGAAACTTCTGCCGCTTTTCCGGGATCAGTGCTTGAGGAAATGGCCGGGGAAGTGGCCGAGGAAGTGGCCGAGGAAGCCGCAGGTAAATATTTTTTCGCGGTTGCCGCGCTGGACTCAAGCTTTGCAAGATGGAGTTTTGCACTGTCCTCAAGCATTGCCTTTACTTTGTCGGGCTCGATACGAATGGCCAGCATTTCGTATTCACTGATTTTTTTTCGCGAAATCAGTGAATCCAAATCTATCCAGCGGTAGGGATAGGTTTCGGAAAAAAGGACGGCCACGCGTTTTGTATATTGCGGAAGAATGGGCTGTAAAAATATCGCCAAGATTCGAAATAAATTCAAGGTCGTGCTTAGCACCTGGCGGGTCGCTTCCGGATCATTGTCGATAGTCTTCCACGGCGCTTTTTCGTCGAAGTAACGATTGGCCTCATCGGCTAAGGCGCGAATTTCGTTGATGGCCTTTAGAAAATCACGATTTTCAAAATGGCTGGCAATGATGCTCGCTTGAGCTTGTGCTTTTTTTACCAACAAAAGCCCTTGTGGATCGCACTCCGCCATATTTCCATCCAGGCGCTTGTTTAACATTTGTGCGCCCCGGGAGGCTAAGTTCGTAATTTTACCGACCAGATCAGAGTTCACTCGGGCCACAAAGTCGTCAAGACTGAGGTCTAAATCGTCGACTCCGCTGGTTAACTTCGAGGCATAATAATAGCGCAAATACATGGGATCAAGATGCTTGAGATAAGTGCGTGCATTGATCTGGGTGCCCTTTGATTTACTCATTTTTTCACCGTTGACGGTGACGTGGCCATGAACAAAAACTTGAGTTGGCGAGCGAAACTCTGCGGTCTTAAGCAATGCTGGCCAAAACAGGGTATGAAAATAAGTAATGTCTTTGCCGATAAAGTGGTAGACCTCAGCAGTACTGTCTTCACGCCAGTAGTCGTCGAAGGTTAGTCCTTTGGCTTTGCAATACTGCAGGGTGGTCGAGATATATCCCATCGGAGCATCGACCCAAACATAAAAGTATTTGCCCGGATGCCCCGGAATCTGAATGCCAAAATAAGGCGCGTTGCGGGAAATATCCCAATCCCGCAAAGGTTCTTTGAACCACTCCATCATTTTATTAGCAACTTCGCGGCTGCTGTGTTTAGGAAGCCAATCGATAAGATAATCGCGAAAGTTATTTACTTTGAATAACAATTGCTCGCTTTGTTTCAAAACGGGTGGGTTGTTGCAGACGATACAGAACGGGCTTTTTAAATCGGCAGGCGAGTAAGTTGCGCCACAGCTATCGCAGGAATCACCATATTGATCTTTTGCTCCGCACTTGGGGCAGATACCTTTGACGAAGCGATCCGGTAAAAACATTTTATCGTGTTCGCAAAAAAGCTGATCAATCACTTTCGTATTGATGTGCCCTTTGTCTTTCATGTGTTTGAAAAACTGTTCACAAAGAATGCGATTTTCTTCAGAGTTTGTGGACGAGTAAAGATTGTAATCAATTTGAAAATCGCTGAGGTCTTTGCTGTGTTCTTCCCAGGCTTCGGCGATCAGCTGCTCAGGTGCGATTGCGCGTCTGCGGGCTTCCACCATAATCGGAGTTCCGTGGGTATCATCAGCGCATAAAAAAAGGCAGTCATGACCAAGCATCTTTTGAAAGCGGATCCAAAAATCCGCCTGCAGATGTTCCATCATATGCCCAATATGAATGGGCCCGTTAGCATAAGGAAGCGCACAAGTGGCCAGTATTTTTCGCATGATTTGAAGTATCCTCTAAAAGCCTACTTAAAATCAACTACTCCTTCGCCCAACTTCTTTATGAAAAGCACTTGGCAAAATTAGGACCGTTTTCAGAAAAAATGAAAACCTTGCCGGATCTTGAAACGCTATATGGAGGCGCGAGTATGACACTTGTTGAGGACAGTTTTAATACTCACATCAAACATGGAAAATTCGTCTATGAAAATAGATACGCACTGGGAAATCCCTTTTGATCAATTCTCTCGTGAGTGCAAAGAATGAGCGCCTTTATAGATTCAGGAATCCTTAACTTTCGCGAAAGTACTTTGGTGAGGCTGCTGGTCGGATGAGCTTTATACTCTTGCTGATCCTCGGCATGCAAGGACTCTATGCTCTCGCGCCGCGAGAGCAAAACGGGGTCTTCGGCGATGGTTAGAAAGTCTATTTTTTTCATTTTTTACTGTTTTGCCGTGGGTCTTTTTCGCGGGGGCGGGGCTGGATTATTTTCTCGCCCCAACTGGTCGGCAGATTTCGTTGCATTTTCTGCCATAATTTCAACTAAGGAGTCTTTTACTCCACGTTACTCTTCCTAAAGTTCAGCTCGGCGCCAAGTTCGAGGGCGCGGCCAATCACATCGGCCAGATTTTCTTCGCTCCATGGCTTATCAAGGAACTCAAACGCACCAAGGCGCAACGCCTGAATAACCAACTCTTTGTCGTAGTGACCAGTAAGAATCACCACCGGAGTTTCGTTGCCATTGGCGCGAAGAGATTTAAGAAATTCAATCCCGTTCATAATTGGCATATTGATATCAGTCAATATGGCGTCAAAGGTTTGCTTCGTCGTAAGCTCAAGCGCTTCTTTGCCGTTTGAGGCGTGGGATATTTGAGATGCCAACGGTTGAATTTGCATCTCCAAAACCTCACGAAGATCGGCCTCATCATCTACTATTAGAATACGCTTGTTTGCAGTCATACCTTATTTTGCGGACGGAGCACTGGCGTTGTCATCATGACAAAAACTCTTAGGGCTTCGGTCTAGATTCATAATCGGGAATTTGAAAAGGATGGCTCAGGTTCCTCAATCCTTCTAACTATTTGTAATTACTGGGGTATTTTGTCAATAACGACCACGAACTACTTCTAAAACTTCCTGTGATCACATTGAGGCGTTTTATAGGCCTGTTTTGGGTGGTTAGGTTGTTCTGGGTAAAGTAGGCAGATCGGTCTCGCTGTCAACGGGCAAAAATTGTGCTCCAAGAGGAGATGGTATTTATTAAGATTTATGGAATGTGGGTAAACATCATCAATCTATAGAGGGCGGCTTCCGATAGTTCACTTAATGGCAGATTTTGAGCGCTATGTATCGATATTGATTGTGGACGATGAAGTCGATCTTTCGGAGATCTTGGTTGAGGCTGTGACTCCGGTATTTAAGGAGGTCGTCGCTTGTTACTCTGGGGCAGAGGCTCTTGCTGCCGTCAGCGGTAGACGATTTTCAATGATCGTGACGGATCTGGCGATGCCGAAGATGAATGGTCTCGAGTTCATTGAACAGTTGAGAATATTGGGAATCTTTACGCCAGTTATTTTACTTACCGGCGCGGCCACCACAACATCGGCAATTTTGGCATTACGTCTTGGCGTGGCTGACATATTAGAAAAGCCAGTACCGATGAGCATGTTGATTAATTCTATCAAAGTGTCAATGGACGTCGAGGAGAGACGCAGCCAAATAATCTTGCGCGAGAATAGTCCAGAAGGGAATCAGGACGCACTCGAGTTTGCAAAACAGCACCTTGGCCTCATTCAAGTCGCTAATCAGAAAAAAAGAGCTATTTAAGCCGAAGCTTTTTGGGCCGGAAATCCGCAATAATGTGCGCTTCTTTGGAGCCTTGTTCGGGATCTCAAGCCAAAAAAATAGATCCTATTTCGTTCTGTAACCTCTAAAAGCCTACTTAAAATCAACTACTCCGGACTGTAGGTCATAGAGGCCAGAGTGGACTTTGATTTCCCCAGACTTTATTTTGCCGGCAATAATTTCAGATCGAGTACTAAGGTCTTTTGCGACCCCACGCACGTTGGCCCAGGACTCGGTGACAAGGTTTGCAGAGGCCGGCAAGCCTTTGAATTCGGCTAGGCGGGGATGAATATCCTGCACCAAGTGGTTCAGGCTAGGGCTGCCTGCGTCGCCGCCTGCAAGAGTTCCCATTGCCGCCTTTACTGCCCCGCACTTGCTATGGCCAAGAACAATCAGATTTTTTGCTCCCAAATGTTCAATGGCGTATTCAATGCTGCCAATTGCATTTGCATCCAGCGCCTGGCCTGCGGTGCGAACGACAAATATTTCGCCAAGCTTTTGGTCAAAAACCAACTCCGGCGGAACCCTTGAATCACTGCAAGAAAGGACAATGGAATGGGGTTTTTGGCCTTCAGCAAGCCGCTGGATATCCTTTTTCCCTTGGCCATCCCTGCGCAAATACTGTTTGCTAAAGCGCAAATTACCGTTCTTTAGCCAACCGAAGGCAACGTCAGGCGCGACTCCTGTGGCTTCATGGGTGTGTTCGGTCGCTGCATGAGTATTCCCGTGATCGGGCTCTGTGGTTGCCGCTGCCTTGTTTGCCAAATCGGCTACTTTTTTGAGTTCAATTTTAACAGTTTCAGTGCTTGCCGGGTTTTCAATATTGCCGGTCGCGTCTGTTGAAGCTGCGGCGCTTGCGGCGGTTACAGCTGCTGGCACAGTCAAAGTTATTGAGGGTGGCGAAGTGTTTTCCGCTGCCGGAGCCGTTGTGGTCGTCGCAGACGCCGCGGCCTCAGTTGTAGATTTACTTGCGCAGCCAGTGAGTGTGCTCGTGCTAGCAGTTAATAGTGCGCTAAGAAAAAAATAGAGAAGGATTTCTTTTTTCATGATTCAATCCTTTGATTGATTTTGGATAGGTCCAATTGTTCTATTGAAGCGAAAGAGAGTCTTATGGGCAACTCAAAACTTGTGCGGCAACTGAATGATCAAGAGGTGTGGGCACAGCTCAGCAATCACCAGCCTGCAACCGCGTCATCTTATCGTGCGTTCTATTCCTCGGTACTTTGTGGCATTACGACCAATGCAAACTTTATGCTGATTCCAATGGATGATCACATGGTCCATCGTGGGGATGGAATATTTGAAGCAATCAAAGTTGTCGATCAAAGGATCTATCTTTTGCAGGCCCATCTCGACCGTTTATTTAAATCGGCGGAAAAAATAGATCTTAAAATTCCTTTTAAAATTAATGAGATCCAAGAAATTATTAAAGAAACGCTAAGAGTGTCTAAATTGCATCAAGCGTTGATACGGGTCTTTGTCTCCAGAGGTCCAGGTGGGTTTTCCATCAATCCCCACGAGTGCCCGGCCTCGCAGTTGTATATTGTTGTCACTGAATTCAAACCGCCAACTGTGCATCAATACCAGGCAGGTGTTACCGCCGGGTCAAGTTTGATTCCTGCAAAACTGGGTTGGATGGCCCAGGTAAAAAGTTGCAACTATTTGCCCAATGTTATGATGAAGCTTGAGTCCTTGAAAAAGGGCTGGGACTACTCAATTGGTTTTGATGATCAGGGCTATCTCTGCGAAGGGCCAACAGAAAATCTGGCTATTATTTCTGCTCAGGGCCAATTTATTTACCCTGAGTTTAACAACTGCCTGCGGGGAACCACACTTTGCAGGCTAGTTGAGTTGATTGAGCAGCATCAAATCTGCACGACCCGCCAGCAACAAATTTTGCAGACCGATTTGCTGAGCGCACAAGAGGTTTTTATGATCGGGACCACTTTAGACGTGCTTTCAGTGGTTGAGTGGAATGGGAAAAAGATAGGGCCGGCTGCTGGCGCTGGAGTTCCGGGGCCGAAATCCCAGATCCTGCGTTTGTTATTGCAGCAGGATCAGCTGGTTGCACCAAAATTGAATTAAGCCCAACGACCTGAAGCAAATCATCAACGTCGATGGGGCCACGTTTTTGGCTTATCTCGTCCACAACGCGGCGGTATTCATCTAAAATAACCGCTGATAAAACCATCTGAAATTTATCGAGCCGCCATTCGAGCAGAATTTTTTGTGCTGGGCCCTTCCAGAAAATCCCAGAAACAAAAACGTTCGTATCGATCACAACCCTCATCGCGATGACTTTCTCACTTTGCTGATTGCGGCTTTAACATCGCTCTTTTTAAGGCCTGCTTTTTTTGCCTGCGTTTCAGCCCTGGCGAGTAGTGCATCGAATTGATCCATAGATGGCGGGGGCATGGCTTTTAAATGACCGTATCGCCTTTGCCAATCACTACAAATTGATCGCCTTCTTTGAGGTTCAGAGAATCGCGAATGTCTTCAGGTATAACAACCTGACCGTAAAGTGATCAGTACTTGGTATCAAAAAAATTAGGGACCTAAGATTGGAAATCCGAACATGGTGACCCCTGAGACCGTGCCGTCAGTGAAGTTGCAGGTCTGTGAATAGTAGTCCCCTTCGCCTTGGTAGGCCCCCACGCTCTGAAAATATTTTCAAAGTCAAACCAGTCCCCAATAGATGCATAACTACTTGTTCCCGCAGAGTCAGAGACATTTGTTGTGTCTCCAGTCACCTTACCGACAAGGCTTGAGGTCGTATTTAAACTTCCGATGGTTGTTACGGTGGACGAGTTCGCAGCTGCGCAGCTTCCGTTGATACCCTGGCTTGCAATTACGGTACAGGTCTCACCAGCAGACAAACCTAAGTAACCGCTGAATACATTGCCCGATGAACTATTTAAGAAGAATGCCGTTGTGGCGCCAGTATAGCCAACAACAATATTTGCGAACTTGCAGTTAGCAGCAAAACTACGAAATGCGCTTTGGCCAGAATTTAAACTCAAGATCTGACTGACCGTACTGCTCGGGCCAGCATCTGTATTGAAATAGAAGTCTGCCGAAGCTACAGAAGGATTTGAGTTGATAGCGGTAAAATGCGAAAAAGTATTATTTGGTACGATGGCACCATCTTGGGAGTCAAGATTCACGGCCTGCTGATTGCCAACACTGACGGCGTCTGTAACGACGGCATTGGTCTGGTCGTAAGTTGCAATCATAGGACCTACATTGTTATAGGCCCGGACTTTGGAGACAATGGTGTAATTGGTGTAGAGGACAGTTCCTGTGCCAATCATCAGTCCTCGGCCAGCGTTGTCGACTAAGGTCAGATCCAAAACACGATTGTAATCAGCTTGCGAAAGTTTGACTGCATCATCAGAAGTAGCGCTTCCGTTTCTATAGATCATTGAATCGGTAATTGTATTTACAGGGCTGGTACTTGAAAAGAGAATTCCATTGAGTCCTGTTTCAACAATGGCGGCGTGATGAACCCTAGAAAATTTGGTGGTTGTAAATTTGACGCCATAGCCAGCTGCGGTGGCTCCGCTTTTCGCATCAAGTTTTCCTTCAACCCAAACGTAGCTTTTAGAAGTAGCCGACACCACGCTGTCTGTCCCGGTTGAGCCCGAGTAGGTAAAGGTGTCACCAGGATTGACGACCAATGCCGTATTATTCCCCATAACATAACCCAAGCCCGAATTATTTGTTTGAGCTGCACTTACAACATAAATGGTTCCACTAGTGGAAAGTGTCTGAGCTGATCCTGAACTACTGGGGGCAGCAGTAATGGTATTCGAGCACCATGCTGCTGACGAAGTTTGGTAAATAGTGCGGCCACTTTTACTGACGGATACCGAAATATTTCGCCACTATAGTCATGGCGAGTCCGTATTTTTTCAAATTTTTGTGTTGAGTGCCGGCGATACGGCACGTTTGCTTGCGCGAGACAAAGCTTCGGATAGGCTCTGTAGATACACTTTTTTCTGCATAATGTGCACCAATCGCTGCCAATTTGCCGATAGCTCATTGTTATCAATGGGTGCTGAGAACTGACCCTGAAATTAAGATAGGATCGTCAAAAAGTTAACCACTCAATCGGTTCAGGACTCTAGGAGGACTTCTTCCAGACAGTTTTAGGAGCAAGATTTTCCTCTTTGCAGCTTCTCAAGAAGTCATTTACCAGCGTCTGATAGGGCGTGTTGTTCTTTTGTCCGAGGGCCTTAAAATACTCTATGACATCGGTGTCTAGGCGAATAGTAACGCTCTTTTTCAATCTGCTGGCGTAGGGATTTGGCTTCAATTTCATTTTCTTTAGATCATATTCTTTTCTCATAAATCACCTCTAGTTATAGGTTTTCAAAGTCTTTGCGCTCACGTTTGGTCGCTTTTCTGGCGCTGATAATCCTGATGGCGTTCTTGTCTTCAAACGACATATGAATCACAAATAAAAGTCTTCGATTATGACTATGGCCGATCAAAATCTGTCGATGCTCATCATCGGAATGGTCGGGATCAAAAGTTATTTTTGCCAGGTCATCAAAAAAGACGGTTGTAGCCTCTTCAAACGAGACCTTGTGCTTTTTGAGATTAAATTCAGCTTTCTTAGGGTCCCAGTCAAACTTCATATCTTATTGTACATACAGTGTATGTAATTGTCAACTTTTGCCGATGGATTTAAGTAGATTTAAGATTATCGAGGATTTCCTCAAGCGACTCAATTTTAAAGGCTTTTTTGGCTTTCAGGGGCTGTGCCAAAGATTCCTGACTATGATTCAGAATCATGTAGGATCAGCAGCAAAGCCCGCTCTGAGCGGAGTAATTTAAACATCCAAGCGAATTTTTGCTAAAAGCTCGGGATCGCTAAGAACCATTTCCCCGCCAACGGCGATTGTCAGCAGCGGATTTAAGGCAATTTTGACTGGCAAGCGGATCTCGTTTTGCAGACGTAAATCAATATCACGAATCAATGCGCCGCCACCGGCTAGGACGATTCCGGTATCAATAATATCTGAGACCAACTCGGGTGGAGTATTTTCTAGGGCCAGGTGAATGGCATTGATAATATCGCGGACGCAAGCGTCCATCGCATTACCGACGTCTTCCGAGGTCACTTCCATGGTTCGACTAAGTCCCGTGCCCGCATCACGACCAGAGACCTCGGTGCTGCGGATGTCTTTTTTAGGCACGGCCGTGCCCACTTGGATTTTTAAAAACTCGGCAGTGGTTTCACTGATGATTAGATTTTTTTTGTGTTTCATGTGATCGACAATGGCTTCATCAAAGCGATTGCCACCAATACGAACGGCTTGACAATAAACGATGTCGGATAAGGCAATCACCGCGACCTCGGTAGTTCCTCCTCCGATATCGACAATCATGCAACCTTTTGCTTCTTTGATTTTCAGGCCAGCTCCAATCGCCGAAGCCATGGGCTCATCAATTAGAAAAACTTCTTTCGCTCCGGCAGATCGACCAGCATCGATGACGGCTCTTTTTTCGACCTCGGTCACTCCGTAGGGAATGGAAATGACCATGCGTGGTCGGCTAAAAAGATTTTTTATTCCTGGGCGGGTCATGAAATAACGCAGCATCGTTTCGGTGGTATCGTAATCGGCGATAACCCCTTCTTTTAAAGGGCGAATGGCGCTGATGCTTCCGGGGGTTTTGGCAACTTTTTCGCGGGCCTCTAGACCGATGGCAACCACGCGTCTTTTGCCTGGGCTGATTTCAGTAAAGGCAATCAGGGTGGGTTCATTGACGACGATACCTTTTCCGCGGGCGGCAATAAGGGTATTTGCAGTTCCTAAATCAACGTAATATTCAGCGGCCGAGCCGTCGTCTTTGAAAAAAGAAAACATGTTTACTTCCCCTTTTTCGTATTTTGATCATCCAAGGTGAAACTTGCCGAAAAGGCGGCGTAGGATTGTGAGTCCTTCAAGTTAATCCCAATTTCGCCGGTAAATCCCCAGCTTTTTAGTTTAGGTGTCGAGTATTCGGTTCCGGCGCTTAATTGCAAGCCAGTGACGGTTTTGGATTTAGAGGTTGTAAGCGTGATCGGAATTCCCGCATAAGGCACAAACAGCCCTTGATCGAAGTCCATTTTTTTAGAAACCAACGGGGATCCATGTAAAACAAAAAAATTGTCGGTGCCTTCGCGGCCAATGGTGACTCCCGCTTTCATGCCGATGGCGGGCTGTTGTTCAAAATCGGGAAAGGGAATCCATTTGTAGCTAGCGCCGGCATAAAAATCAACGTCGCCAGCGCCAAGATGCACGCGAAGGCTGCTGGAATCGCTAACATTAGCATCGACAAACCCCGTCAGATTTGCCCCTGACGCGAATTGAATTTCAGTGCCGGCCCGGTACTTGCCAGTTTGTACAATTTCGCCAGATTCGCCAAGAGTTTGATAGGCAAGACTTGTCTGCATAAAAAAAAGGCAAAACAAGAAGAAGCAGAGGTTTTTGTAAATCATGGTTTTCTCCAAATGAAAATCCTAGGAAGAGGCGCAGCGTTTGACAAGTTCGATTATGAAGGTAAAACTTTATTATCACATGAAATTGGCCCTTTCGCTTGTCATTATAACGCTGAACGAAGAAAGCAACATTGAGCGTTGTATTCGGTCAGTGCCTTTTGCCTCAGATATTGTCGTTGTCGACAGCCATAGTCAGGACTTTACCAGAGAATTGGCAGCCCAGTTAGGCGCGCGGGTTTTTAAAGAGGACTGGCTGGGTTATGGTCCACAAAAAGCCTCGGCCGTTGAAAAGGCTAAGTATGATTGGATTCTGTGTTTGGATGCTGATGAGGGTCTTTCTTCCGGCTTGAGTGCCGAACTGATTGCAAAGTGGAAATCGCTTGAGGCCCAGACGGGCTACGAGTTTCCGCGAAAATCTTTTTACCTCGGGCGCTGGATTACCCATGGCGGATGGTTTCCCGACTATCAACTGCGACTTTTTAATCGTAAATTTTCTAAGTGGGACAGTCAGCCCATACATGAAAAAGTAAAGGCCGAAAAAGTTCAGCGCTTCAAAGCGCCAATAAATCACTGGGTTTTCAAAAATGTGAGTCATCAAATTGTGACCAATGATCGTTACTCAAGCCTTCAGGCGCAGGAGCAATTTGCAAAAGGACAGCGTTTTTCTTTGCTTAAAATGTTATTTAAACCAGTTAGTAAATTTGTAGAGTGTTATTTTTTAAAATTAGGTTTCTTAGATGGCCTTCCTGGCTTTTTTATTGCGGTCAGTGCCGGTTATTCAGTATTTTCAAGGTGGGCAAAGATATGGGAACGTCAGTATATTTTAAAATCATAATTTTACTGATTTTTGCAGCCACTTGTCGGGCGGCAGGGGTCGAGGTCAAAAAAAATCATCAGCATGAAGCCCGCTATCCATGGATTTCAATTGCTGACGGAAAATCAACCTGGACCGACAAAGAAGATAAAGTCCATCCCTTGCGGCGCAAGGACCGACTTTATTTTAAGGCCGTGATTAAGACCGAAGCGGGCGCGAAACTTAGGATTGAGTTGGATGCAAATAGCTCGTTATTTATCTTTGCC
>CALQIT020000072.1 GCA_943330705.2 Streptomyces griseus
AGATGACCTCATCGATGCTCGATACTTCGACACTGACCAAGCTGCCCGCTGGGGTATACTTTACGCCATTTTCAAGTAAATTGAAAATCAGATTCTTTAATAAATCTTCGTCCCCCTTGATTTGAATTTCGTCAGCGTTCGCCATTTGAAATGTCACTTTAATTCTAACTTGTTTATTGCGCGCAATCTTTTCCGCCCGCTCTGCAGCCTCAAAAACAATATCCAAAAAATTAACCGGTAAAAGGGAAAGGGCGCCCAGTCCGGCATCGATCTGCGCTAAAAGAAGCAAGTCCTTTATCAAATGAGTCAGATGGTTAAGCTCTTCTCTTGATGATTGCAAAGCGGCCTCAATTTGCTCGGGGCTGGCCGTGCGAAAGTTCTTCAGCGCCTGTTCAATCTCGGCTCGGCAAATCGTTAAAGGGGTCAGCAATTGATGTGAGGCATCGGCAACGAAGCGTTCTTGGCTTTGAAAGGCGTTTTCTATCCGCTCAAGCATCTCATTCACGGTTAATGCCAGTGCCTGAATTTCATCCTTTGCAAAACCGATCGGAACTCGTTTTGAAAAGTCGCCGGGACCAATTTCTTTCGCTGTTTGGATGATTTGAGTCACCGGCGCAAGGGCACGTGAAGACATAATAAATCCCACCAACGTCGCAAGAATTAGCAGAATGGGAATTCCGGCTTCGAGCATGAGCCGGCGACTGTCAAGCTGGGCCTCGAGAAAGGTCAGCGGCACTGCAACCTGCAAAACAAGCTGGGGGGCCGGGGAGTTATCTACAGGGAAACTAACGATTCGGTAGGATTCAGCTTCGGCGTTCGGCAGCCCTTCAAGTCGTTCTTCGGTTCGATAGGTAGACTCTTCGCCAAGACTAAGTCGCTTGAATTCGTCACGATAGGGGATCTCCCAACCACCAAAGGTCCCCACCTGGGTCATGATTTGGCCGTTGATGTGGCGAATTTGAATCAGTGAGGTTCCTAAGACAAAGGGAAATATTTTTTCACGATCAACTTTTGGTACCGTGATCGAAAGATCGCCTGTGGGCTCTAAAATAATGGTTTCTGAAACGTCGACGGCGTAATTATAGAGGGTGACATCAAATTCTTTTTCCAAAGCCTGCGCTAAAGTATTGAAAATAAAAATTCCAAAAATTGTCATAGAAGTGCCGAAAATAACAAAGTACAAAGCTGTTAGGCGCGAGCGAACGCTGAATCGCCCAAAAACAGATTTAAGCCTTTTCGTTAAGGACATAGCCCACCCCAACCACCGTATGGATGAGTTTCCCTTGGAATGGAGCATCGACTTTTTTTCTCAGCATATTAATATAGACATCGATGACATTGCTTTCGGAGTCAAAGTGAATATCCCAAACATGTTCCGCTATGGACACTCGGCCTAGTGGTCGTTCTGGGTTGCGCATGAAGTATTCGAGCAATGAAAATTCTTTTTGTGTCAGCGAGATATCCTTATTTTGACGTCGGGCCTTTCGCTGAATTAAGTCCAACTCGAGATCCGCATAGCGTAAAACACTGGCGGTGCCAGAGGGACTATTTCTGCGGAGCAGGGCCCTCACCCGAGCAAGAAGTTCGTCAAAGCTATAGGGCTTGGTCAGGTAATCATCGGCGCCAGCATCTAGGCCATGAACTTTATCTTTGGTCGTCGAAAGAGCTGTCACCATCAAGATAGGACCATGGTAGCCATCGCGGCGCAGGTGGCGGGCTGTATCCATTCCATTTTGATCCGGCAGCATAACGTCAAGAACGATCAGATCATATTCATTCTCACTGACTAAGCTTTCCGCAGATTGTCCCGTTTCGGCGACATCGACAGCGTAGCCGACTTCATTCAGACCGCGCTTTAGAAACGAAGACATTTTTTCTTGATCTTCAACGACAAGAACTCTCATTCTTTGCTCCGGGTTTGAATGGCCTTTTTCTCGGTGATAAAATAATAGTCCATAATCGACATCAGGGCTTTATATTTTGTGGCCATTCTAACTTTGCTTTCGCTGGGTGGGCCGGGAACTATCCTTTGGAAATCGCCCTGCCAGTCAAAATAATGAGCATCCTTGTCTTTCAGGGCGAAAGCTGCGCCGTCTGGGCCCAGTGACAAACGGGTAAAGTAAAACGCAAAATGCTCTTGTTGCGGATTAAAAATATCAACCCCAAACGACCGAAAACGAGCCCTCGACAGGCTTAAATTATACAGGCTTGGGAAAATATCCATGTGCGAAGCAAAGGTCTGAGGGACATAGGCAGGCCGGATGCCTTTTGGAATATAGAAGTAAATCGGGACCCCCCATTTTGCCAATTGTTCTTGTTCCTCAAAATTGATCAACCAGAAATTATGATCACCGGTTGCGGCAACAATTGTCTTTTCGCGAAGAGTGCTAGTTTTGATCGCAGTCAGAAAGTTTCCTAATTTTTCATTTGAATAAAGGTAGACCTTAAATCGTTGGTCAATAATCTTGCGATCGCCCACCAAACGTGAGCTCAGGATTTCAGGTATTTTTTGTGGCTCTGGGGAAAAGTTTTTGGGAACTTGATAGGGAGGATGATTGGTTGTCGTTAACACCACAATAAATTGGGGTTGGGTTGCCTTCTTTAAGGTGAGTTCCACATATTTAAACAGATCCTCATCATAAATTCCCCACTCATGCTTTTCAATGGAGCCGCCCAAGGTGTTTTGAATCTCAACTTCGCCTTCGACAAATTCAAAGCCTTGATGCCGAGCAAATTTGTAGAGGTCCCGCCACCCAGGGTTGCCGCCATAGATAAAGCGAGTTTCATAGCCTGCTTGCTTATATATTCTGGCAGGGCTGGTGCGAAAGGGGACTTGTAGAAATTCAGATTCGGTTAGGAAAGGCCCTTCTGGGCGATGCGGAGCCCCAATCAGTAAAGCACCGACACTTCCGATGGTGCTGCCACTTGAGGGCAAAGTATTTTTAAACAAAAAATCTTGCTTAAAATGCGACTCAAGTTTGCCGAGAAGATTAAACTGTGGCGAATGAAACTGCAGCCAATAACTGCCAAAGGATTCCATCATGATGACGACAACATGCGGTGTTGTTGCTTCGGCCCAAGTATTCTTTTTGGTTTGCTGTTCCAGAAGGCTGAGAGGCTCTGGCGGAATCTGCTGGATAGGAATCTGGTAAAAATCCGCAAAGGCTAAGGTTATGTTTT
Organism: Streptomyces griseus; assembly: GCA_943330705.2. GTDB lineage: Bacteria > Bdellovibrionota > Bdellovibrionia > Bdellovibrionales > Bdellovibrionaceae > CALQIT02. The sequence continues at coordinate 3,181 of CALQIT020000072.1, forward strand.
CATAACCATAGTAGCGAAGATTCGCATCCCAGGTCGTCTGTTGTTTTATTTTTAATTTTGTCGCCCGATAAAACGCGAGTATCCCATTGTAAGATAGATAGTTCACAAATGAATTGCTTGAAATCACAGTGTGGTCTGGACCCAGCGGAAAAAGACCCAATGAGCCTCGGGCTCCGAGGCCTACAAGCAAAAAAATAGCAGTGTAAATGAGACCCCGGAAAAAACGTGGATAGACGGCGCCATGTGTTGTGTAAACGAAGTTAGGAAGAATTTTTTTCAGACCTTGCCAAATGGCCCAACCCCCGAAAGTCATCGCCAGCAAAAAGGGAATCAAAGGATAGTTATGCCAAACGGTTTTTAGGATGGCCTCTGTGTCATCTTCGAAAAAGGCAAAGACCAATATATTGATGTGGTCTTTAAAATAAGCGTAGTAGAAAAAATCTAAACTTAAAAAAAAGGAAATCAGCAGAATTACAATTAAAAAATAGGGTCTAGTCCATAAACTAAAAGCTTCTAGCCACGAAGGCCGGCGGGTAAGACTGAGTGCAAAAAGAAGCAGCATTGGTGGGAAAAGCAGATAGCCCAAAACAGTAAGGTCAAAGCGGATTCCAAACAGAAGTGCCAACCATAGATCCTTGCTAAAGTTGGATCGGGTATGGGCGTCTGCGTAGCTCAAGACGGCAGCGACGCGAAAAGTACTCATCAACAGCAAAAGACAAAAAATCAAAGCTAGCAATCGCTTTGTAACGCGAAGGAAAAAAATGAGGCCTTCTGTCGGTGTTATTCTATGCATTGATTGGGTTTCCCGTTTTCATTTGCTCAAATTACCGAATGTCGTTAGAATTTCACGTATGTTCAAGGGAAAAAAGATATTAGTCGTCGACGATGAGCAGGATCTGCGCGAAATCCTTAGCGCAGACTTCGAGAGCGAAGGCGCTCTTGTTGAAGAGGCCAAAAATGGCAAAGAGGCCCTAGGAAAAGTTAAGAGTAGTGCTTTTGATGTTGTTGTTTCGGATATTCGAATGCCGGGCGGTGACGGCGTTAGTCTGGCTCGGGATATAAAGAGTTTAGATGTGCTTAAACCAGTCGTTTTTTTAATTACAGGATTCTCAGATATCAAAAGTTGGGAAGCCTACGAGCTTGGGGCGGAGGGGTTGGTAACTAAGCCTTTTCATCTTGATGCTTTGCGTGAAAGCATTGACCGAGTAATGACGCCTGTCGCAAATCGCTGGCGGGCTGATTTGGCCAAAGAGCCAAGTCTTAACGTGGTCTTGAATCAGTCGGTATCGCAGGCTTTGGAAGAAGCTAGCTTGAAAATGGGACGAGGCGGTTTTTTTGTAAAACAAGCGTCGCACCAGTTTCGTGCCGGGGATTTTCTGCGGCTTAAATTTTTAGATGGATTTATTGATGGTATTGCTCGCTGGGTTCGGGCTAGCGACCAGCCCGGCAATCCGTCCAGCAATCATGCGGTTTTGCCGGCGGGTTTTGGTCTAGAAATATTGCACGTATCGCCAGCAATAATGGATTCACTTTTGTCCGCCAACTTGCAGGTTTCCTCAAAGGCCTTTATCCCCCAGGCTTAGCGCCGTTTGTGGTGTTCTCGTCATCAGAATCTGAGACTCTCTGAATTCTGCGATTGTGATCATCGGCTTCAATTTTAAGCGCGGTTTTCTTTTTCATACTTTTAACCAACAATTGAGAATATTTACCAGAATTGGGGCCCTTCATTTCTAGAGTATAAAGCCCCGCTTTGGTCTGAAAAAAAACCTGAATTTCGTCTTGAACTTCCCTAACTATTTTTACCGTATCGGTAAAGCTAGCAGGTTGTTCTGGAGACGGCTCATAAATTTGAGTATTAAATTGGCTTTTTGGCGGTGTTGCCGCGGCAGCCGGAACCGCTGCAGAGGCAGCCGGTACGGCCGCAGGTGTAGCCGGTGTCGCCTTGGTCGATGGTGCCGTTCTTAAGTTGTAGCTTTCTGGCCAAGCGGGGGGCGGGCCGCCTTCGGCGTGAGCGATGATTCCAAGAAAGATGCCAATTAACAGGCCGGCAATTAAGCGATGATTCATAATTATCTCCATTTGTTTCCTCTTGCCAAACTAAGCAGATACTTTGTATTTTTAATGAAGTTTGCAAGGCTCGCAAGTTTCGCTTTGGGTTTTTTGATTTTTTTGGGTCTTAGTAAGTGAACAGAGGTAACCTATGTCCCATGAGATTTTGCTTGTCGTTATTGTCCTGCTTTTACTTTTTGGACCCTCTAAGCTTCCGGGACTTGGAAAATCAATGGGCGAAGCCATTCGTGGTTTTAAAAAAGGCCTAACGGAGCTGGATGAAAAGCCGGCAGAAATTGAAGCTTCCAGGTCTGAGCAGCTGCCCACGGGCCAAGATTTAAACTCGCAGGGCAACTCAAGCTCGGCAACAAACCAAAAAAGTAAAGATGAAAAAATTCGATCCTAGCGCCGGCCAGCACCGAGTTCAGCCGAAGAACCATTGGGTATCAACGAATTGACTGTCGGTCGCTATTTCTGAATTGGATCCCTCAATTGGGTCTCTCAATTGGGTCTTGCAGTATCGCAGTATTTTTAGCTTTTGCCGCTTTAGACTTCCAAGGTGCGAACAAGAGTAGTCCCGCTAAGCTTGTTAGTGCAAATGCCCAGTAGGTTTCGCGGCTTGGGTTTTCCGAAAACAGTAGAAAAGCAACGAAGGCGGATAGGGCAGGCTCGAGAAGCTTTCCGCAGCTCATCCAATTCACATTCAGGTACTTTAGCAAATAGGTAAACAGAGCGTGCCCCAATAAAGTTGGCAGCGCGATCGTGCCAAGAATGGCAAGCCAGGTCAGGATTGGGTATGGAGTCCAGAGGACCTCACGCAGCGTTCCCGTCGCAAAAAATAGAAATGCAGCGATCAGGTAGATAAGCCAAGAAAAAGACAGATTTGGTAGCTCCTTGCGGGCCCTGGCGCCAAGTAGGATGTATCCAGAGTATAGGGCTGCCGAGGCGAGTGCGGACCAGTTTCCCAAATTAGAGAGATCCGAAATGCTAATTCGGTCATGGAGCAGCTGATACAGACCAGCAAAAGCCAACAAATAGACAAAAATCATGCGGGTCTCGATCTTTTCTTTGAAAAAAAATAGACTGGCAAGGGCCGTAAAAAGCGGATTGGCAGCGAAAATGATCATTGAGTTAGCAATAGTTGCAGTTTGGGCTGCGAAAGAGAATGTCCAGAGATGGGCAAAAAACAAAATTCCTGACAGGATCGCAGCTGCGGTCGTCCTTTTAGAAATGGAACGAGGCCAAATTCGGTTTTGTTTTTTCAAGCAAAGACAAATCATAACTAGGCCAGCACCAAGCAGGCGCCAAAAACCAATCACTTCGACTGGGGCTTGCGCGATCCGGATGAGATTAGCCGATTGCGAAAGACTAAAAAGAGCTAGCCCAAACAGGAACAGGTTCATTTGACCGACCGCACTAGAAGTTTAAAAACAGTTTCTTTTTTCAAATATTTCGATTCAATTAAGAAGATTAAAAATGTGCTGAAAGCATTTTAGTGAATTTAATAACAGGAGAAATCATGAGAAGACAACTTGTTTTGATAGCTGCGATGTCGACCGCATTGATGATGGTCGGAGTTGGTTGTGAAAAGAAACCAAAATTAGATACCGATGTCCAAAAGGCAAGTTATGCTATTGGCCAACAAATTGGAAATAATCTAAAAACGCAAAGTATTGAGTTTGATGCCGATGTGCTTGCAACTTCTATTAAAGAAGCTTCGCAAGGTAAAGAAAGTCGTTTGAAGCCTGAAGAAATGCAGCAAGCTTTGACTAAAATGCAAGAAACTCTGATGAAAAAACAATCTGAAAAAGCAGATAAAAATAAATCAGAGGGCACGACCTTCCTCGAGAAAAACAAAGCGGCAGCAGGAGTTAAGACTTCGGCTTCAGGCTTGCAATACACGATTGAAAAAGAAGGAGCTGGAAAAACTCCAGCCCTCACTGATAACGTAAAAGCCCATTACAAAGGGACTTTGATCAACGGAGAAAAATTTGATTCCTCTTACGATCGTGGTCAGCCTGCGGAATTCCCAGTCAGCGGTGTTATCAAAGGTTGGACTGAAGCTTTGCAGATGATGAAAGTCGGCGGTAAAATGAAGTTGTTCGTTCCACCAGACTTGGGTTACGGCGCCAGCGAGCGACCTGGAATTCCTGCCAATTCAGTTTTGGTATTTGAAGTCGAGCTAATGGATGTCGTGGCTGGCAACAGCCCACCTAAAGCGGCTCCTTCAAAAAAGAGATAGTTGAATTTTTTCATATTTTTGCTTATCAAGAGGCCTTATTTTTAGGGCCTCTTTTTTTTGGAGAAGGTCGTGTCGATGACCTTAGTTATTTTGCGTGAGAAAAACTCTATCAAGGGATAATTATTGTGAAGCTTCTATTTAAGGCCGATCAAGATCCGCTAGAAAACTTCAACGCACTTTTTGCTGAGGCTGAAAAGGCTGTTATAAAAGATGTCAACGCCATGTCCTTGGCGACGGTATCCGAGAAGGGTTTTCCCCGGGTTCGTGTTGTTCTTTTTAAGGGACTAGTGCGTGGTGGTTTTTCTTTTTATACGAATTATCAAAGTCCCAAGGCAGAGGAGCTTGTTCTGAACTCAAGAGCCTCGCTTTTGTTTTTCTGGTCGGCGTTGGATGTACAGATTCGTATTGAGGGAACCACGGCGGCCTTGTCGCCAAGCGAATCGGATCGGTATTTTGCCTCACGGCCTAGGTTGAGTCAGATTGGGGCTTGGGCTTCGCACCAGTCTGAGCAGATTTCTGATTTGCAAGAGCTCGAAGCTAGAGTGGCCAGGTTGGAAATAAAGTACGATGGTCAGGAGATTCCTCGGCCCCCTTTTTGGGGAGGCTATCATGTCTTGCCTTTGAAGATTGAGTTCTGGTTTGGTCGCACCGGTCGATTGCACGAACGCTATGTCTTTGATCGATCCACAGTTGAATCGCCTTGGACCTCTGCCATGTTGTCACCCTAGGTTGAGTATGAAGCTTTTGGTAACTGGCTTTTTGCCATTTCATGATGAAAAAATAAATCCAAGCCAAATGATATTACCGACCTTATCCGTTTTTCCCTCGCTGCAAACATTGGTGCTGCCAGTTTCCTATTCTCGAGCTTGGCCGATTCTTTATGCGGAATTACAGAAACAGTCCTACGATTTTGTCTTGATGCTGGGATTGGCCGGTGGGCGTTCTTTGATTTCCCTGGAGAGGGTGGCTTTGAATTTCATAGATTCCAATCGCGCAGATGAGGACGGGGAATTCAGAACAGAAATAGCAATTGATTCAACAGCGGCCCCAGCCTTATTTACAAAGTTAGATTTGCGACAGCTGCGGTGTTCCTTGGGTTCACAGGATTCTAGTTTTGAAATTTCAACTTCGGCGGGTAGCTTTGTCTGCAATCTTCTTTATTTTCAGTTTTTAAGGTGGCAGGTCATGCAGGGTAATTTGACGGAAGGAATTTTTGTGCATTTGCCTTTTTTGCCCGAGCAGATCGTAGGCAAAGAAGCTGTGACTCCGTCATTGTCTTTTTCCAAGATGAGCGAATCCATTCACCAATTGCTAATTCAAATTCAACTAATGCAAGGCCGACGGAGCGATAAGAAAAAACTCCGGGATCTCAATGTCAAATTTTAAGCCATCTTCGCCAACCATTTGGTAAGTTCCACGCATACTTCCCGAAGAAGTTGTTAGCGGACAGGCACTTTCATATTCAAAGCTTTGACCCTGAAGAATTTTTGGCTGTTGACCAACCACACCAGCACCTCGGACTTCTTCTGTGTGTCCAAGATTATCAGTGATAATCCAATGTCGACTCAGAAGCTGCGCAGAGCCGCTGCCTGTGTTTGAAACTGTGATTTTGTAGGCAAATAAGAAATAGTTGTTTTCAGGTTTTGATTCTGAATCAACATAAGTCACTTTGGCGGTGATAGAATAATTTTGCGTAACTGTTTTTTGTACTGACATTGGCCCACAGACTAATAGTGGCAGCGGGGTCTGTCAATTAGACTAAAATAAAGGCACATTTTTCAGTGTAAATATCAATGGGAAGTGGTCACTTGGCAGGGCCATTTTGGCTTCAAGACTTGCTGGCGGGTCAAGGGGTTGACCCAAATGGTTGATATAGCGATAAACTTTGACTGAATTCTTATCCAACAAAGTCGCCATTTGGGCTGATAAAAAGCAATAGTCGATTTGTTTTCCCTCGGATTTTGTATTCCGACCAATTTGATAATAAGTGATGGATTCCTTGTCACTTAAACCGGCCAGTTCACACACGTCCCTGAGCCCAGTGGTTTGATAAAGGGGCTTGAATTCATTGTCAGGATTGGCTTTTGTTGCATTGCCATTGAAATCCCCAGCAACAGCAATGGGCACTTTTCCTTCGAACTGAGCCTCTAGTTCTAGGAAAATTTCCAACAAGGTCTTTAACTCGGCGGCTCGCCGCTCAGAACCATTGGGATCGTATCCGTTGGGATCGAGTCTTGATTTCAAATGAGTCAAAAGAAAAATCATAAAGGGTTTTGTTCGGTCCTTTAGAAATAAATGAAGCTCGGCGGCGTCCCTGGAAAATCTTTGGCTGGTGGTCACTTTTGGTGCGTTGGCGGAAGTCGCACTTTGCCGTTCGTGTGGATAGAGGTAATTAATAGGGCGATTTTTATTGGTCACAATATCAAAATAAAAAGGTTGCTCTTTTTTCAGTAGAAAGCCGACGTCGATGTTCCGATCTGAATTACCCTCAATTAAAATTGAGGAATAAGCACTTTCTAAAAATAAGCGATTGAAGTTTTGCAGACTCTCGAGGCCGCCGACCTCGCAAAATAAAATCAAATCTGGAGACTCAGCCTTTATTATTTTTGCGATGGCCTTGCACTTCTCGATCGGCTTATTTTCGTAGACTGATGTGGATAGTTTTTGCCACTGCGTTGGGTCAAGTTTCAAGTGTTCCGGCTTCAGCTCTTGATCTGAAAGAAGAAATAGATTTTCTGCATTTAAAACCATCACGTTTAGGGAAACACTAGTGACCATATCCAGTTAGTGTACGAAAACAGATTGGCAGAGTCCAGCACTGCCCCCTCTTCTTAACAGCAGATCAATCATTTCTGTGATGGGCTGCAGAATAAGTTTGTCTATCGACATTCTAACGAACCCAGGTTGAAAAGGCGAGACCGTGATTCGAAGTAGATTTCTATGTTCCGTCTTATTATTGAATGAAATGGTTGCGTCAAAGGGAAATGGCGGAAAACCGACCGGGATGAAGGCTCCTGCCGCCAAAATATTTTTAATTGAGGTCGAGTAGACGGGGGCTCCTGGTGGGTAGAACGTAGTTCCCTGTTTAGTTTCATGTATTTTATTTTTTTCAACAGACGATAGGTAAATTCCACCTTTAAATGCGGCCGCGACGAGGACAGAAAAGCCAAGGGGGCTGTTTTGGATTTTTTCGCTTTGTCTGAAAATCTGAAAGGTCAAAGCTTTGAGCTCTTTATTGTATCCTAAGTTTATGCCAATTTCCCTAAGTCCGCCCCAATACTTTCCTGCAGCTCCGCCTTCGGCGGCCAGTGAAACGGACAGGTTAAAGCCAAACTCATTTAATCTGGTGAGTAGCCTAGGTTGACTCCAAAGTTTGAGGTCGACGACTTTGACCACCGTCTGAATTAAGTCCTCCGAGCGTTGAGAGCGGGGCATTTCAGACGTTTCTTTCCAAAATAGGATTTTATCCTTAAGGTAAATCCCTGTACCCAAGGCCCACTGCGTTTTTCGCAAGGAGGCCTCAACCTTCGCGAGCATACTGTTTCGTGTTTCTTGGAATTTTTCTTTATCTGCTTTTTTTAGTCCATTATAGAGTTGCGCGGCCTCTGGTGTTGGCGGCCGGTTGGCATGCGATTCGTTGGCGAAACTCGCTAGGGGGGCTTGCAGAGCAAGGTAAGTTAAAATTATCAGATAGAGTCTCGTTTTATTCATAATTTGCAATTCAATGTGTCTACAAAAACTATGCTCAGGGTGATCTCTGCGGAGGTGGGGGGCGGCATCGGAAGATTGTCGAAAAGCTCGACATGGGACCCAATAGTGGCGATCATTTTGGATCCACCAACTGAGGGGTCCCGTTCATGGCAATCAAGAAACTGAGCAGTGGCTATAACCCGCTGAATATCAAATTAAAAAGCTATGTCACTGAAAAGGTGCAAGTGGCAGGCGTTGTCCCGTTAAAAAAAGCTGTTGGCCAAATTCACGTCTTAGGGCTGCAGGATTTTAACAAACTAAAAGCGATCGTCCGGGACAGCCAACTTAGCTGGCAGCTGGACATTGAGAAAAAATTTGAACGCGAGGTCATTCACTTTTCAGGAAACAAGGGTCCCGTGTGGATCTTTCATCGGCGACAGCGGCCAGAGGTTGTTTCGCATCAAGGAAGCCTAGAGGAGTCCAATTACTCTTGGTACCGCGACCAGGCAGGATCCTTGCTTGGTTTTTTCAAGGCCTATGGTCTAGAGCTTGTGCAGCTTGATTTTCATGGGACCGATGCCGAAAGCGAACTTGGCTTTCTCGTGGGATTGGATCTTGCCGCCTATAATTTTAAGGCAGCAACAGAAGGAACTCTATTGTTAGACCTGCCGAAAATTATTTTGCGCAAAACAGGGGGCTCATTTGCTAAATCTATTTTGCGGCAGGCCGCGATCCTAGCAGAAGCTATCAATTGGTCCCGGCATTTGGTCAATACGCCGCCTAATTTTTTGCATCCAAAAAGTCTAAGTCAATGGGCCCAATGGCACTTTAAAAAAACTTCTACATTAAAACTAGAAGTCTGGGATGAGAAAAGATTAACTCGAGAAGGTATGGGTTTACATCTAGGGGTTGGACAGGGCGGAAGTTCGCCACCCTGCTTGATTCACCTTCGCTATCGGCCGCCTGGATCAAAAAATAGGCCGGTCGCTATTGTTGGCAAAGGCATTACTTTTGATTCAGGAGGCCTTGATATCAAGCCATCTGCGGGAATGCGCTTGATGAAAAAAGACATGGGTGGTGCGGCAAGCGTATTTGGCCTGGCCCACTGGGCAGCGCAGTCAAAATACCCTGAGCCCTTGGATTTCTATGCAGCTATTGCCGAGAATAGCATTGACGCAAAAAGCATGAGGCCGAGTGATGTCTTAATTGCGAGAAATGGGATTAAGGTTGAAATCCACAATACAGATGCCGAAGGTCGGCTGGTCTTGGCCGATGCCTTGGATGTGGCGGTAACCCAAAAGGGCAAAGATGAACCCGAGATCGTCATCAATCTAGCGACGCTTACGGGCGCTATTAAAGTAGCCTTGGGGTCCGAGATTGCCGGGTTATTTTCTAACCATGATAGCTTGGCAGAAGAGCTAAACTTGGCAGGACAAAAAGCCGGAGACCTTAACTGGAGGATGCCTCTTTATGCTCGCTACTCTGCTACGTTTTCATCTTCTTTTGCAGACATGGTGAATGCCGTGGATGGTTTTGGCGGGGCGATCACCGCAGCTTTGTTTTTGGAAAAGTTCGTCAAGGGAAAGCCGTGGGCTCATTTGGATATTTACGGTTGGAATGACAAAGCCCAGGGGGCGCTTACCTTTGCTGGTGGTAATGGCCAAGGTGTCCAATGCTTGCGCCAGTATTTAGAAGCGCGAACGACTCGTCGTTAAACAGACAATGGGCTGTAGGGCGTGCGCTAATTCGTACTATTTTTAAGAAATTCAAAAACTTCTTGGCGATTGCCTTTGAAAATAATTGAGTTTGATTTTTTATCTAAACTTTTTTGATAAAGCGGATCGTAATAGTAGGTTAAAAGCTTTTCGATCCAAATTCGATTGCTGGCTAAATTAAATTCATCTTGGTAGTGCTTTTCAGAATTGAGCAAGTCGCCTTTGACTTCAGAATATCTAAGGCCTCCTAGCCTTTTGGAAATTGAAAAAAGGGACTTTTGAAAACTGGCAAAAATGGCAAGACCATCTTGGCTGATGCCCTTTCCAACCGGGCTGCCTAAGATGTATTCGTTAAAGGTCGTTTCGATACGGGATTCGATAGGCTCATCGATCACGACAAGGGGACTTGAACGCAGATTATTAAATAACAATTCAGGTTGGGCGCATTTTCCAATCATGCGACTTTCATCTTCAATAAATATTTTGTTTGCCGACGTTTGCTGCAGCTCAAGCAAGCGCAGCCCCAATTGGTTTTCAAAGTCGATCTGGGTCGATTGAGGATGAACAAACCCACCAAAAGCTGAGCCACGATGTTTAGCCAGGCCCTCAAGATCAATGACATTTGAAGTTTTAGAAACCTCTTTCAGCAGTAAGGATTTTCCAGCACCGGTTGCGCCAGAAACAACTATCAAACTAATTTTTCCGGATTGGGTTTGGATAATTTCACTCAAAAAATTACGTCCAAATTTATAGCCGCCCTCAAGTCGTTGCTTGTGAATTCCAATTTCACCAAGCCAAGTTTGCGCAATTTGCGACCTCAAGCCACCCCGAAAGCAGGTAACGATAGCGCTGGAGTGATTGCGAAAGAACTGGGACCAGGCCTCAATTTTTTTTAGCTTGTTATCGCCACTGACAAGTTCGTAACCTAATTTCAACGCGGCTTCTCGACCGGATTGTTTGTAGCAAGTGCCTACCTGGGCCCGCTGTTCATTGTCCAGAATGGGTAGGTTGGTAGATCCCGGAAGCGCACCTTCGGCAAATTCAATGGGGGCTCGCACATCCACAATAGGGACCTTGCCAAGAAGAAGTTCAGCAATCTGAGCTTTGGGCCAAAATTGGCTTGCCGTCATTCAGTCACTTCTAAAAGAAAGTTTGTTTCGGTCTTCACTTTGCCTATTATTCTGCTGAAGCTAAAGCGCGGTTGCAGCCGTTCAAGCAATTCGTCCGCATTTTTTGGACTCACGCTGAGCAAAAGACCGCCCGAAGTTTGTGGATCAAAAAGAATTTGTTTTTGCCAGTCCAACCGATCGGAAATCATGGAAACGTTTTCGACATAATTAGCGTTCGTTCGATGGGCTTTTGTCAAAAGACCATCTTGCAGGCTTTTCCAGACATGAGTAAATACAGGTAAACTGGAATGCGAGAACTGCAGTGAAACACCGCTGGCTTTTGCCATTTGCAACCCGTGTCCCAAAAGACCAAAGCCGGTAATATCAGTTGCTGAATGGATAGCCTCGGCCATGGATTCAGGAATCAGATCTATGATTCGGTTGAGTTGCGACATAGAGGCCGTGGCCTGGACAATTTCATTTTCGGAAAAGACCTGGCGTTTAAGGCCTGCCGTCAAAGTACCTGTGCCTAAAGGCTTGGTCAGAATTAAGACGTCACCCGGTTGCGCTTGGGCATTGGACCAAACCTTTTTTGGATTTACAAATCCTGTGACACTGAGCCCGAATTTCAAAGTGTCATCATCAATAGAATGACCGCCGACAAAGCTTACGCCGGCCTCCTTCATAATGTCGGACGCCCCTTGCAGAACCTCTACGGCGATGGAAGTATCCATAGTTGCCATCGGAAAAGCCAGTATGGCCATTGCGGTTTTTGGATCCCCGCCCATTGCGTAGATGTCGCTAATCGCATTGGCGGCAGCGATTTTGCCAAAAAGCTCGGGTGTGTCCACAATGGGAGTAAAAAAATCAAGAGTTTGCACGAGTGCTAGGTCTTCATTAATTTTATAAATAGAGGCATCGTCAAAACCAGCACCGTCGACCAAAACATTTTTATCAAGAGGGGGAAAGCGAACTTGATTTAAGATTTTTCGTAATTCGCTGGCAGCGACTTTTGCCGCACAGCCACCCTTTTGCACAGTTTGCGTGAGTCGAATCATTTGGTTCTACCCTTTCTGCCTATTGGGCTACATGAAATTTCGGGTGTGTAAGCTAGATAAGTACTGGGCCTCGGTAGCATCGAAGCCAAGACGAATCAGGCGTGTCCGGCGGCCATCTGACATCTCCCGCAATAAAGACTGAACCCGGGCCATCCCGACGGCAAGATCCTTTGCTTGATAACTGCCGGCAGCAATTAAAATCAGGGCATCAAAAACTTCAGCGTTTAGGCCATTAGTATTTGCCAGCCCATCATGCCGATCTTGAATGGCTTGCTTTAGTTTTGGCAGCAGATGAGCGTCTTGTCTAATTTTTTGCAGCAAGTGGCTCATGCCAAAGGAAACATGTCTGGATTCATCTCGCGCGGTTAAATGTGCAATCTGGCGGGTGACCGGATCAGGTCCATAAAGCGCCAAAAACTGCAACAGATCGACAAAGGTACCTTCACCAAGGACAGAAAGTAAAAACCCTGCAACCGAAAAATCAGGCTCGTCCAATAAGGTTTTCAGTGAAGCTTGTCCCCCCGCGGTGGATAGCGCTGGAGCTTGGCCATAAAGGGAAATCCGCCGACTAAAGACTTGAATATGCCGGGATTCGTCGGCAATTTGAATCGCCAGCAGAGCTTGCACTTCGCGAAAGTGGGGATGAAGTTGCCCAAGAAAGCGGGCGGGAATAATTAAAGCCGCATTTTCGTTTTCAACCAAGTAGGTCATCACT
>CALQIT020000073.1 GCA_943330705.2 Streptomyces griseus
GCTGGGTGAATCCTGAAGAAAAATTACCTCAGTATTATCTTGATCAGCCAATTGCCAAACTGGCCTGGAAGTCAGACCAAGCAGCCCAAGTTAAACAATGGCGAGTAAAAATATCAGACAATGAAACATTCCTTACCAATCCCAACCTGACAGAAGGGGTTGAAATTTTCTCGACCCAAGAAGCTAAATTTTCTGTGCCGCTGAAAAAGCCTGGTCGATACATTGCCTCGGTCGAAGCCTTAGATGAAAAGCAAAATGTTATCGCGCGTGTTCCACAAGCTTTGACCTTGCAAGTTTTGCCAAAGCCCCTACTAAAATCACCTATTTTTCAACCAGAGGTCGGAGACCTTGAAGCCGACAGCTTCGGCCACCTCAGCCTCAGCTGGCAAAAAATTGAAGGGGCAAAGGAGTACTGGATTGTTATCCTCAATTCGACTGGCAAGGAACTGAAAAAGTACAAATTTGTTGGCACCTCAGCGACTCTTCCAACCCTTTTCCCAATCGAGGGAAACTTCCGAGTCGCGATTTATGCAGTTGATAGTGACAATCGGGAAAGTGAAAAACGCCAACCCCGACCAGTATTGGTGCCAATCGTATCAGGCACAAAGGCACCGGCCGGACTAAAGGCGAAGGTGAAATGAGCTGGCCAGCAGTTGGACTCTTACTACTAACTGTATTGCTCCCTTTAAAGGGTGCGTTTGCAGATACCTACGCCCGGGAAACGTCCATGGAATGGGAGCCCATCCCGGATGCTACGTCATATGATATTGAAATCAAATCGACAATCGGTGGCGAAGAAAAACCACAAGTCATTTCCAAAATTACTGAAACAAAGAAAGACATCAAATTACCTCCTGGAAACTACTTGGTACGAATTCGCTCTCGTGATCGACGAAATGTTGCTGGAACTTGGAGCGCTCCAATCGTATTTCCAGTTGGACTTGATCCGGTCAAAATGAAATCGCCGACCACCAATCAAATCATTTCAGCCTCTGAACCTGAACTGCAGGAAATTTCTTTTGAATGGGAAGATGTCGGCGGTGCAGATGAGTACCACTTCGAACTGACGGACGAGGACGGAGCCATCGTTACCAATGAAAAGCTGCAAAAAAATAAATTTCAAATCAAACTTCCAGTTGCAAAAAAATTCAAATGGAAAATCAACGCCTATACCACCAGTGGTCTTCATGGTGACGAAAATACAAGTGGGCAGCTTACCTTGCTTGGACCCAAACTAGAACGACCGAAAATAAAAGCACCCGACAACGAGTGGGTTCGAGAACTGACCTGGGAAAACCCCCAACGCGCCAAACAAATTGAATATATCCTTAGCAGATATGACCCAAAAACAAAAAAATACTTGCTCATCGACAAAAAACAAGATCCTCAGCAGCAGCTGCTGCCCTTTCAAAAAAACTGGCCGGGTGGAAGGTATCGTTTTTTAGTTCGTGCGACCTCCCCGCTACGGGTGACCTCAGATACAGCAAAAATCGAATTTCAAGTGCGTGGTGGCGACCGATCACCGGCAAGTGAAAATATCGCAACAGTTCGCAAATCAATTGATCGCACCAATGGATGGTTTCTAATTGCAAGCTACCTTGTAACCTACATGCAATATGAAAATTCCTTCACTGAGACCGGCAGCAATGGCACCAGCATTAATGTGAATGTTGTCGGCGGAACCGGACGGTTGGGAGCAGGTTATTTGGCTGCAGGCAGCCCCTGGGGATTCCTCGGAATCATCGACTATTCGGGATTTCTACTGGACAGCAAAAAATACACATTTGCCTCGACCGAGTTCTCTGGAATTTATCGAACGACCTCTGGCGAACGCGGTGAAATTCGCCAAATTTTCGGCCTCTACACAAAAGAAATTCCAATGCTGTTGGGAACTACAAATTCATTCACGGGTGCCGAAAAGATCACATCACTCGGGCCGCATTACGGTGCTGAGTACTGGTATGCTCTGTCGCCAACAATTGGTTTTAAAACTCACGGCCATGCCTATTACAGTTTACTTAAAAGAAGTACCCCCAATGGCGGCGCCATCGTCCCGTCCCTTTCCTGGGAGCTGGGCATTCTGGGCAGTATGCGACTATCAAAAAAAGCAACGGGCCTAATGGGATATGTATATAAAAAAGATAGTGCATCTTATAAGTCAGCTAGCGGTTTCAATAATTCGGTTGGTATCGCTGGGCACTATCTTAACTTCTTTCTAGAGTACCCACTATGAAATTTAAAATTCCTATTGTCGTAAAACTCATTTTTCTAACCGTCAGCATCCTTGTCGCGTCAACCGCGCTATTTGTTAAAACAAGTACCGACAAACTTACCGAGACCCTGCAATTTCGGGAAGAGGACGCTAATAAATACTCCGCTAAATCGAAAGCCACCGAAGTCGAAAACATTTTGTATTCAACCCGCGAAAAAATTCAGTCGAATGCGACCCTATTGCTGGACTCTATCTTTAAAAGTAAAACTTCACCGCCGACCACAATCCCACTGAATTCCGCAGCTGAACTTGTTGCAAAAGCCGCTGAGACAACTCCGGAAACCCTTGCTGAAACCCCACTTGGGCAACTGCAAATGAATTTCAAAAATGATCCTTACCTGTTGAGTATTGACATTTATAGCGTGAAAGACGGCACCAAGCTTCTCATTTCTAAAACAAATGATTTTACGGTAAGTAAAATTCCAGAACTTACGGCTGCCGTTTTTGAAGCTCTGCGGGTGCAGGCCAATGTTTCAAAAATTGCGCAAAAGACGGTTGATATTAATAACCTCTCGCTTCTAGGGGCAAAGTATCCGGTGGTTTCAATCGGAATTCCTTTTGTCCAGGACAGCAACGGTTATGTAACCCACGTTGCCATTGCCTATTACCAACTCAATTTGCTGCAACGGCCGTTCTCAGGAAAAAGCGAAAGAACCTATTTCTTGATGGACAGGTTTGGCTACCTGTTGGCACATACTGATGAACAACTTGCGATTAAAAAGCTAAATATGAAAGAACATGATTTGAAGCAAAAAGGCGATCGCGGAAACCACATTCTTGTCGGGGCACTTTCAAGTTCTAAACCAGAGTTGCAAACTTCAGGAATTGATCTAGAGACCGGAGAAGAATGGTATGTAGCCTATGTGAAAAACGCAACTTGGGGTACGACGGTTATTTCGCAAATTGAAAAAAAGACGATTCTCGAACCAGCAAGAGACGTAAAGATTGAAGCGATCCGCACCGCGGGATATATGATCGCGGTGGCTATTGTGATTATCACAATATTTTCCCTCATGCTCACCGCCCCCTTGGAAAAACTATCAGAGCTCATCCAAATCGTTGCAAAAGGAAACTTCAACGTCAAAGCCAGAAGCTTTGTTAAGTCTGCGGATGAAGTTGGCGAGCTTGCCATTGTTTTTGACCAAATGACCGAGGGTCTCAAGGAACGTGATAAAGTTAAGAATCTTTTCAGCAAATTTCATGGGTCGTCGGTTGCAGAAGATTTGCTTAAAAAAGATGTCACCATGGGTGGTCAAAATAAAGAGGTCACTATTTTCTTTTCGGATATTAGAGGCTTCACTTCCTTCAGTGAAAAAAGAACGCCAGAGCAGGTCGTCGAGATGCTCAATTCTTATTTTGAAGTCATGGTGAAAATTATTACCAGAAATGGAGGTGTCGTTGATAAATTCATTGGCGATGCCATCATGGCTGTCTGGGGTGCGCCGCAAACAACTCCACGTGATACGCAAAACGCACTGAAGGCCTGCCTAGAGATGCGCAAAGCTCTTGAGGAACTCAATACAAAGCGGGCGCAGAATCAAGAAGGCGCGATAATGATCGGCATGGGTCTGCATTCCGGGCCCGCAATTTCAGGTACCATCGGCTCTTCAGAGCGGATGGAATACACCGTCATCGGTGATACGGTTAATATGACCTCTCGGATCGAGGCCTCAACGAAGGCCTTCGGTACCGACCTACTGATCAGCCAATATGTTGTCGATAAAGTCGGTGAAGAGTTCAAAGTGGAACTTGCAGGATCCGCTGAGGTCAAAGGTAAATCGGAACCTTTGAAACTTTACAAGGTCCGAGGCTCTAAAGATCCGGCCACAGGCCAGTACCTTGAAATCACGACACCTTACTCGGATTACACGCCTGAACATGTCGACAAAGTTAAAGTCGCAAGCTAGTCAAACCCGAACACTGAGCCCATCTTTCAAGGCCGTGCGGGTCGCACTCCACGCAGGGACGACTCCAATCAATGTTCCCAATGCCAAAGTTATTCCAAGATAAATCCAAGCCGATCCGGACAGCGCTGAGCCCACAAGGTAAACTCCGAAGGCCTCTTCCAGCCAGCTTTTTAAAATTGAAAAACTAGAAACTTGCAAAGCAACGCCAGCTGCCACACCCAAAAGTGTCAGCAAAGTCGACTCGAAAACCAGCAACCCGGCGATGCGCCAAGGACTTGTCCCTAGCGCCCTTAAGATCGCCATCTCCCGACGCCGTTCATTAAGCCCTGTTAAAAGCGCAATGAGCATAGCCACCAATCCCACCGCCACGACCAGAATAGAAATCATTCGCAAAATTTGTTCGACATAACCCAATCCACGCCAAAGCTCGCCGAGAGTCACCCCTGGCATGATCGCCAGCATCGATTCTTGCTGATAGTCATTAATTTCGCGCATAAGCCCCAGCGTATCAATTGGTGATTTTGTTCGCAGAAAAAATGCGGTGATCGCCTTGGGTGTTAAGTCTTCTTTGCGAATTCCTGCTGCGGGTACCATTTTATTTTTGCTAGGCTGCGCTCCGTTTTGCCAGTCCACGTGCAAGGCCTCGATCGCTTCCAAACTCAAATATAAAGACCGGTCCAAAGCGGTCCCGGTTGGTCGCAAAATTCCGACAACCGAAAATGGCTTGTCCTCGTGATTCAAAATGCCCAGACCTTTGGTGACCCCATGAGCAACGACAATTTTTTGTCCAATTTGATATTGTAGTTTTTCCGCGACCTCTGAGCCAAGCACAACATCCCAAAGTCCATCGGGCTGCCGGCCTTTTTCCATTTCGATAGAACCGTTCCCACGAAAACGATAGTGCTGATAGAAACTCGAGTTGGTCCCGACCACGCGAAATCCACGGTGCCCGTCACCTAAAGATATTGGAATAATCCAATCGACCGCTCGGTGTTGGGCAAAGTGATTATAACTTTCCATCGAAATATTGCTGGTGGCGCTACCCATATTAAAAATCGTATATAAAACCAGATTGATCGGACCGGTAGGCGCTCCGACAATAAGACTTGTTTGACTGATCGACTGAGTAAAACCTTCTTCCGCCGCACGTTTCGTCCGTTCGACTGCCAAAAGCAACGCAACGCTAAAACAAAGAGAAAGAACTGTTAAGAAACTAGTCAGGCGCCGATTCCAAAGCGACAGAAATGCCAAGCGAATAAAAATCATCACTGGACCTCGGGCTTTCGATGGCTGCCTTGTAAATCCAGCAATGATACCGAACGGCTAAAAAGTTTTTCCAAAGTTCGATCATGGCTAACAAAAATGACTGTCGTCTTTTGTTCCCGAGCAATTTCAAACAGCAATCGAATAAACATTTCACGATGATCGTAATCCAACGACGAGGTTGGCTCATCAGCTAGAATCAATTCTGGGTGGCCCAACAAAGCCCTTGCCACCGCCACCCGCTGCTGTTGTCCGATACTCAGCTCGGTCACCCGACGCTTCAGAAAGTCACTCATTCCCAAGCGCGACAGTAAATCACGGACCTCTTCCGCCACGGGCTTTCCCGAAAGACGAGCCTTACGCCCGGCGCTTAAGTAGTAGGGAAGTTCAATATTCTGCTCGACACTTAAATACGGAATCAAATTGAAGCTCTGAAAGACATAACCCAAGTGCTCCGCACGAAAGGCGTCTCTGCCACTGGCCGACATCTGTCCCAAATCTTGATTTAAAATTGCAACAGATCCTGCCTGAGGCACCAGCACTCCGGCCAGGATCTCAAGCAATGTTGTCTTCCCTGTTCCACTTGGCCCAAACAAGAATACTTGTTCGCCCTTTTTAACGGTAAAATCTTTGACTCTTAAGGTCGGTTGAGTCTGACCGGGATAAGTAAAACTTAGATCTTTAATTTCAATCAAATTCATTTTAATTCAACAGCAAGAGGGCTACCCGTATAGGCTGCACTTTTTTGCAGGACCCCAACAAGAATCGAGATCTCGACTTCCTTGAGTCTCGGAAAGGTTTTGCTAAAATCCAAGTTCATCGTTGTGCCTTCTGGACTTTTGCCGCAGATGACATTGTAATCGACCACAATGTCAGAGTGATTTCCGCTGCTTTCTTGTGAAGTCTCAAACAAATCTTTTTTAATTTCACAATTTAAAGTTGGATCAAAAATAACCATTTTGCTAATTTCAGATGATAGCTTTGTCATTGCCTTATCGTAGATCGCAACATCCTTGGGTTTTTTTGGTTTGTGTTCAAAACCAACGATACTGTCAATCGGAGACTTCAGCTCAAGCTTTCCCTGGGTACCCTGAATCGCAATCGAAAAACTGCCTTTCCCGTGCTGGTGTACATGGCCCTTGCGCTTCACTTCCGCCAATGCGACCGACAGGACAAGACTACAAAGCAAAGGCATTATCACTTTAAGCATTGAAAAATCTCCTAACGATAGGGTTCAACTTTAAATCCAACCATATGAAAAGAACTTTCACCATACATATGACGCTTGGACGTGATTTCAAATTTTCCGTAAACCCAAATTGGCCCCGAAGCTGTTTCTGTTTTCGACGCAGGATCCATATCAATCAATACCATTTGGTTCGGTGGCGGCGGTGGCACATGGATGCACGCCTGCGGACTAGGAACCAACAGAAACTGGCTGACTAATTTTTGATTGTCTTCAAGGGGAACCATAAATCCAGGAATCTTTACGGTTTTTCCATCTAGCTTTTTAAGGTCTTCTGATGCCGCCCCTGAAATATAATCCATTTCGCCCAGGGCCCGCCAATCTAACTCAGGTGCAGAGGACAGGGTGCCGCTATTGCTAGAGCGAAAGAACGTAAATCCAGCAGCAACGGAAAGCAAAAAAACACCGACATAAAAGAACAGTTTTTTCTTAGACATTGCCGGCCAGGCTAATCCCATTTCCTTAAGAACGATACTGTTGCCACACTTCAGCAAACAGGGTAGTTTCTTTGCATATGAGTCAGAAACTTCAGCCCGTGCGCGGCACTCAAGATCTTTTGCCAGAACTTACTCGCCGTTTTCGCTTTATTGAAGAAACCGCTTGGAGAATTTCCCAGCTTTATGGCTATGAAGAGATCGCCACGCCAATTTTTGAATTCTCGGACGTCTTTCACCGCACACTTGGCGAAAGTTCTGATATGGTCTCGAAAGAAACCTATACCTTTCTGGACCGCGGTGGGGACTCGATTACCCTGCGTCCCGAAGGCACCGCCGGTATCGCTAGGGCTTTTGTCTCCAATGGTTTGGCACAAAATCTGCCCTTAAAGCTCTATTATTCAGGGCCCATGTTTCGCTATGAACGCCCACAAAAAGGTCGTTACCGGCAGTTCCATCAAGTTGGTGTTGAATGCCTAGGGCTCGAGGCCCCGGTCGCTGATGTTGAATGCCTGGCTTATGCACACCAGTTTCTATCGGCATTGGGGCTGCAAGATAAAATTAAACTGGAAATTAATACCCTTGGGGACCCCGAATCTCGAGCCAAACACCGCGAGCTTTTAGTCGACTACTTGCAAGATTTTACCAGCCAGCTTTCACCAGAGTCACAGCTGCGCTTGCAAAAAAATCCTTTAAGAATTTTAGATTCGAAAAATGAAGGCGATAAAAAAATTGTCGCAGCCGCCCCAAGCCTACGCTCTTGTCTGAATCAATTTTCAATGGATTTTTTTGGCAAGGTTTTAGAGGGGCTTCAGCAAATAGGCCTGACCTACAACCTCAATGATCACTTGGTCCGCGGTATTGATTACTATACGCACACGGTTTTCGAGTACACCACAGAGCATCTGGGTTCCCAGAGTGCCGTGCTCGCGGGTGGCCGCTACGATGGCCTGATCGAGCAAATGGGCGGCCCGAAAACGTCAGGGGTCGGCTGGGCCAGCGGAGTGGAGCGACTGGCCTTACTTATGTCAGAAGATTTGCTGGTTAAAAAAAGCAAATTAATCGCAATTGTTCCCGCTGAAGACGGTACAGAATCCCGCTGTCTTCAACTCAGTCAAAACTTAAGGGCCCACGATTTTCAAACCGAACTCCTGCAATCAGGCAACATGGGAAAAAAAATGAAAAGAGCAGACAAAATTGGGGCTCACTACGCCGTGATTATTGGCTCAGCAGAAATGCAAAACAACTCTGCAACTATCAAGAATCTAAAAACTGGAGCACAAGAACTAGTCCCAATGCTTAACTTGATAGAATATTTTCAAAAAAAATAGAAGCCCACTTGAGCTAAAAAATCAATCGCGACGATGCAGCTTGACTGAAGCCGCCCGACCCCAGCCAGGAATGGGCAGTGTTTCTCGACGGCCCCACAAAAAGGCCAAAACAACTCCAATAAAAAACATGCCAATACTCAGCCACTGTCCCCGGGTTAGATTAAATAGTTGGTACCCAATATGCGCATCTGGCATACGAAACTGTTCATCAATAATGCGGACCATCGCATAAACCATGACAAAGGTGGCCCCAATCACGCCCGGCTTTTGTGGCCGGCTCCAAAGTGTCATTAGCACAATAAAAATAAGCAGGCCCTCGCCAGCCGCTGCATACAGCTGCGACGGATGCCGAGCTTCCAGAAAAGGAGCGATCGCTTCCTTAACCGCGGAATTGCCATCTTGAATTGAATGCACAATTCTAGTTAAGCTGCTATTGATCTGCTCGCGAGCGGGGGCATCGACACGAAATTTATCAACCCACTCAAGCCACTGATCCCGAGAAACACCCAATTTTTCGACGACGGTCGAAAGCTCAGCAAGTTTACTGGCATCATGACCGGGCCAACTATAAATATCCGTAGGAAACTTAACGGCCAAAGGAAACGAGGGATCTGCGGGGCGCCCAACAAGTTCGCCATTGATAAAGTTTGCAATACGGCCAAAAAAAACGCCGATCGGGGCTGAGATCGCAATTAAATCATAAAGGTAGAGTTTCGAAATCCCATTTTTGATACCAAACAAAGCACAGGCAATGACAATTCCAATCATCCCACCGTGACTGGCCATTCCACCTTCATTGACCGCCAAAACCCCCCAGTATGGAAAGCTTGGTTTAAATTGCAAAAATAAATCCGGGGAATAAAACACACAGTAGCCAAGGCGACCGCCGACCAAGGTCCCGATAGCAATATACGTCACCAAATCACCAATCAGCGCGGGAGCTAACCCAGATCTCTGGCGACTGCATAGCCAATGAATCAGCAGATAGCCGCCAATGAATCCAGCCAAATACGAAAGGCCGTACCAGCGAATTCCAAACTCCCCTGAAATTCTCCACAAAAATGGACTAAGATCATGCACCATATGGCCTCCTGAAATACAAACTGAAATACAAACGAAAATACAAAGATAAGTAACCAGCCGTTTTACCTTTGCATTTAATGATTGTGTTTAATGATTTCCCCAGTTGACCCCATAGTCAACTGACCTGGTAACGGACTTGCGAATTAGCCGGGTCACTGACCTTTTTACTGGCTTCTCTTCTGGCACGCAAAGGCCAATTATTTGGCATAAAATGACATAGAGTTCTGTGGTTCTTGTTTACGCAAAAAAGAATTGGACCGATTTTTAAATTCCAGCCACAATAAACTAGTGCTCCGGAGGCCAAACATGAATAGACGGTGGTATCAAAATATAAACTGGGCGCAAATCAACTGGAAGGTAACACTCTTTATCATAGGGTTACCCATAGTCACGGCGCTAACCCTTCCATTTTACCTTTCTCATTTTGGCTTTAGTTGGACGATTTGGCTTTTTGCGATACTTTTTGCTGGCGCTACAACTCTAAGCATTACGGCGGGGTATCATCGCCTCTTTTCCCACCGTAGTTATGACGCCAATCCACTGGTGCGATTCTTCTTTCTCCTGATTGGCGCTTCGGCCTTTCAAAACTCTGCCCTAAAATGGTCGTCTGACCATCGCGTCCACCACAGCAAGGTTGATACGGATGAAGACCCTTACAACATTCACAAAGGCTTTTGGTATGCGCATATGGGATGGCTTTTTCTTGAATTGCCAACAGACCACAAACCCAACGCCATCGACCTCGAGCGCGATCCGCTGATTGCATTCCAGCATAGGCATTATCTTCCAATTGCCTTTTTTGTGGGTTTCATTGCTCCTGCTTTGATTGGTCTTCTGCTGGGCGATTGGATTGGTGGTTTGCTGGTCGCTGGCGGATTACGTATTGTCCTTACCCAACAAACCACTTTTTTTGTGAACTCACTTTGCCACCTCTGGGGAACCCAGACTTATTCTGACAAAGTCACGGCCCGCGACAGCCTGGTCGTCGCAGTTCTAACCCACGGTGAAGGTTATCATAATTTTCATCATCTTTTCCAGAATGACTATCGCAATGGTGTTCGCTGGTACCACTGGGATCCGACCAAGTGGTTGATTAAGTGCATGTCCCTAATTGGCTTTGCCAAAAGGTTGAGAGTTGTTTCAAACTACGAAATCCTGCGCGCTCGTTTGAAAATGGAAGAACTGCGAATGAGCTCTCGTGGATTCTCCACAGAGCGCTTGGCCAGTATTCGCGAACGGATTCTAACCACGCAAGCGGCAATGAAAAGAATGCGCGATGATTATGTCCGTTTGAAATCTGAAATGAAAAGTGTCTCTCGAATAAACGAATGGAACGAAGCTTCAAAGGCAAAGTTGGATCAAATAAAAACCGATATGCAACAAAAGAAAATTGAATTCAAGCAAGCCTGGAGCGAATGGAAAACTTGCCTTCGCACAGCCGCAATCATGATACCGAACTAGCAATTAACCCGCAAAGAACAAGGGCCCCCATCGCCAGGGGCCTTACCTGCGAACAACTACGGCAACAACTCAAATTTGCCATTCCCATTCAGGAAGTAGGCTTGAGTTTGCTCTGTTCTTTTCAAAACAGTTTCAATGGACCAATTCATATTCAACTGCATGGCGGCCACAGGATTTGCCCTTGTACCTTGGTTAAAAACTGTGGGAACGGAAGCTGCCGCATTGAACTTATACCCCCAAGCGACATCTAAGGCCACTGGTTGCATGGTTGTATAGCCAATGTACTTTCCAACGCCGTTTACCGTACCACCGTACAAATAGATCACGCGGTATTTAAAATTAATAACGTCCACACCAAAAGCGTTTTCAAAGGTCACGCCATAAGTATAAGATTTCGGAGCATTCCATCCTTGCAGATCAAGCCAACAACGAGAACCCGCCGGAAGTGCGGATGCAACATCAGATCTAAAGTTCACAACTGGTTTTCCTGCTTCAACCACTTGCCAAAGTTTTTTGCCCAGATTTAAAATTTTATCAACGATGATATTGATCTCATCCAACGGATCCACAACCACAGGCGCTGGCGCTGGCGTCGGATCTTTAGGTTTTTTTGCTTTTCCAGGAAGTACCTCAACAGGAGGTTTCACGGCCTTCGGTGGCGAAGCCTGCGAAATAGAAGGATCTGAATCCTCGCAAGCCTGAGTTCCAATCGCAATTCCGGCAGCCGCTGGGTTCATGATAATTTCTTCACCCAAAGCTTCGACTTTAATTGCCTGAATCGTAAAATATCCATCGTCGACGGCCCAAACATTTGCTGCTACCGTCAATCCAATTGCCAACACTCCCAACTTTAACCAAGCTGCTTTCATAAATCCCCCCTAAATGTTTAAGCTTAGTTATTTGCTGCCTCTAGCCTTGTAAAGACCCGAATCGCCTTCTGCGCCGCACCATGGATTAAAACTCGGACGATGAATCGGGAATTCAACGGTCCTGTGTTAAGACTTTCGCAGAAATCGCGCAGCAAAAAAACCATCTCCGCGACCTTCATCGGGATCTACGCGGAGTTCCTCTTCCAAGGTCCACTGTTGGCCCTTTTCCTGCAAAAACCATTGCACTTGTTTTTCATTTTCTGATGGCAAGATGCTGCAAGTTGCATAGACCATCTTGCCCCCGACCCGTGTCATATCGCAGTAGGAAAGCAAAAGCTCCTTTTGCAAAACTTGAAGTCGAGCTATTTCGTCAGCTGAAAGCTTCCATTTTTTATCTGGAATTCGACGAAAAACACCCAACCCCGAGCACGGAACATCGAGTAGAACCCGATCCGCAATACCCGCAAGCCGTTTTATAGCTTTAGTCGAGTCGATCAAACGGGTTTCGATTACATCAACACCATTGCGCGATGCCCGCTCGCGCAGTTCCTTTAGTTTCCATTCATAAATATCCATCGCAATTAATTTACCCTTATTTTTCATCAAAGCCGCTAGATGCAATGATTTACCACCGGCGCCAGCACAAGCATCGATGACCTTAAAACCGGGTTCTACTTCTAATAAAGTTGCCACCTTTTGTGAGGCCCTATCCTGAACTTCGAAAAAACCAGAGCGGAATGATGACAAGGTAAAAATATTCCGCCTTTCTCGCAAAGTTAAAGCGGTGGGTACATCTTGAATCAAATCTGTTTCAACTTCTTCTTTCAGTAAATGCTGACGCAGCTCTTCGCGAGTGCATTTTAAAGTATTGGTTCGCAAATCAACTGGCGCCTTCTGATTCAGCGCTTGCAAGATATTGGGCCAACGGGATCCAAGCTCCTCCTGTCCCCGTTGATCCAGCCAATCCGGCACCGACTGGGCGATAGCTGTCGGCAAATGACTTTTTTCAGCCATCAATATTTCGCTTTTATCTATATTTGAAAACTCAAGCCAATCCGGCAATTCGTTCCCGGTGATCAGCCAATGCATTGCCCACAATCGAAATAATGGCGCCCTTTCCGTCGAGGGCTCTTCACGCAATAAATGCCAATATTTGCGCCACCAACGAACACATTCATAGAACGACTCGGCAACAAACTTTCGATCCCGAGCACCCCACTGCCGATGCTGTTTAAATAACTTCTCTAAGACTTTATCGGCCTGACGATTTTCAGAAAAGGCCTCGTGCAGGGACGCAACAACGGCTTCGACCAACAGCCGATGAACTTTGGACGAACCGTGCAAGCTGATCTTTTTCACATTACACCTAACTTTAGAAAGAAAAAACGGCGCCGGCGGAAAGAGCGTTGCCATTAAACTGGCCATCGGACAAAAGCTGCAAATGATTTTTCATTCCAAACTCGGCAAAAAAACCGAAGTTTTCGATGACGTCCATAAAGCGAGCGCCCATCATCAATTGATAATCGAAGGACAAATTCGATTCATCTTCAACTTGCCGAGTGAAAACGCCAATTCCAGCCCCGATGCCAAAATAAAGAGGGAAATGGGTTTCGGCTTTTGGAAAAGTCAAAAGAGGCAACAAGCTAATTTTTACTGGCCTGACGTCATCCAATTTATATTCGTTAAAATCAACCCGTAAGCTAAAGTCCATACTTTGACCATAGTCGCCGATGAAGTAGGTCAATCCGTAGGTACCAGAACCAAGATCTGAGCGTTTTTCATCGCCTTTCCATTTCCAGGCTGTTGAGTTCTGAAAAGTCCCCAAATGTAACATTAAAAAATTACTGCCAGAGCCACGACTTTGCTTTTCAGGAGCGGGGGCGACGTCCTTTTCAAAGTATTTTGCCGCGGCCTTACGGCCCACCACCGGCTGATCAGCGGCCAAAACGGGTCGCACAAATAAGGCGCACGTAAGGACAAAGACAAGTTCACGAATAAATTTAAAGATAAATGAGTAAAATAGGATGATTTTCATCGCCCCAATGACTACACGCGAAATTATGCTCAGTCAACGGGCTTGACCCTCTCAAAAGCAGCCTCTACCGTCATTTTAAGCAGCTTTGGGGGTTGTCAGGTGAAATGTCCTTACTGCGGTCACAACGAGGACCGAGTTTTAGACACAAGAGAGCAAAAAGATGGCGGCGTGATCCGACGCCGCAGAGAATGCCTATCCTGCAAAGCTCGATTTTCGACAATGGAATCCCTTTGCCTCAATTTCCCCTCCGTCGTGAAAAAAGACGGACGGCGGGAGCCCTTTGATAAAGAGAAAATATTACGTGGTCTACAGGCTTCTTGCTCAAAGCGACCCATTAGCTCCAGTCAACTTGATGCGGTCGTTGATTGCATCAGCGCCTGGTTTGTCAATCGGGGGGAAAAGGAAGTTCCAGCGCGAATGATAGGCCAGAAAGTAATGAAAGAGCTTCGTCTTTTAGACGATGTGGCTTATGTTCGTTTTGCCAGTGTTTATCGGACCTTTAAGGATGTGCAAGAGTTTGTCGAAACTCTTGAGGATCTGAATCCCGTGGAACTTTATGATCAACCGGCTCAACTGATTTTAAAACCCAACTACGGGGGGGATAGCGATGCGAAGACAGTCGAGAGAACTCGCCCTGCAGATACTGTTTCAAACTGAATTTGCCCCACAAATTGAATACGCAGAATTCTTAGAGGTCTTTGAACAAAAATTTGATCAAGCCGTCATCGATTACGCCGATCTTCTGTTCAATGGCGTGAAAAAAAATAAAGAAGCCATTGATATTTTAATTCAAAACTCAAGCCAACACTGGAAGGTCGGGCGAATGGCAATTGTCGATCGCAACCTCCTCCGCATGGCAATTTATGAAATGAAATTTATGGCCGAACCGCTCAAGGTAAATATTGCGATCAATGAAGCCGTTGACCTAGCAAAAAAATATGGGTCTACGGAATCTGGTAGCTTTGTGAACGGGGTTCTCGACCAAGTCGCAAAAAGGATTTAGCAATGGCAGTGGTCATCTCGCAAGCCAATTCCTATAATGCCGGCGCTGAACTTTGGGCCACTCCACAGCTCGAGGCCTCGCGCTCGTCGCAACGTTTGGACTGGTATCTAAATTTTCAAATTGCTAAGGCAAAAATGCATCAACGACTTGAGACCTCACCTCAGGTTAAAAAAATTGTTCAGGCTTGCGAACTTGAACTGCCTGAAAACCCAATCGATGGAAATCAAGGGCTTTTGATCAGTACCACGCACCTTTTACCGGCACGGTGGGTTCTTGTGCAGCCGCTTGTTGCTGATTTTAAAAACTGGGTCTCTGGAATTCATCAATCGTGGGAATCCCTAAAACATCCTCAATTAAGAATTTTTCTACCGACGCACAAAACTGCAGCAGACTTTCAAAGCCAGTGGTCGTCGCTCAGTGACTCCACAGACTATGGAATTGTCTTGGACGCCTGAAGCCATGGTTGAAAAATTTACTAAAAAAATATCACTGCAGCTAAATGATATTCAACATTGGCTGCAAAATATTCTTGAAAAATCCGACCTCAAGACAGACGTTCCGGGAATTGCTCAGCCCACCTATTTTGAGGTCAGCACAGATCTAAGTCAAATCGGTGCC
>CALQIT020000074.1 GCA_943330705.2 Streptomyces griseus
CAGCTGAGCATCAGCCCCGTTTCCTGCTGTATTGGAGACTGGTAAATTTGGTAGGCAGGAGGCTGTATATTATTGACCTGATTAGGATTTTCAGATTCTGTAAGGCCCATATGAGGGAACTGCGCTGGTTTTTCAGTCAGCCTATATTTATGGCTGTTTTGAGTATATGCTCTACTGGGCTCATTTTCTTGCTTGCATCGCAATCGCTTGGCCAAACTTCTGCGTCGCAAGAAAGCTTAGGGCTGGCTCCTAACGAACTGAAAGCCGCGTTATATTTCGATGATTCAACTCTGCAAAGTACGGTTGAAGGCTACCTAAAGTTTGAAGCGTTTAAGTACCCAACACTAATTCCAACAAAACCAAAGCTAAGTCAAAACTCGGCCATAAGTGCAAATTTAAGAGTTCAGTATGACTCGTTACGGATAGAGAACGTCGTCGATTTTCGAGCGGGCCGATATTTGGAGTGGGGCGGATCAATTTTTGGTGTGGATGAGCTTTACAGTTCAGTCTATCTCAATGATAAGCGGGTCCAGGTTGCCGTTGGTCGCAAAAAAGAATTTTGGAGTACGGCGGACCAAGAGTGGAAGCTTGGCTTGTGGCAGCCTCTGGATGCACCCGATATGCTTCGACCTGAAACGGGTGGCCTGACTGGCGTATTTTATAAGTATAAGGAAGACAAAACAGATCTCTTGGTGTTTGGCTCGCCTATTTTTATTCCGACGATGGGACCAGAAATCCGTGTGAAAAATGGTACACTTGAATCTGAAAATCGCTGGTACAAAGAACCTTCACAGAGTTTTCCAATGTCCGGAACGGATACAAAATTAGTTTACTCCATGGATATGCCTGACCTGGCCGAGTTGATTCGTAAACCCGGGGTTGGCGCGCGTGCTCGCTATGGTCAGGACCGCGAAGGAATTTGGTACAGTGGCAGTTACGGTTATAAGCCAATCAATAAGCTTCTGGTAAAGTATAAGCGGTATCTGTTTTTGCCAGAAACGGATCCTCAGACGGGCGAAGTCACTGTCGGTCCTGATGTTGGCTATCATCAAATTCTAGGCGGGGATGTTGGTTATCTGGCTTCGCAAAGTCGGTTTACTTTGTCTTACCTTGAAGATCGACCGAAATTGGAATTGCCAACCGGAAGCTGGGTGCGCCAGCAACCTAGGCCCATGCGCGTTCTTTGTCTTGTTGCTGATATGGATGCAAATTTGCCTTACTTTGTATCGCCTGTTGGCATTGTTGTTTCCTATTTGCGAATACAAACCCCCGCCATTTTGGATTACGATGCCGAGGGTGTTGAGCAAGGATCGATCTTTGAAGATCGAAGTGATTTCACCAGCGCGGTCTCGCTTAAGGTGAAGACTGAAACTCAACTGCTGAGAAAACGCCTTACTTCTCAGATCAAATACATTAGGGACTTTGATCAGTCTGGCGTTTTAATCAATGGCGAAGTTAGTATTTGGCCTGCTCGGCAAATGTCTGCCACCTTGGGTGTTGATATTCTGGGTGTTGATAATCCCGAAAAGTCGGCAAGGGACGGGCGATTTTTAAATCAGTTTCGCTATAACGATCGGATGTATGGAGGGGTTAGTTATGTCTTCTAGGACATTGCGATGGCTACTTCCTGCTATTGTAGGCCTTCCGCTGGTTTTAACCGGTTGCCAATTGCCAATAGATGAGGGGCTGCCTCCAAGTTTGGAAAAGGAACAGAAACTGGGTCAAGGTACTCAGTGCCTAGGTGATGTGTTGCCGGTGATGGATGCGTTTATGGAAGGGACGGCCACTGCAAAAGATATTGACGCCACTTGGGAGTGTTTTGCTAGCGCCATTGATTTGTTTCAAAAAAATACTCGTGGTAACTATGCCGATCGTTTTCTTTCACGTGAGTTAGCCAACTTCTTTGAGCGATACTTTTTGAAAGACACTAAGATTTCAGACCGCCTATTGGTCGAAATTTTTCACCTGAAGCAACTTTTTGTCGGTGGCTCGGCCGATTCGATGACTAGGGATGAGTTGTCTCGCTTGGCGGACTTTGCACGATTGCTGAAAAGGGTTAGCATACGACTACTGCCTTACATGCAAATCATATCAATGAAGTGGAATCTGCAAAGCTATCGGTCTTTTAATGCCGACATTCGATACTTTGAGGCCACTAACTTAGAGCTACAGCGGGCGGCAAAAGAAATTGGCGAGGCCATTGAAAAAAATGGTCAGTCTTACCAGCTGCAAAACTTCATCGTCCTTTGCGAAGAAGTGGCAAAGCTATACAGCGGAAACTGGGACTGGCTTGCTGAGTTAAGGCGAATTATGCCTCTGGTGCAAAAGTTGAAGAAAAGCTTAGCCGGTGGCGATGAGGCGAGCATTGCGGCAACGGAATGGAAGCGATTTACGCTATTGGGCGGGCGCGGTTATGTTCAGTACTTGCGCTATCATTATTTTATTGAAAATAAAGAGATCGTGGGCGGAGGCCCAGAGCTGATTTATATTGCCCGTTCAATTGATGATTTATTTTCCTATCTCGGAGAAATGGTCGGCGACAAACCAGGTGCGATTTTAACCAGGGCTGAGCTATTAGAAATTTTGGAGGCGGTGTCTAAGTTTTTTCCTGAGTTCCATCCGTCGGATGCTTTTTTGATCGAAGTTATGAAAATCAAACAAGTCTTTTTTGGTGGCAGTCTTGAAAATTGGAAAAAGGACGATTTTGATTTGGCTCGTAGTAAGGTCGATGCTTTTCGTGTTTTAATCGAAAGATTCCTAGCTTATGTGAGTGTCTATGGTCTGTCTTGGGATCCGCGAGAGGTCTCTGAAATTGATGCACAAAATTATTTTGAAACAGCAGAAAAGAACATTCTTGAATTTGCCCAGCGTTTGGGAACGATCATGGAAACGCCTTACAACTTGAATGATATTATTAAGTTTGCTGAAGAGTGGGACAAACTGATCGTTGCAAAGCGTGAAGGCACGCTCCTGGCGCCAACGTTAAGAAAGTATATTCCGGTTGTAATCGCAACCAAGAATATTGTTTTTTCGGATGAAGATTCCTTGCTTGGGCGTTTGCCTGGTCAGTGGTCTGATTTTCTGGTCGTTGGTGCGCAAGTTTATTCGCGGTATATGTATTACTACTTTTTCCTGCGTAAACTTTCTTTGTACGAAGGCGCAAGCTTAAGTTCGTTGGAAAAAATGGTGCGGCAGTGTGCTGATTTGTTGGATTCGCTGATCGATCGCAAGCTTGCAAAGCCAGAACCCGTGATTTCATTTTTTGAACTGAATCGGCTATTGAAGGCAGGCTTTACAGCCCAACTTATGCCCGACAAAGTAAGTGGCAAAACGGTTGAAGATTTGGCTCTGGTTCTATTTCAGAAGATACTAATTACGCCGGAACATCGACTTACAGGCAGTAAAGCAAGTGGGCTGGGGCGAGAGGCCACTCAGGTCCTGCGAACCGAATTTGCGACTTGGTTTGAGAATCAAAGATTCTTGGAAATCATTTTTTCAGGCTTGCCACTGGATGGGCGCAAAAGTCCAGAGCAGGTCTTGTCGGATCTAGGACAGGCGACCCCAACAGTTGGTATCAATGAGTTCAAGGCTGCGATCTCCACACCAATTTCTTTAGCCGTCGATGATAAAGGTCGAATTTTGCTGGCTCGCA
Organism: Streptomyces griseus; assembly: GCA_943330705.2. Taxonomy (GTDB): domain Bacteria; phylum Bdellovibrionota; class Bdellovibrionia; order Bdellovibrionales; family Bdellovibrionaceae; genus CALQIT02. Next base: position 3,653 of record CALQIT020000074.1, read on the forward strand.
AATCCTTAGACTATGACCGCAAGTCGTTAACTTTGATCAATCTAAGTCGCTCGGCAGTGCGGCTGATCATTCGCTCTTATGCGCAAGATATCGACCGCATAAAAAGCTATCAAGGAATAAATAAAATCGAGGTCAACAGTCTTTTGGCGGACGGGAAGCCCCTTGCTTCAGAACTTGGAATCTTAAATCCAGGGGACCTAAAATTTGCAGACAATCGGTTTCGTGATGGAAATCTTTTACTGCCAAGGTCAAATGGAAATAGCTATCTTGATTTTCGCGAGGCTACCGATTTGCTGATGTTTTTGCTTTCAGGCCTACAGGTGGATGATCTTTTAAGTGTAGATCTTGAGAAGACCTGCCCCATAAAAGCGGCACCCTATAAAGAAGACTCCACCTTGGATGCAACCTGTGCCTTTGAGTATTATAAGGGCCATATCGCCGCGGCTTATTCCTCAATGCCTGACTTTATGGCGGCAATGTCCGCGTTGCCAATAGCTGAGCAAAATGATTTTCTGCGGGCTTTGTTTGCGGCTGGCGGCTATTTACCAAATCAGGAAAAGCAAATTCGCTTGGGTGATTTTGCATTGATCCCACATGCAGCGCAGTACATTGAAGGTATTTTTCAACTTTATGATGTCGATGTCGATGGAGTTTTGAATACCAGAGAGGCGATGAAGGCCTTTCCTACCTTCAAGACTTTGCTGGCGGAAATCGGTGGTATTTCAAGCGAAAAGCAATTGAGGGGACTGTTTGCCTACTTGTTGTTTTACAAAAAGCCACCGGCGACAATGTGGGAAAAAATAAAATTTATTCTTTTCTGGGTTCCTAAAGGCGAAAAAGGTTGGAATGTCTCTGCCAGTCGGGATTCATTGGCCAAAATATTGGGGACAATTTCTACGGCAACTAAGGACAAAGCAAAAGCGCTTGCGATAAAAATTCAACCTTCGATTCAAGAGATAACTATCGAACAGGCCGAGGCTATTTTTCCAAATATTAGAGACGAACAAAATAACTATGATTAGCCTGAGCGGACTGAGTGGAAAGAGCGGACTGATTAGCCTGAGCGGACTGAGTGGAAAGAGCTCTAGGTTATTTTTAGAAGTGGTTTTTGAACATCATTGATTCGACCGGCATTGAAGTTTTTTCGTTATATTTTGCCGACGCTTTAACATTATAGGCGGTCTGAACCTCGCCTCGGGTTTCAAAATAAATCAGCTGCCCAATTGGCATTCCAGCATAAACTCGCACCGGCATTTTTACTGAAATCTCAAGGGTCCAATGATTGCAAAAACCAACGTCACCTTTGCCTGCGGTAGCGTGGATGTCTATTCCCAGACGCCCGACGCTGGATTTACCTTCTAAGAAAGGCACGTGAATTTTGGTTTCTGTGTATTCTTCGGTAACACCCAGATAAAGCTTATCCGGCTGCAGGACGAACCCCTCTGAGGGTATTTCAAAAAACTCAATTTTATTGTGTTTTCGCGCATCCAAAATAGGGTCTGCATACAGCGCCAAGGTTTTTCCCAGGTGGACATCATAAGAATTCGAACCCATGCAATCTGCACGGAACGGCTCAACAACTATGTTGCCTTTTTCTCGATGAGCGAGAATTTCCCGGTCCGTCAAAATCATTGCGAACTACTTAGTTTCGCGGTGAAGAGTGTGCTTCTTCATATTCGGATTGTACTTTTTTTTCTCCATGCGGCCTGGTGTTTTGGTTTTGTTCTTCGTCGTGGTGTAGCGGGAAACTGGAACTCCAGCCGCCTTTGCTTCAGTACACTCAAGAGTTACAATAAGACGTCCACTTTTTTTAGCCATTCGTTACCTCGTGAAAAAAGAGCAACCAGATCTAACAAATAGACGGGCAAACATCAATATACAAATGCACTCATTTGCGATAAGCCTCAGGGATGACAAAAGTTTTGCTTTTCACATTGCTTTTCGGGGTTTCTGGCTTTGCCTGGGCCTTGGCGCCTGCAGCTGATGGCTTTCCGAGTAATCAGATATTTCGCGGCAATGACTTGGCGCCAGTGCAGATCGGCCAGGCTCTTGAGGGTCTGCGACCGGGTGCCGTGCTGATTTTGGGCGAGCACCATGGCACTGCTGAGCAAGCCCTTCAACAGTCGTATCTAATTGAAAGTATTAGTAAAACTGGAATTCTTACAAGTGTTGGCATGGAGTTTTTTGAATATCCGCAACAGGCGGTTGTTGATCAGTATCGGTCGGGTGTTTTGGCCGAATCTGACTTTTTAGCGGCAATTCAGTGGGGAAAAGGATTTCCATTTTCTGCGTATCGTAAGCAAGTCGGATTACCACAATGGGGCCGGGAGTTTGTCGTGGCCCTCAATGCGCCTCGGGCTTTAACCGGCAAGATAGCAAAAAGTGGAATTGCTAGCTTAACCGCTGCCGAGCAGGCTCTGTTGCCGCCTGATTTCACCCGGGGGAATGCTAACTACTTTGATCGTTTTCTTGAAACAATGGGCGGCCATGTCGCCCCTGAGAAAGTAGAGAACTACTTTTTAGCCCAGAGTACCTGGGATGATACTATGGCTTGGCAGGCCTCCCGGTTTCTTGCCGAGCATCCAGAGCAGATTCTGGTGATAATCGTTGGTGAATTTCATATTCAGTATGGTGGAGGTCTGCCAGATCGACTGCGGGCCCGTGGGGTCTCGGATATCAGAACATTTTCCATGCTTAACCTTGAGGGCCTATCAGAATCTGAACAGGTGTCAGAATTATCACCTTCGCCTCGCTGGGGTCCGAGGGCTGATTATATCTGGACCTCAAGGATCAAGCCTTAGGTCTATCCTCAACTGATCTGGTCGTGACAGAAGTTTTGCGCTGCGCTTACATTGAGGGTGGAGGCCGACCTATGTTTGCTCCTGATACAAAGATTCTAGTGGTAGATGATATGCCGACGATTCGCGATTTGGTGAAGAATCAACTGCGAGCGATGAATTTTAAAAACCTAATTGAAGCTGTGGATGGTGAATCGGCACTTCAGCATCTAATAAAAAACAAAGCAGCTGGAAGCCCTGTTCAGCTTGTAATTTGTGACTGGAATATGCCTAAAATGACGGGGCTTGAGCTGCTGAAGCAAGTTCGCGCTTCTTCGGACTGGGCAACTTTGCCTTTTGTTTTGCTGACTTCAGAGTCCGAGCGGGATCAAGTCACCGAAGCGATTTTGGCAGGTGTCAGCCAGTATGTGGTTAAGCCATTTGCCGCCAAGACTTTTGAAGAGAAGCTTAAGTCTGTATGGGTAAAGCACGGCGGCGATAAAGTCTAAACTGTGTTTTGTAACCTTATCCTGCGGCTTTGATTCGCTCGCCTTTTTCAACATAGTCAAGCCAGGGAACTTCAACCCTGAGAACGGTACCGCGACCGACTTGAGAGAAGACTTCCGCTTGTCCACCCAATTCCTGGGCAACTATTTGAATGGCATCCATTCCGACGCCTCGGCCTGAGGTTTCGCTGATGCTATCTCGGGTTGAAAATTCCGAATCAAAAATATGTTGGATGATACGGTGATCAGGCTCTTCCCCAACAGCGACACCTTTTTGTTGTAGTCGTTCACGAATTCGTTTTGGGTCAACCCCTGCACCATCATCAGAGATCTCAATTCGTAAAAGATCGTCCTGATGGGCAAACTTAATTGCGATCAGCCCAAGTGAATCTTTTCCCATCGCAACGCGAAGTTCAGAGTCTTCAATACCATGATCGATAGAGTTGCGAAAAGCATGAACAAAAGTTGAAAATAGCGAAAGATAGGGGTCTGGAAAAATTCGCAAATCGCCGCCGTCAAATTGAATCGGCTTTACCTGTTTGCCATGCCTTTCGGCCAGGGACTCTAGAATATTTTGGTACTGTTCGAAGTGCAGCTGAATGGGTTCAAAGATGAATTCTGAACGGAATACTTTTTTTGCGAGGGTGCTGTCTTGCAGATGCTGCTGCTCAAATTTTGTAAACTTGGAAAGCGGTAACTCTATCCAGCGCTCAATGAGCCTATCTTTGTGAGTTAGTATGCTGCTATTTTCTTCTAAAAAATTGCGATACAGGACGTCGATTTTAGTGCACGTATTTACCAGGCCTGCGAGCGCCTCCAATGAGGGCGATTGTTTCCAGGCTTGCAAGCTGGATTCAGATTCATGGCATTGATCCGTTAGATTTTTTATTGAAAAGGAGGCTGCCCCGCCTTTAAGGGTATGCAAAATGCGAAAGACTTTTTCGTGATCAAGATCATTGCGCATTTCCATTTGTCGGTGGAGATCGCCAAGCAGGACTTCGGATTCACGTAGAAAGCTTAGAACTTGTTGTCGATTCTGCACCAAGCTCACAATCATCCCTGCATGGGCTTTTTCGCTTTCGGCCTGTAGCTTAGCCGCCACCAAATCAGAAACATCCGTGGCGACAACAACAACGCCTTCAATCTTCCCACTGCCACTGCGCAAAGGGTGGTACTCCAAATTGATGTGTCGTCCCTGGCTGTTTGGAAACTTAATCGGGGCCAATGCGGCAAGGTCTGCGAACGGTAGCATTTCCATAAACAAAGTTGTCATCCATTTTTTGAAGCCGATGATTTCTCGTTCTTTCAGTTTTAAAACCGTCCAGATATCTTTTCCAGGAGGACGACATTCAACAGTTCGCTCGCAAGCCTTGGAGAAAACTTCTAAGCATTTTCCCTGTTCGTTGAAAACGAAAAATCCTTGGCCTAAGCTATCAAGTAGGGCCGATAACATTTGATTTAGTTGCCGCAATTGAGCCGTTCGCTCGTCGACCATGACTTCCAAGTTTTTGGAATAGTCCTGTAGCTTTTCCTGCGCAATTTGAAGGTCCTTAATGACATCTTCCTTTTGCCCAAGTTCGGCCCGATATTTTTTCTGCAGAGTTTCCTCTAGGGTAACATCGCGGAAGAAGACAAGCCAGCTGGGTTGTTCGCCCCGTAGAAAAGGCTGAATTGTAATTTGCACTTTTCCGGTCATTCCGACGGTGTTTGTAAAAGACAACTCTTGATACGGCGTTGGATCGGTCACTGTGGCCAGTGAAGAAATGCTATTTAGGGGCTCAGCAAATAAAAAAACACTTGTGAACGGCGCCAGGCTGCGAGTCATTTTACGAACTGAAATGTCTGCTAACAGTGCGGCCGGTTCGTTGGCATATAAAATTTGGCCACTTTCATTTAGAATAAAGACGGGCTCAAGCAGAGTGTCGAAAATTTTTGGATCGTAAGTCATGCTACTGACCCGCCGGCAATCTGCCGAAATCAACGCTCATTCGTCTTGATTCAGACCAGGTTGAATTTTTTCCAGCCTCGCCCAAGGCTTTGACTCTCCAGTAGAGCTTTCCTTGGGGAAGTTTGTTTCTCACTAGATAACGGCGGGTTGCCACGGTATTTTTAAATAAAAGGGTTTTAAAGTCAGGTGTGAGTGCAACTTCAACTTGGTAGCTGAGCGCTTGTTTTACGGCCTTCCACTCTAGCCAAATATTTGCACCTTCGTCTTTTTGAAAATACAAAGTAACGTCGGCAAAGGGCTCGGACAGGACTGGCGAACTTAAGAACGGAATCTTAAAGTCGTAGGAAAAGTCCGAGGGACTAGAGAATCCAGCCAAGTCTTTCCCGTCAATACCAAGTGGTTTTACGCGCCAAAAGTATTTGCTTGGGTCTTTAAGAAGCATCGCTTTTGAATTTGTTTTGACCACGGCTTTGACAGGATCTTTGAACTTAGAGTCCTTAGAAATTTCTACTAAGTAGGATTGCGCAATTTTTAGGTTCTTCCATTGTAAATTAAATTCTTTTCCAAGGGGAACTGAATCACCGTCTTTTCCGATTTCTGTTTGTGAGGTCACTTGGGTAAGCTCTAATTCTTTGACTTTTCCAAGAATTGTTCCGGTTTCAGAGGGAGCACCGCGAGTTCCCTTTTGTGTTGCCGCGGTAACTCGGTAAAACTGACGCCCGTTCTTAACCTCTTCTAGCTGGACGGTTGTCTTTGTCGAAGGGAATTGTTTGGCACCTGAAAATTCAGGATTATTTGCAAGCTCCAAAATGTATTTGGCAGCACCATCGACTTTCTTCCAAGCAAGATTAATCGGCTTCTCGGTTGGAACTTCGACGCTGACTGATTTTGTCAAAAGCAAAGGGGCAGGAAGTCTGTCCTTAGAAAGAATGGAAACTGAAAATCGCAAATTCGCGGACCATGGTTTTGTCGCTGAGCTGTCCTTGACTCTGGCGTAATAGGATCCGTTTGGCAGATTTGTAACTTTAAAACTCAAGCCCTTGGGCTGGTATTCTAAGCGAACATTTTTAAATTCAGGATCTTCAGATATTTGCAGCAAGTAAGCTGCCGGCTTGGTGTAAGTCCATGAAAAATCAATTTCGTTCGGAGTCGGAAGAAGTCCATCTAAGCTAGGCTTTAAATTCAGTTGAAAGTCGTTATTCGGTTGTGTGAACGCCGGAGCCGCAAGAACTGATATTTCAATTTTTTCGACCGCAGAAGTTGCGACGATTTTACCTTGGTCATTTTCGCCCTGGACACGAACAAAGTAGGTTCCACTTTCGGGATATGAATTTAGATTGAATTCGGGGCTGGCGCTGGATTCTTCGCTGAGTACGGTAGCAAAATCCGCGGTTGAAGAAAATTGAATTTTGAATTTTTGCTGCTTGCCCTGAAATTGCAGTTTGCCGGACAGAGCGATGTCCCTATTTGTGTGAACAATATTTTTAGGGCTTAAAGTTTGCAGAACTAGCTCGTATTTTTCAACGATAGGCGGTGGCGGAGCTTTTGGAATTTTCAGAAAAGGAGCTAATGTTGTCGTTGTCAGAACTTTACTGATGACTACGGGTTTTCTGTCAACTTTCACAATGTTTCTTTTTGATTTTGGAACAATCTTACCTTGTAAGATATGAATTGCCCCGCTGGAGTTGATTTTCAGTTTAGAGGACATTCCAGGTTCTTGTTTGAGTTCGACCTCGTCACCTCGAACTTGCACCTGCACATTGGCATCCGAAGACAAGGTGCCAGTGATATTTCCGAACTTCAAATTCAAGTTCATTTGATCGCCATTCGATCCCAAGATAATCAAAGAATTTGGCTCAATTTCAATTTGACTACCATCGTTGAATTCAACTGTAGCGGAAGATTCATTGCCAGTGAAAAGACTATCTCCTGCATGCATGCTGTCGGTTTCCTTGGCCTTTCGCCAAACAAATTTTTTTGCTCTTTTTTTGCGAACATCAAGTTTGGGTTGGATAATTTTTCCGATGGTGGGCAGATCTGATTTGTCCTCCCAGCCAACCAATAGCGAATCATCCCACAGCAGATATGCAGCTGCGACAATGGCGGCAATAGCCAATGTCATAATAATTCGTTCAGGGTTTTGCGGCCGCAGTTTCATACAGTCCTTTTCCACTCAGCTCGTCGGCATATCTTGAGAATTACCAAACGGACGTTGGTCTGATCGGACCTATTTAAACTAGGCAGGGCTTTTAAGTCGGCCCATAATGATTGAACATGTTCCGAGGCCTCTCGATTCGATACAAGATTATGAGTCTGTTGTTCATAGTTTCTATGTGCATCTTACTGCTATATCTAGTTGTTGCGATTAAGGTTTTTCAAAAAGATAAGATTGCATATGTATTCGAGTCTTCTTCGGCCGTGGCAAAAACTCTTTCAGCTCAAGCCACGACGGATCTCAATGCGGCTTTAGGTGCTGGCAAGCCCATCATGCAGGAGTTTTTAAATACCAGGTCCTTCGGGCCAGTTTCTGAAGCCGTTACTCAGTCTGATACAAAGTTGGACTGGATTGTGGCCTATGGTCGGGCAGGGGTTCAGTTCGGATTTGATAAGAAGTCGGTGGCCGAGCGCATAGCTGGAACTTTTGACAATGACCACAAAGACCTGATCAATTCCCGATTTGAAATTGCAAAAGTTCTGGCGGAAGTCAGTCAAAAGGGAAGAATGGTGATCAATCCCTATGGTGACGACAGAGTCATTTTTGCAGAGCGAGTTGTCCGAGACCCAAGTCCTGGAGAGGCCGGCGAAGAGGTAGTATTTCTTGTGCAAAGTCGTTTGGCGGAACTAGCGGGAACCTTTCGTACTCCGACGGGCGCTGAGGTCTATTTAGTCAATGACGCTGGCAAGATTCTTTTTGGTTCTCCGGGCCAGGATATTCAACAAATGACCGAGATCATTGATGCTCAAACGTTTGCAGAGCTGCAAGAAACAAAAACATCAGACTTTACCCGTGAGATTAAGGCGATTGACGGAAATGTCTGGCTGGCCTCGGTGGCAAAGTCTGGGTTTGGAAATCTTGCAGTTATCTCCTTAGTTGATAAAAAGCAGGCCTTGGCTGCGGTACAAGATTTGATTCGCATGTCATTGATTTTGGCAGTGCTATTGATTAGTGGGGTCGTCATTGTGGGTATTGTGGCTTCAAAGTCATTGACCTCTGCCTTGACTGAGCTTTTCAATGCCACTCGCAAGGTTGCAGAAGGACATTTTGAAATTCGCGTAGAAGTAAAGAGTACCGACGAGATTGGTAGCTTGGCGAATTCGTTTAATGCAATGGCCGGCGAGGTCTCTCGTTTGATGTTGGCGACCGCGGAAAAAGCCCGCATGGAGTCCGAGCTAAAAACTGCAAAGACGGTGCAAGAGACTTTGTTCCCGGCCCCAGAGGCAATGATTGGTGACCTTCATGTTTCTGGCTTTTACGAGCCCGCCAGTGAGTGTGGTGGTGACTGGTGGCACTACTGCGAAGTTGGCAATAAAATATTTCTTTGGATTGGCGATGCCACGGGGCATGGCGCGCCAGCAGCGCTGATTACAAGTGCTGCAAAATCAGCAGCGACGATCATAGAAAGACTTGACGTTGACGCCGCTCAAGCTCTGGATCTTCTCAATCGTGCAATTTACGATGTCTCTAAGGGAAGAATCATGATGACTTTTTTCTTGGGCTGCTACGATTGCACAACCCATATTTTTTCCTATTCAAATGCCAGTCACGAGGCACCATTTTTAATTCGTAAGTCAGATGAGCCCTTAAAGAAGAAGCACCTTATTCCATTGAATGAGGTCAATAACCCGCGTCTAGGCCAGGATCGTGAGACCGTCTATTCACAAACGCAGATTGCCCTAGCGCCTGGCGATCGGATTCTATTTTATACCGACGGAATACCTGACATCCAAGACCCACAAAAAAACAGCTGGGGTGAACGAGAGTTTATCAAAGGAATTATTGAAGCCAATAAGGACTATCAGCCAGTGGATCAATCGGTTCGATTGTTGGCAGAAAATTTTCAAAATTACAGGCAAAAAGCTCCGTTGATTGACGACATCACATTTTTCATGTGTCATTATGTTGAGGGTGTTTCATGAAATTCAAATCCATAGATCCTAAATTTTTTGATGGGTTGTCGTCTTCAGCAGAGTCGAACGATTCTCTCGTTGAATTTGTTCAATTTGAAGTCCCGATGACGGAATGGACACCCAAAAGTGTTGTTGTTAGTGACAAGCTTGACCCGCTGGCTTTGGTCATCAGTTTAATTCAGGGTCGCGCGAATCACTTCATTCAAATAAATAAAAACCTTATTGATGAGGATCTCTTTATTGCCGCAAATCTGGTGGGCGGGCCGCAGAAGTATTTTGAGCATGGGGCTTCAACCCTAGTGAAGAATATTAAGGCATCCTTCGCAACCGAGTTCTGCAGTCCTGATGACAAGGACCGGGTGCGCATGGAGCTAGGGCGGTTCGTGGCGCAAGTTTCAGGCGCCAGTGTGATTGAGGCCGCGGAAGCAATATTTGAAGAAATGTACATGAATGCGATTTATGATGCCCCACGCGAAGCACAGCGGTTGAAAATGCTAGATAAGAGCTATGCCTGCGGAGATAAGGCTTCGTTCAAGGCTGTGGTGGGAGATAACCGGCTGGTTCTTTCATGCACTGATCCTTTTGGTTCCTTGGATGTAGCGCAATGTCTTTCACGTATGGAAGAAGTTTATAAAAATGGAGTTGGTGACTCAATTCATTTTCGTGATGGTGTTGGCGCAGGAATCGGCATTGTTTTGATGTTTGAACAAGCGGCGGGTCTCTATTTGGGGGTTATCCCAGGTCAATGTACAACCGTGTGTGCCGTGATCCCCATAGGAATGAGCAATCGGCAACGTGTTAATGTTAAGAAAAGTTTGCATCGAATTTCAGTTTGATTCGGGGATAAAATTGGCGGGGGGGGCGGAATGGCTAAGTTTGATATTAAGATTGATAAGACGGGAACGGCAGCGAAAGTTCAGATTTCAGGCGTCATTGACGAAGATGTCGATTTCAATCCACACAATTTAGTTGGGGCGACATCTGTTGAGCTACAATTGGGCAGTGTAAAGGGTATTAATTCCTGTGGAATTCGTGAGTGGATTAAGTGGATTGGCACAGCAGGGCCGGCGACAATTACTTACCACGAATGCCCCAAAATTATTGTTGACCAAATAAATATGGTTCAAGGTTTTCTTCCGGCCACAGGAAAAGTAATTTCATTTTTTGTTCCCTTTTACAACGAAGATTCTGGATCTGAAAAAAGCATTTTATTTAGTTACGGGCGAGAATACACGGAAGAAGGGGTTTCAAAGACCCCGGATGTTTTGGATGATGCCGGTAAACCAATGGAAATGGATGTCGTTGAAGCTAAGTATTTTAAATTTCTGAAAAAACCGTAGTTTTTCTAAGGACTAAAGCCTAGTTCCCTGGCAATTTGCTCTGGCCCGTATTTTTAAGTAATTTTCAAAGAAGGCCGATAGGTAAATACGGGGGCCTAGCTTGTCGAACAGCAAGGGAAATGTAGCAATTCTTGAGGACGATAATTCAATTGCAACGGCAATGAAGGCGGCCTTTGTGCGCGAAGGCTACGAGGTCTTTGTTTCTGCGAAGCCTGACCTGGTAAAAGAGTTCGTTATGAGCAACCCAGTCAATGCGCTTTTTGTTGATTGCCTATTACCTGGCGTAAGCGGAGTTGATTTTGTTCAAGACCTTAGGAAGAAGTTTCCCCCGCAGGCCTTGGATATTGTCATGATGAGCGGACTATTTACTGACGCTGGGTTTGTTAAGGATGCTTTACGAACGACCAAAGCCATTTCATTTTTAAAGAAGCCATTTGATTTAAAGGAAGCCATTTCCCTTGTGAAAGCTTCTTCAGAGTCTGTCGATGAAAATAATGGCGAGGAAGTCCTCGCCCGCAAGGCGTTGTATCAAATCTTCAGTAGAAAAAGTGTGACACCACGAGAAAAGCGCAAAGCTATCGAAGCTTTGGATTTTGTTCATGGTTTCGATTTGCCATTTATCTACTCGTTGCTGGTCGAGACCGGCGCCAGCGGACATCTAAATATTGTAAATGACAAGGGCGACGTTTCTGGAGTTTCGTTTGCCGAAGGCAGAATAGTTGGCGTAGACATTGCCGATCAAGAAACACAGTTGGGGAAACTATTAATTCAAGCAGGCTTTCTGCTGCCGGAAGATTTGCAAGAAGCTTTAAACATTATTAGCCCAAAACGCTTGGGTGAGCGTCTTATTCATGCCAACTTATTAAGTCCACACGCATTTCTTATTGCGTTGGCTAATCAAATGACAATTCGGATCTCCCGCACCGTGGTCAATGCCGAGCTAAAGGTAAATTTTGTAGTCAATGAAGTGGAATCAACAGTTCCCAATTTGGATTCAGGCACCTTATCAGTTTTTCTGCATGATTGGATTGCCTCGAAAATTACTGAAGATTGGTTGAAGGCCCATTATGCTCAATGGGGTTCATATCCGATTACTAAGGGACCTAGTTATGCGGAAAATCATGACGCATTGAAGATGCCACTGATCGCAACTTTA